>NZ_JBITMV010000011.1:0-231525 GCF_044466625.1 Micromonospora sp. NPDC049366
GACGTCCTGTTCGCCATGCTCCGCGACAAGATCCCCTACCAACCCCGCCCCACCAGCCCCGTCCCCGCTTGACGAAACCCATAGGGACACCCCCCGTCCGACCCCCGGTGAGCCGGCACCGGACCGGCGCCGGGGGTTGGCGTTCGATTCGCCTGGAAGCCATGGTTACGACCCGTCGGGCGAGGTACGGTTGCTGCCCGCCGTCACTCCGGGTCGACGATCGACCACGAAAACGGCTGGTTGCGACGGCGGCGGGCGAAGGAGGAACCATGACCCGCCCGGGACTGCCCAAGCTGATCGCCACCGACCTCGACGGCACACTCGTCCGCAGCGACGACACGGTGTCCGCGTACACCCACGGGGTGCTCGACCGGGTGCGGGCCGCCGGGATTCCGGTGGTCGGCGCCACCGGCCGCGGCCCCCGGCTGACCGAGCTGACCCGCAACGACATCCGTGCGGCCGACTTCCTCGTGATGGCCGGCGGCGGGCGCGTCGTCGACCAGAGCGACCCGGCCGGGCCGGTGGTGCTCCGGGACGAACGCCTCCCCGGTGAGGTGCTCGCGCGGCTGCTGGCCGATCTGGAGGCCGAGGTCGGCCCGCTCACCGTGATGGTGGAGGCGTCCGACGAGCACGATGCCCCGCTGTGGGGCGACTACCACCCGAGCTGGCCCTACCAGGACCGGTTCGAGGCGCGGACGCGGGCGGAGTGCCTCTCCACCGACGTGATCAAGGCGTTCGCGCGGACCGCCGACCACCACGTGGACGAGCTGCTGGAGGTGGCCCGCCGGATCGTGCCCGCCGAGGTGGCGACGCTCACCCAGGCCGGGCTCGGGTTCGTGGAGATCTGCCCGCCCGGGGTGGACAAGGCCAGCGGGCTGGCCGTGGTCGCCGAGGCCCTCGGCGTCGACCCCGACGACGTGCTGGTCTTCGGCGACCAGCCGAACGACCTGCCCATGTTCGGGTGGGCCGGCTGGTCCCGGGTGGCCGTCTCCAACGCCCACCCGGCCGTCCGCGCCGCCGCCGACGAGGTGACCCTGCGCAACGACGACGACGGGGTGGCCGTCTACCTCGACCGACTACTCTCCCGGTGATGGGAGAGACACCGGCACTGGTCGCCACCGACATCGACGGCACGCTGCTGCGGGACCACCGGACGCTCAGTCCGCGCACCGCCGGGGTCCTGGCCCGGATCTCCGCACAGGGCACGCCGGTCGTGCTGGTCACCGGGCGGCCGATCCGTTGGCTAAAGATGATCTACGACCAGCTCGCCGAGCCGCTGCCGGCGGTCTGCGCGAACGGCGCGGTGGTGTACGACCCGACGAACGACGAGGTGCTGCGGGCCGACCCGCTGGCGCCGGAGCTGCTCGCCGAGGTGGCCCGCCGACTGCGCGCCGAGGTCCCGGGCATCACGTTCGCGGTGGAGATCAGCGACAGCCGGCAGATGCGGCACGAGGCGCACTACCCGCTGCGCTGGGACGCGGACCACGACGCGATCCGGGCCGTCGAGACGCCGGAGGAGTTGCTGACCGCGCCGGCGGTGAAGCTGCTCGCCCGGGCCGGGGAGCAGGACCCGGACGCGTTCGTCGAGCTGATCGGCACGGCGCTGCGGGGCCTGGCCGAGGCGACCCACTCGTCCACGTCCGGCCTGGTCGAGATCTCCGCCGCCGGGGTGACCAAGGCGGCCGGGTTGGCCTGGTACTGCGAGCGGCTCGGCATCGACGCCCGGGACGTGCTGGCCTTCGGCGACATGCCCAACGACGTGCCGATGCTGGCCTGGGCCGGCCGGTCGGTGGCGGTGGCGAACGCCCACCCCACCGTCCTGGAGGTCGCGCACGAGGTGACCGCGGCGAACTCCGAGGACGGCGTGGCGGCGTACCTGGAAAAGATCTTCGACGTGGGCTGACCGAGCCGCCGCGCCCCGCCGAGGGCGCGGCGGGCGGATCAGATCAGAGGTACTGCCCGGTGTTGTGGCCCTCGCCCGACGGCTGCCCCATGCCCGGCATGCCGGGCACCATCCCGCCGGGGCCGCTCGGCAGCGCCTGCCGGCCCGAGCGCATCTGCTCCAGCTGGACGCGGGCTGCCATCTGCTGGGCGACCAGCGCCGCCTGGATGCCGTGGAACAGACCCTCCAGCCAGCCGACCAGCTGGGCGTGGGCGATCCGCAGTTCGCCCTCGCTGGGCGCGCCCTCCTCGGTGAAGGGCAGCGAGATCCGCTCCAACTCCTCGCGCAGCTCCGGCGCGAGGCCCTCCTTCAGCTCGACGATCGACCGCTCGTGGATCTCCCGCATGCGGTGCCGGCTCGCGTCGTCGAGCGGGGCGGCCTTGACCTCCTCCAGCAGCTGTTTGATCATGCTGCCGATTCGCATCACCTTGGCCGGCTGCTCGACCAGTCGGGTCGGGTCCTCGCCCGGCCCCTCGTCGGTCTGCACGGTGCCGACGGGTTGGCCGTCCGGGCCGACCACCACCACCGTGCCGGAGTGACCGGTGTCCTCGCGGCCCGGCTCGTCGTTCTGTCCAGCGGAGAGCGCTTCGGTCATGGGATCCATCTTTACCCAGCGGCCCCCACCCATGCGTGCCGGGACCGGCTCCCCGGCGGCGAACCACCCGACCGGCGCGCTACCGTCGCGCCATGCCCGCCGACCCGCGTGCCGTTCTCACCCGGCCCGCCCCGGAACCCGACCTGACCGTGGCGTACGGCGACCACCCGGAGCAGATCGCCGACCTCCGTGCTCCGGCGGGGACCGGCCCGGCGCGGCCCCTGGTCGTGGTGATCCACGGCGGCTTCTGGCGAGCCGAGTACGACCGGCGACACACGGGCCCGTTGGCCGCCGCCCTGGCCGCAATGGGGCATCCGGTGGCGCAGCTGGAGTACCGGCGCACCGGGCAGCCGGGCGGTGGCTGGCCAGGCACCCTCACCGACGTGGTGAGCGGGATCTCGGCGCTGCCGCGGCTTGCCGCCGCGGCGCTGCCGGGCCGGGTGTCGGCGGAGGCCCCGATCCTCGTCGGCCACTCGGCGGGCGGGCACCTCGCGCTCCACGTCGCCGGGACCGCGCCGACGACGGTCGGCGGTGTGCTGGCGCTCGCCCCGGTGGCCGACCTCGCCGAGGCGTACCGGCGGGACCTGGACGAGGGCGCCGTGGCCGCGCTGCTGGGCGGGGGTCCGGACGACGTGCCGGAGCGGTACGCGGCAGCCGACCCGCGAGTTCTGGTACCGACGCAAACACGCACCGTAGTCATCCACGGGGCCCAGGATCGGCAGGTGCCGGTGGAGTTGAGCCGGGATTTCGTCGCCGCCGCCCGGGCCGAGGGTGCCGATATCTCCCTTATTGAGCTGCCCGAGTGTGAGCATTTCGCACTTATCGACCCCGAGTCGGTGGCCTGGCCAATCGTCGTGGCCGCGTTGCAGTCCCTACACGGTGATCATTGGCCGATTGACGCAGCGTCGCCGACCAGGTAGAACGCCGAGGGGGCGAAGAACCCTGCTCACATATTGGGAAGGATCCCGGTGTCGCAGATGAACCGCAGGCGGGCACTCCAACTGCTGGGCGCGCTCGGTACGACCGGCCTCGTCGCGGCATGCGGCGACGACACCGAGGGCGGACCGGCGGCCAGCCCCAAGAGCCCGATCAAGATCGGCCTGATCGCTCCCCAGGCCGGCGGATTGAAGGCGATCGGCGAGGAGATCACGAACGGGTTCCAGCTCTTCCTCGACCTGCACGACGAGAAGCTCGGTGGGCACCCGGTCACGCTGATCACCGCCGACGAGGGCGACGGCGCGAAGAGCGCCCAGGCGGCCGTCGACGGCCTGCTGAAGCAGGGCGCGCTGGCGCTGACCGGTGTGGTCAACTCGGCGGCCATGCTGGGCGTCCGCGACATGGTCGAGGAGGCGCGGGTGCCGCTGATCGGCTCGAACGCCTCGCCGAGCAGCCTGCAGAGCGTCGTCTACATCTGGCGCACCTCGTACGTGCTGGACGAGGCGGGCCGCGCGCTGGGCCGCTACCTGAAGGACCGCCTGCCGGCCAGCAGCAGGGTCGTGATGATCATGCCGGAGAACGTCGGCGCCCCGGACGTGGTGCGCGGCTTCCGGCAGGAGTTCGGCGCCAGCGACCCGCGCATCATCGGCGACGTGGTCTGGACCACCGCCACCCTCAACCCCGGCAAGACGGCGTTCGTCCAGGACATCCGCAAGGCCCGCAACCGGCAGCCCACCGCGATCTTCTGCTTCTTCGCCGGTGACGCCGGTGTCGAGTTCGTCAAGCAGCTGCGCAACGAGGGCTACCGGGGCCCCGTCTACGCCCCGGGCTTCCTCACCGAGGGCGCCGCGCTGGACACCCTCAAGAACGACGCGCTCAACATCCAGACGGCGCTGAACTACTCGGCCGACCTGAACAACGTCGCCAACCGGGTGTTCGCCTCGGCCTACCGGAAGAAGCACAACATCTCGCCGACCACCTACGCCATGGCGTCGTACGACGCCGCGCAGGTGCTGCACCAGGCGATCGGCCTGGCCGGCGACAACCTGAACCCGCAGCAGGTCAACCTCGCGCTGGGCAAGCTCGGGCAGATCGACAGCCCGCGCGGCATCTGGCAGTTCAACCAGCCGCGGACGCCCCAGCAGAAGTGGTACCTGCGCCAGGTGCAGCGCGACGGTCAGGTGCTGTCGAACGTCGTCATCAACGAGCTGGCCACGCTGGGCTGACCGCACCGCTGCGATCACCACACCAGGGGCCGACCTCCCACCGCGGGAGGCGACCCCTGCTCGTACGCGCCCCGCGCCGGGTCAGTGGCGCAGCTCGGCGATGCAGCACTTCACGCTGCCGCCGCCCTTCTTCAGCTCGGCGAGCTCGACCGGCACCGGGCGGTAGCCGATCGACTTCAGCTTGCCGGCCAGCCGGGTCGCCTCGCTGTTCAGCACCACGTTCAGGCCGTCGCTGACCAGGTTCAGGCCGAAGGCCAGCGCGTCCTCGTCGTCGGCCACCACGGCCTCGGGGAACAGCTGCGCCAGGACCCGCTGGCTGGCGGCCGAGAAGGCGCCCGGGTAGTAGGCGATGTTGCCGTCGTCGATCGAGGCGAGCGCCACGTCCAGGTGGTAGAAGCGCGGGTCGACCAGGTGCAGCGAGATCACCGGCCGGCCGAGCGCCTCCTGCGCCTCGGCGTGCGCGGGCAGCTCGGTGCGGAAGCCGTGCCCGGCGAGGATCAGCCCGCCGTGCGCCTCCGGGACGTACGCGAAGTCGCCCTCGCCCTCGTTGGTCTCACTCGGCGCGATGAAGCGCCAGCCCTGCGCCTCGTAGAACGCCCGGTGCGCCGCAGCCTCGGCGGCCCGCTGCTCGTGCTTGAAGCGAGCGCCGTACGCCGTGCCGTCCACCACGAAGGCGCCGTTGGCCGCGTAGACCATGTCGGGCAGGCCGCGCTCCGGCGTCAGCAGGTGCACCTCGTGGCCGAGACCGACCAGCGTCTCGCGCAGCCGGTCCCACTGCTTCACGGCCAGCTCCGGGTCGACCGGGGTGGTCACGTCCATCCACGGGTTGATCGCGTACTCGACCGCGAAGTGCTCCGGAGAGCACATGAGATATGTCCGCTTTCGCGGCACTCGCTGCTGGTTCACGGTGACCAAGAGTAGGTATCGTGGAACTTTGGTAACAGCCACAACCATTGCTTCCCAGAGGCGGAACGTTGCAGATCGACGCCGTTGACCAGCGGATCATTGCGTTGCTCGTCGCGGACGCCCGCGCCTCGTACGCCGACATCGGCACCCGGGTGTCACTCTCCGCCCCGGCGGTGAAGCGACGCGTCGATCGACTGCGGGCCACCGGGGTCATCCGGGGATTCACCGCCGTCGTCGACCCGGCCGCCGTCGGCTGGACCACCGAGGCGTTCGTGGAGCTGTTCTGCGCCGGCCGCACCACCCCGGCGCAGATCGGCGTCGCGGCCCGCCGGCACCCCGAGGTGGTCGGCGCCTACACCGTCTCGGGCGAGGCGGACGCGCTCGTCCACCTGCGGGCAGCCGACATCGCACACCTGGAGGCGGCGCTGGAGCGGTTGCGGGCCGAGTCGTTCGTGACCTCGACCCGGAGCACCATCGTGCTCTCCCGCCTGGTGGAGTCACCCGGCGTCGGCCCGTCCGCCGGCTGACCACGCCCCGACCGGCGCCGTCCCCTCGACGCCGGGTCGCGGGCGGCGGCGCGGGGCTGTCAGAGGTACATGCCGGTGCGGTGCTCGCCCTCGTCACGGCGGACCGGCTTGTCGCCCTCGCCGAAGAACCGCTTGCCGCCGAACTCGCCGTGCAGGCGATCGTCCAACTCGTCGGCGAGCCCCGTCATCACCTGCACCGCCAGCATGAGGTGGGTGGCCTGGAAGTTGCGGCCGAAGACCGGGATCGACGCCCAGACGGTGTCGTCGGCGCAGTAGAGCCGACCGATGGGCATCCGGTTGGTCAGCTCGGAGAGCCGCACGTAGAGCCGCTCGGTCGGCTCGACCTCGGTGAGCACCGGGGAGAAGACGTCCACCAGGGGCGGGTTGTCCCGCACCCGGACGAAGACCATCGCGGAACCGGCCCGGATGTTGATGTCACCGTCCGAGTCGACCTGCAGCCGGTCGGAGTCCGACTTGAGCATCGCGGACACCACCGTCCGCACCCGGTCCTCCAGCGCCAGCACGCCGTCCTGCCCCGGCTCGGCGATGGCCGCCTGGGCCAGCGCCTCGTCCAGGTCGGCCTCGACGTCCGCGTCCGGGCCGAACTCGCTGCGGGCGGTCCCGAGCGGCTCGCCGGGCAGCGGCTCGCCCTCCGCGTCGTGGATCAGGTAGACCAGGAAGGCCGGGTGCGGGGCGCCGTAGACGTCGCGCAGGGTCCGGGACAGCAGCGCCGCGATCCGGGTGGAGTCGGCGGTCGTACCCTCCAGCCCGAAGTAGTCACGGGTGCCCTCGATGACGCCCGGCGGCGACCAGCCCAGCGCGATCATGTCGGCCACCGAGGCCCGGTTCAGCCGGAAGCCCTGCGGCAGGCTCGCGTTGCCCACCGCGCGGGCCGAGAGGCGACCGTCCTCGCCCACGTCCACCCCGATCGAGTAGACGGCGTCACCGGTGCCGGAGGCGGTCGGATCGAGGGTCAGCTCGACGTGCGCGCCGGTGGGCAGCGCGGGCAGTCGCGCGGCGAGGGCCCGGGCGAAGTCCTGCCAGGCGTGGGTCACCTTGGCCCGCAGGTCCGCGGTGCTCGCCTCGTCGAGCAGGATCGACTCCGGCTGCTCCGCTTGCTCCGGCTGCGGGCGCGCGCCGCCGGGCGGCTCCGCGGTCGGCGCCGAGGGGTGGTCTGCCGTCATGATCGCCTCCGTCCGTTCCGGTCACCCTACCCACGGGCCGCGCGGGTCGAATCAGGCCCGACCGTGATCGGACAACCGGCCGCGACGCTGCCGCCCCGCACCTCCGGCGACTGAGCCGGCGGCGAGGTCAGGGGGCGGACGGGTCGACGGTCTCCGCGCCCAGCCCCACCGGCCAGGACGCGGCCAGCGCGCTCAGCCGCTGCGCCGCCACCGCCGGGTCGGCGCCGCGACCCACGGCCAGCCCGAGCAGGTACGCGGACACCGGCGCGCCGGGGCGGAGCACCTGGTGGGCGACGTCCTTGGCCAGGTCGAGCACCATCGGCACCGGCACCTGAGTCGGATCGAGGCTCAGCTCGGCGCAGGCCGCCGTGACCCAGTCGTCCATCACCGTCATCGCGCCCACTCCTCCGCCCGGCGTACGTCCTGGTCAGTGTCGCAGTCGAACCACGGTGGCGGGCCCTGCCCGGCCCAGGCCAGCGTCCGCACGGTCAGCTCGCCGAGCAGGGCACGCACGGACGCGCCGGCGAGCGTCCCGGCCCGCGCGGCGGCGAGCCGGTCCAGGGCGGCCCGCAGGGGCGCCACTCGCCACACCCCGCAGAGCGACTGCCGCCGCCCGTCGGCGTCGACGTAGCAGACCCCGTCCGCCTCACCCGGCCCGTCCAGCTCGTGCCGCAGGGCGTCCACCGCCTCCCGGCTGAGCAGCGGCAGGTCGGCGGCGAGCAGGGCGACGAGCGGCGTACCGGGATCGAGCAGGGCGAGCCCGGCCGCCGCGGCCGCCACCGGACCGCCGCCGGGCGGCTCCTCCCGGGTGACCCGTACGCCCGGCGGCACCGCGTCGGCCGGGCCGACCAGGATCCGCGGCTCGGCGTCGGCGACGGCGGCCAGCACCCGGTCCCGCATCGGCCGGCCGCCGACCGGCAGCGTGGTCTTGTCCACCCCACCCATCCGCCGGGCCGCGCCACCGGCCAGCACCACCGCCGCGTACCTGCCCACCCGGTCACGGTAGCCGTGCGGACGCCCCGGCGCGGGGTGCAGGATGGCGGGATGGGACGGGCCACTGATCGACGCCGCGTACTCCGGATCGACCTCGACGCGACGGACGACGGCCGCACGTCGGTCCGCCGGCCGGACACCCTCGCGGTGGAGGAGCCGCTGGAGATCCGGGTCGGCGCGGCCGGGCCGGGCCGCCGCCGCCCGCTGGCGGTGACCATGCGAACCCCGGGCGACGACCTCGACCTGGCGGTGGGGTTCCTGCTAACCGAGGGGTTGATCCGGTCGACGGACGACGTCCGCACCGCGCAGCTGTGCGCGGGGGCCGAGACGCCCAACACGTACAACGTGGTGGACGTGGTGCTCGCCCCCGGCGCGCCCGAGCCGACCGTCGACCCGGCGCGGAACTTCTACACCACCAGCTCGTGCGGCGTGTGCGGCAAGGCGAGCATCGACGCCGTCCGGACCCGCTCGCTCTTCCCCGTCGCGGATGATCCGCTCACCGTCCCGGCCGAGGTGCTGGTCGAGCTGCCGGACCGGCTGCGCGCGGCGCAACGCGGCTTCGACCGCACCGGCGGGCTGCACGCGGCGGGCCTGTTCACGGCCGACGGGGAGTTGGTCCTGCTGCGCGAGGACGTGGGCCGGCACAACGCGGTCGACAAGGTGATCGGTTGGGCGGTCCGCGAACGCCGGCTGCCGCTGGCCGGGCACCTGCTGCTGGTCTCCGGACGGGCCAGCTTCGAGCTGACCCAGAAGGCCTGGATGGCCGGCGTGCCCCTGCTCGCCGCCGTGTCGGCGCCGAGCAGCCTCGCGGTCGACCTGGCCGAGGAGGCCGGGATGACGCTGGTCGGCTTCCTGCGTGGCCGGACGATGAACGTCTACGCGGGCCCGCAGCGCCTCGTCACCCGGTGAACCGGTCGAGCAGCCCGAGGCGAATCGGTCATCGCGTGCGGCGCCGTCGGGGGCGGACGACGGCGGACGGGCCGAACACCGGCCAACCGTCCAACTCCGAGGGCGGCACGCCACGGCGGAGCAGGTCGTCCAGGACCAGCGCCAGCGAGTAGTCCGGATGCCCGGCGAGCGCCCGTTCCAGCGCGACCGCCGCGAGGGCGCCCTGACCGGCGCGCCAGGCCGCGAAGGCCAGCAGGCAGGCCGGTGCGGCGATCAACTCCGGCTCGGCCCGGCGCAGCACGTCGGTCCAGAGGGCGATGTCCCGGTCCCGCCCGTCGGTGCGTTCCCAGGCGTGGTCACGGACCGGCATGTGGGTGAGCAGGAGACTCAGCCAGGCCACCTCGTCGTCGCCGAGTCGCTCCCGGCGGCGCTGGCGGCGCAGCGCGCCGCGTACCGCCGCGAGCCCGGCCGCGCGGAGCGGACCCCCCTCCGACAGGTCCGCCCCGGACGCGCGCCCGATCAGGCGGGACAGCCGGCGTTCCGCGTCGGCGGTGGCCTGTCGCATCGCCGTGCGGGCCGCCCCCTCGACCGAGGCCACCTGTGCCACGAGCGCGGCCCGGTCGGGTAGCGCGACCTGCCCGGCGAAGACGGCCGACGCGGTGACCTCACTGGCGCCCGGGTCGTAGGGCCGGCCCTGCGGCGGGCAGCAGCCGGACTCCGTGCACACGTAGGACCACCAGCGGTCGCCCGTGACGCGGAGCGCGTCGAGCAGCACGAGCCCCGCCCCGGTCAGCGCGGCGCGGACGGCGTCCACGGCCGGGGTCACCCGCTCCGCCGGCCCGTAACCCACGACGGTCGCGGCATCGGCCCGCTGCCGGCGGACGACGCCGGCCAGGTGCCGGGCCGGACCGGCCGGGTCGGCGGGATGGGGCAGGTCGGCGCGGGCGGCGAAGATGATCCGCCGGCCGCGCAGCGCCACCACGACGACGCTGTCGGCGGGATGGAAGCCGAGCAGGTAGGGCACGGCGGCGAGCAGGTCGGCGGGTGAGCGGACGGCGAGCCGGGGATGGTCGGTCGAGGTCATGTCCGCAGCCTGCGGCCCTCGGGGCACCCCCGGCTGCCCCTGTGGACGACACGCCGCTCATCCACAGACACGCTCCGTGTTCTCCCTGCTCAACGGCGTAACGCAGGGTCCGTTCCACGGCGCTGCGACGCCCGCCCGGTGGAGGTCGCCGCGCTCGGATCGCCCTGCGGCCCGACGGAAGGCGTTACCGTGCGCTGATGGACCTCGCGTACCTGCGCGCGCATCCGACCCAGCTGCCGACCTTCCTCACCCACCAGCGGATCCGGGAGACACCGGTCAGCGGCGGCGACATCTGCGCCGCGTCCCGGCTCACCCTCGACGACGGACACTCGGTCTTCACCAAGACCTGGCCGGAGCGGGCCGCCGAGCCGGTGCCGGAGGGCTTCTTCGCCGCCGAGACGGCGGGCCTGCGCTGGCTGGGCGAGGCCGGGGCGGTACGCGTACCCGAGGTGATCGTGGCGCTGCCCGCGCTGCTGGCCCTGGAGTGGGTGGAGCCCGGCGAGGCGAGCCCCGACGCGGCCGAGCGGTTCGGCCGGGAGCTGGCGGCGCTGCACCGGGCGGGCGCACCGGCCTTCGGCGCCGACTGGTCGGGCTACATCGGGGCGCTTCCGCAGGACAACACACCGGACGACGGCCCCTGGTCGGAGTGGTTCGGGCGGCGCCGGCTCACCCCGTACCTGGAGCGCTCGGTGGCCGACGGGGCGCTGGCCGCGCCCGACATCGACCTGGTCGAGCAGGTCGTCGGCCGGGTCGGCGAGTTCGGCGGTGACGAGCCGCCGGCGCGCGTGCACGGCGACCTGTGGCCGGGCAACGTGCTCTGGGCGGCCGACGACCGGGCCTGGCTGGTCGACCCGGCCGCGCACGGCGGTCACCGGGAGACCGACCTGGCCCAGCTGGCGCTCTTCGGGGGCGCCCCGCACCTGGACCGGATCCTGGCCGGCTACCAGGAGGTCTGGCCGCTGGCCGACGGGTGGCGGGAACGGGTCCCGCTGCACCAACTGCATCTGCTGCTGGTCCACACCGCGCTGTTCGGCTCCGCGTACCGCGATGCGGTCAACCGGGCCGCCCGTGCCGCCCTCAGCGGGCTGGGCCGCGCTACGGTCGTCGGATGAGCGCCCACCCGACCGGCGGCGTCCTCGTCGACCGGTACGGCCGCGTCGCCCGGGACCTGCGGGTCTCGTTGACCGACAAGTGCAACCTGCGCTGCACGTACTGCATGCCGGCGGAGGGGCTGCCCTGGCTGGCGGGGCCGGAGCTGCTGACCGACGACGAGGTCGTCCGGCTGGTCCGGGTCGCCGTGCTCCGCCTGGGCGTGACCGAGGTGCGGTTCACCGGTGGTGAGCCGCTGATCCGGCCCGGGCTGGCTCGCATCGTCGCCGAGGTGGCGGCGCTCGATCCGCGTCCCACGATCTCGCTGACCACCAACGGCATCGGCCTGGACCGGCTCGCGCCGGCGCTGCGCGCCGCCGGGCTGGACCGGGTGAACGTCTCCCTCGACACGCTGGACCCGGCCCGGTTCGCCGAGCTGACCCGCCGGCCGCGCCTCGACGCCGTGCTGGCCGGGCTCGCGGGCGCGGCGGCCGCCGGGATCACGCCGGTGAAGATCAACAGCGTCCTGATGCGCGGGGTCAACGACGACGAGGCGCCCGCTCTCCTGCGCTTCGCCCTCGACCACGGCTACGAGCTGCGGTTCATCGAGCAGATGCCGCTCGACGCCCAGCACGGCTGGGACCGTACGACGATGGTCACCGCCGACGAGATCCTCGCGTCGCTGGCCCGGGAGTTCGATCTGCGTACCGACCCGGCGGCGCGCGGATCCGCGCCCGCCGAGACGTGGCTGGTCGACGGCGGCCCGGCGCGGGTCGGGGTGATCGGCAGCGTCACCCGCCCGTTCTGCGGCGACTGCGACCGCACCCGGCTCACCGCGGACGGCCAGGTGCGCGCCTGCCTCTTCGCCACCGAGGAGTCCGACCTGCGCGGCGCGCTGCGCGCCGGGGTGGCCGACGACGGTCTCGCCGACCGCTGGCGGCGCGCCATGTGGGGCAAGCGGGCCGGCCACGGCATCGACGACCCGACCTTCCTGCAACCCGCCCGACCCATGTCGGCCATCGGAGGCTGACCGTGACCGACCCGACCCCCGCGACCACCGTCGCGGCGCCGCTGACCGTCCGCTACTTCGCGGGCGCGCGGGCCGCCGCCGGTCGCAGCGAGGAGACCGTGCCGGGCGGCCGCTCGCTGGACGACGTCACGGCCGACCTGGCCGACCGCCACGGCGACCGGCTCGCGGCCGTGCTGCGGGTGGCGAGTTTCCTCGTCAACGGCATCGCCTGCCATGATCGGCGGACACCGCTGCCGGCCGGGGCCACGATCGACGTCCTGCCCCCCTTCGCGGGCGGCTGAGGGAGGCGTACGTGCTGTCGGCTCTGGCTTTCGTGGGCGTGATCGCCCTGGTCACCGGCCTCATCCACTTCTACCTGTGGAAGCGGCTGGTGCGCGACACGACCGCGCCGGGCCGCTGGCGGCGCATCGGCGCGATCGCCGCCCTGGTGCTCGCGCTGCTGATCCCCGCCACCCTGATCGGCACCCGCGCCGAGCTGTACTGGTTGGCCTGGCCCGGCTACCTCTGGCTCGCGCTGATGTTCTACCTCCTGGTGCTGCTCCTGGTGCTGGAGGTGCCGATGCTGGTGGCCCGGCTGGTGCTGCGCCGCCGGGCGGTCGCCGCCGAGTCCACCGCCGCCGCGCCGGAGCCGGTCCTGGTCGGCGCCGCCGGGCCCACCGGCCCGCCGGCCGCGGAGGCGGTCGCGCAGCCCGACCACGACCGGTCCCGCCGGTTGCTGCTCGCGCGCGGGGCCGCCGTCTTCGCCGGTCTCACCGCCGCGGGCGTCACGGGGTACGGCGTCCGCAACGCCTTCGGCCCGCCGGAGCTGGACCGGGTCCGCATCCCGCTGGCCCGGCTGCCCAGGAGCATGGACGGCCTGCGGATCGCCACGGTCTCCGACATCCACCTCGGGCCGCTGCTCGGCCGGGCGCACACCGAGCGCATCGTCTCCATGATCAACCGACTCGACGCCGACCTGGTCGCGGTCGTCGGCGACCTGGTCGACGGCACGGTCGCGGAGCTGGGGCCGGCGGCGGCGCCGCTGCGCGACCTGCGCTCGCGGTACGGGAGCTTCTTCGTCACCGGCAACCACGAGTACTACTCCGGGGCGGAGGAATGGGTGCGGGAGGTGGACCGGCTCGGCCTGCGGGTGCTCCAGAACCAGCGGGTGGAGATCGCCGCCCGGGGCGGGGTGCTGGACCTGGCCGGCGTGAACGACCCGTCCGGCGGCGAGCCGGGCTCGGTCGACGGGCCCGACTACGCGGCCGCGCTCGGTGACCGCGACCCGTCCCGGCCGGTCGTGCTGCTCGCCCACCAGCCGATCGTCGCGGTCGAGGCGGCGAAGTACGGCGTCGACCTGCAACTGTCCGGGCACACCCACGGCGGCCAGATCATGCCGTTCAACCTGGCGGTCAAGCTCGAACAGCCGGTCGTCTCCGGGCTGGGCGAGGTGGACGGCACCAAGGTGTACGTCACCAACGGCGCCGGATTCTGGGGCCCACCGGTCCGCGTCGGCGCCAATCCCCAGATCACCCTGGTGGAGCTACGCGCACCGTGAGCCGCCCACGCATTGCGCGGGTCACGTGTGTGCGTGGCGGCGGGCGGCTCACCGGCCGGGCGTGACAGGATGCGGCGTGCCTCCGTTCAGCGCCGCACCCCCCGGTGGCCTCCCGCCGTTCGTCGCGGACCTGCACATCCACTCGAAGTACTCCCGCGCGTGCAGCCGCGACCTCACCCTGCCCAACCTGGGCTGGTGGGCCCGGCGTAAGGGCATCGGCCTGCTCGGCACCGGAGACTTCACCCACCCCGCCTGGTACGACCACCTGCGCGAGACGCTCCACCCGGCCGAGCCCGGCGTCTACCGGCTCAGCCCGGAGGCGGAGCGGGACATCGCGCGGCGGCTGCCGCCCCGGCTGGCGAGCGAGGCCGAGAGCGACCCGGTGCGGTTCCTGCTCAGCGTCGAGATCTCCACGATCTACAAGCGGGACGATCGGACGCGCAAGGTCCACCACCTCGTCTACCTGCCCGACCTGGACGCCGTGGAGCGGTTCAACACCGCGCTCGGCCGGATCGGCAACCTCGGCTCCGACGGTCGCCCGATCCTAGGCCTCGACTCCCGGGACCTGCTGGAGATCACGCTGGAGGCCAGCCCGGACGGCTACCTCGTGCCGGCGCACATCTGGACGCCCTGGTTCTCGGCGCTCGGCTCGAAGTCCGGCTTCGACGCGATCGCCGACTGCTACGCCGACCTCGCCGAGCACATCTTCGCCGTGGAGACCGGGCTCTCGTCGGACCCGGAGATGAACTGGCGGGTCGGCAGCCTCGACGCGTACCGGCTGGTGTCCAACTCCGACGCCCACTCCCCGCCCGCCCTGGCCCGGGAGGCGACCGTCTTCGCGACGGCACGCGACTACTTCGCCGTACGCGACGCGCTGCGCACCGGTGACGGTCTGGCCGGCACCATCGAGTTCTTCCCCGAGGAGGGGAAGTACCACGCGGACGGCCACCGCCTCTGCGGCGTCAACTGGGCTCCGGAGCGGACGCGGGCGGCCGGCGGCCGTTGCCCCGAGTGCGGCAAGCCGCTGACCGTCGGCGTGCTGAGTCGGGTCGAGGAGCTGGCCGACCGGCCGGAGGGCCACCGGCCGGCACACGCCCGCTCGGTGACCCACCTCGTGCCGCTGGCCGAGATCCTCGGTGAGATCAACGGTGTGGGTGCCCGCTCCAAGAAGGTCGAGGGGAAGCTCAACGACCTGCTCGCCGCGCTCGGCCCCGAGCTGGAGATCCTGACCCGCACCCCGCTCGACGAGCTCGCCCGGGTCGGCGGCGAGCTGCTCGCCGAGGGGATCGGCCGGCTGCGCCGCGGTGACGTGCGACGGGTGCCCGGCTACGACGGCGAGTACGGCGTCATCACCCTCTTCGACCCGGCGGAGCTGCCCGCGAAGTCGGGCGGGACGCAGGCGGAGACGCTCTTCGACGTACCCGTGCCGACGCCCCGCAGGCCCGCGGAGGCGACGCCGAAGGCACGGGCCGCGCGCCCGGCGGCGGCGAAGGCCGAGCCGAAGCGGAAGGCGACCCCGCCACCCCCACCCCCGATCGCCCCGCCGCCGTCGCCGCACGAGCCGTTCGAGCCGATGCTGGCCGGCATGGAGGAGGTCGGCACCGGCCTGCTGGACCGGCTCGACGCGATGCAGCGGGTGGCCGCCTCCGCGCCGGGCGGGCCGCTGCTCATCGTGGCCGGTCCGGGCACCGGCAAGACGCGGACGCTCACGCACCGGATCGCGTACCTGTGCGCCGAGCTGAACGTCTTCCCCGAGCAGTGCCTGGCGATCACGTTCACCCGGCGGGCCGCCGAGGAGCTGCGCCACCGCCTCGACGGGCTCCTCGGCCCGGTCGCCGAGGACGTCACCGTCGGCACCTTCCACTCCCTCGGGCTGACGATCCTGCGCGAGAACGCGGGCGCGGCCGGGCTGCCCGTGGACTTCCGGATCGCCGACGACGCCGACCGGGCGGCGGCCCGCGCCGAGGCCGGTGACGACCCGACGGCGTACACGTCGCTGCTGCGCAAGCAGGACCTCGTCGACCTCGACGAGCTGCTCACCCTGCCGGTGGCGCTGCTGCGCGACGACCCGAAGCTGGTGGCGCACTACCGCGAGCGCTGGCGGTGGGTCTTCGTCGACGAGTACCAGGACGTCGACGCGGTCCAGTACGAGCTGCTGCGCCTGCTCAGCCCCGCCGACGGCAACCTGTGCGCGATCGGCGACCCCGACCAGGCCATCTACTCGTTCCGGGGCGCCGACGTCGGCTACTTCCTGCGCTTCTCCCAGGACTTCATCGACGCCCGACTGGTCCGGCTGAACCGTAACTACCGCTCCTCGGCGCCGATCCTCGCCGCCGCGGTGCAGGCCATCGCGCCGTCGTCGCTGGTCCGCGGCCGTCGGCTCGATCCGGCCCGGCTCGACCCGGAGGCGCCGCTGGTCGGCCGCTACCCCGCGGCGTCCGTCGCCGACGAGGCCGACTTCGTCGTACGCACCATCGACGACCTGGTCGGCGGTCTCTCCCACCGGTCGCTGGACTCCGGTCGCATCGACGGACGCGCGACGGCGCTCGCGTTCTCCGACATCGCCGTGCTCTACCGCACCGACTCGCAGGCCGCGCCGATCCTGGACGCGCTGACCCGCGCCAACATCCCGGTGCAGAAGCGCTCGCACGACCGGCTCCGGGACCGCCCCGGGGTGGCCGCGATCGCCCGCGAGCTGCGGCACGCCGACGGGCTCGGCGGCGACCTGCCCGCCCGGGTACGCCGCGCCGGTCAGGTGCTCGCCGAACGGTTCGCGACGCCCACGCTCGACGGGTCGGGCACGGTCCGGCCGGAGGAGGTCCGCGCGGCGGTCGACCTGCTCACGCCGCTGGCCCGCCGCTGCGGCGACGACCTGCCGCTGTTCCTGTCCCAACTGGCCACCGGCGCCGAGGTGGACGCGCTGGACCCGCGGGCCGAGGCGGTCACCCTGCTCACCCTGCACGCCGCCAAGGGACTCGAGTTCCCGGTGGTCTTCCTGGTGGGCGCCGAGGACGGGCTGCTGCCGCTGCGCTGGCCGGGCTCCACGCCGGATGAGCACGCGATCGCCGAGGAGCGCCGGCTCTTCTTCGTGGGGCTGACCCGGGCCCAGGACCGGCTCTACGTCAGCCACGCCGCCCGCCGCATCCGCCAGGGCAGCGAGCGGGAGTGCGGCCCGTCGCCGTTCCTCGACTCCATCGATCCGGGACTGTTCGAGCGGTTCGGCGAAGCCGAACCCCGCCGCCCGAAGGACCGCCAACTCCGCCTGATCTAACTCCCGCCCCTCCCTCCCTGCCCGCTCTGCCCGCTCTGCCCGCTCTGCCCGCTCTGCCCGCTCTGCCCGCTCTACCTGCTCTACCTGCTCTACCTGCTCTACCTGCCCGCGATCTTGCAGTTTCGGCCCCCGGGTTGCGGCATTCGCCCCTTTCTTTCGGGCGCAAAGTGCAAGATCGCGGGCGGGGAGGGCGGGAGCGGGAGCGGGGAGGCGCACGCGGTGGGGCTTAGGGGAGCAGGGTGGCTAGCCAGGCGCCGGTCAGCAGGGCCGGGCCGAGGGGCAGCACCGTGTCGCGCCGCACGCGGCGAGTCGCGAGCAGCGTCAGCACCAGCAGGCCGTGGAGCAGGTGCGGCAGCAGCAGCCCGAGCCACAGGGTCGGCCAGCCCAGCCAGCCGAGTGGCAGGCCGAGCACGGTGGCGAGCTTGACGTCCCCGAAGCCGAGCCGCGACCGGGGCAGCAGCGCGAGCACGACGTGCGTACCGCCGGCCACCAGCGCACCGAGCAGCGCGCCGAGCAGGCGGTCCGGCGTCCCGGTCAGCAGCGCGATCCCGGTCAGACCGAGGCCGGCGATCAGCGCCGCCACACCGACCAGTGGATCGGGTAACCGCAGGCAGGCTCGGTCGACCAGGGCCAGCACCAGGCCGACCGCCGCCAGCGCGAGGAACACCGGCAGGCCAGGGTCGGCCCTCAGCGCGACGGTCAGGCCGCCGAACACGATCGCACCGGCCACGACGGCCCCGGCACGCACCGAGAACCCATCGCCGGGGGCGGAAGACTCGGCGCTGAGGGCGGAAGACGCGGCAGCGGACAGGGGCGGTCGCACCTCGACCACCGGGGGGAGGGCCAGGACGACTCGCCGGGCGACGCGCGGGGCGCCGAGCCCGATCAGGGCGCCGAGCAGGGCGGCGGCGATCGACGGGCCGTCGGGCACCGGCCGGACGTTACCGGCGCGCCGGCGCCGCCGTGGCCCCCGTGCCCGAACGGCGGGGTCTCTCGGTGGTCACCACCAGGGCGACACCGGCCACGATCACGGCGCCGCCGAGCAGCACCTGCGGGGTGATGGGCTCGGCGACCAGCAGTGCGCCGAGCACGACCGCCACCGCCGGGTTGACGTAGGCGTACGTGGCGACGAGCGAGATCGGGGCGTTGTGCAGGAGCCAGACGTACGCGGTGAAGGCGACCAGCGAGCCGGCGATCATCAGGTAGCCGAGCGCGAGCCACGAGCGGAGGCTGACCTGGGCCGGATCGAAGCCGACCAGTTCGCCCCGACCGACCGCGAGGACGGCGAGGACCAGCGCGCCGGCCAGCATCTCGTAGACGGTGGCGAC
The DNA here is from genome assembly GCF_044466625.1 of Micromonospora sp. NPDC049366. Taxonomy (NCBI): domain Bacteria; kingdom Bacillati; phylum Actinomycetota; class Actinomycetes; order Micromonosporales; family Micromonosporaceae; genus Micromonospora; species Micromonospora sp. NPDC049366. Next base: position 18,537 of record NZ_JBITMV010000011.1, read on the forward strand.
GAACGGGTCGTCGGGCATCCGGATGCGTCCGGAGAGGAACGAGCCGACCGACCAGCAGACGGCCCCCACGACGACGGTGAGCGCGCCGACGAGCGGTACGGCGTCGGTGCCGCCGCCCGGCAGCACGAGCAGGACGAGCCCGATGAAGCCGACGCTGACCCCACCGAGCGTCCAGAGTCGGGGCCGGTCGCCGGTGGCCGACCGGAGCAGCACGACCAGCAGCGGCACCGTGGCGACCAGCAGCGCGGCGATGCCGGAGGGCAGGGCGACCTCGGGCGGCCCGGACTCGGCCAGCACCACCAGCCCGTTGCCGCCGGCGAGCAGGAGGACCCCGACCACTGCGGCGGCGCCGAGCTGACGGCGGTCGACGCGGAGCGCACCAGGCCCCCGGCGCAGCCGCAGCACGAGCGCCAGCACCACCGCGGCGGCGGCGAACCGTGCCGCCGCCGAGGCGAGCGGCGGAAGGGTCTCCACCGCGATACGGATGCCCAGGTAGGTGGAACCCCAGAGCACATAGACCACGATCAGGGCGGTCCAGATCAGGGCGGGCGCGGCGGCCGGAGCGGCGGCGACGGTGGCGCCCGCGGAGGGGACGTCGGACCGGGACGCACTTGGCGGAGTCGAGCTCATCGCTGGTCCACGCTACGGTGACGTCGGCGTCGGCGTCCCACCTTGGTGGCCGGCCTCACCACCCGCGCAGGAGGCGTGCATGGCGAACTACGGATCACCGGGAGGCGGCTCCCCGGACCCGTGGCACGAGCAGGGGGGCTACCCGACGCACGGCCGCGACGACCGGGCCGGCTACCGTCCCGCCGATCCCGGTCCGCGTTACGGCGAGGGCCCCCGCTACGACGAACACCCGCGCTACGGCACGGGATCGCCCTACGGCCAGCAGCCCCGCTACGACGAGGCGACCCCCTACGGCGGTGGCGAGCCACGCTACGGCGAGAGCCCACGCTACGGCGAGAGCCCGCGCTACGACCAGGGCCCGCACTACGGCGAGAGCCCGCACTACGACCAGGGCCCGCACTACGGCGAGAGCCCGCGCTACGACCAGGGCCCGGTCTACGGCACCCGACCGCACGGACCGACCGTCACGCCGGGACACGCGACGGCCTTCCCGGGTCCGGGCGACGCCGCCGTGACGTACGCCCAGGACCCGGCGCCGCCGCCCAAGCGGCGCGGCGCGCTGATCGCGGTGCTGGTGGTGGTCACGCTGCTCGTGCTCGGTGGCGGGGCGACCGCCTTCGTCCTGCTCGGCGGTGACGACGCGGCGCCGGTGACCGCGCCGACCGAACCGGCCGCGGGTGTGGGCGCGGACCCGGACGTGAACGTGAGCGCCGACCCGGCCGAGCCCACCGACGTGCCGAGCGATCCGGCGCCGGAGTCGTCGGCCGACCCGCGGTTCGTCAAGGTCGGCCAGTGCGTCCGCAACGAGGGACCGGCCGGCGGCAAGCCGAAGCTGCTGATCAGTGACTGCGCCCCGAGGACGTACGAGGTGCTGCGCCGCGTCGACGGCGCGACCAGCGGCGAGAAGGACGCCGAGGCGAAGTGCGCCAAGGTGACCGGCTACACCAACTGGTACTTCTTCGACAGCGAGCTGGACACCCTCGACTTCGTGCTCTGCCTGAAGCAGCGCTGATCCGCCGTACCCCTGGGGATGAGATGACGACCTACGGACCCTCCGGCCGACCCGACGACGACGACCCCACGCGGTCCCAGTGGGCGCCGCCCCCGGCCGACGCCGAGCCACCGACCCAGCCCCAGCCGCCAACGCCGTCGACCGGCGCCGAGCCGCCCACCCGGCCCCAGCCGGCCGCCGAGCAGCCCACGCTCTCCGAGTGGGCGCCGCCGCCGGCGGGCGCGGAGCCACCGACCCAACCTCAGCCGACGCCGCCGGTCGGCACGGAGCCACCGACGGCTCCGCTGTGGGGTTCGCCGGGGGCCTCCGGTCCGGCGCAGCCGCCGACTTCGGGCGCGGGCTATCCGCCGCCCGGCAACCCGGCCGGTTACCCGCCACCGGGCAGCCCGGCGGGTCCCCCGCCACCCGGGCCGTTCCCGCCGGCCGGGCCGACGCCCGCGCCCACCGCCGGCACCCCGTTTCCGCCGCCCGGCCCGACGCCCGGCCCGTGGGGCGCTCCCCCGCCTCCGCCCGGTTACGGGATGCCGCCGGGCCCGCCGCCCGCGAAGCGGAACGGGGGGAAGATCGCACTGATCATCGGTCTGGTCGTGCTGCTCCTGCTCTGCCCGTGCGTCGGGCTCGTCGGTTGGGCGGTCTGGCGGGTCGCGGATGACGCGTCGACGAGCGCCGGCCCGTCGATGAGCGACCCCGCCCTGCCGTCCGGAGCGCCGACGAACACGGCCCCGAGCCCGGATCGCGACGAGTTCGCCAAGGGCGACTGCCTGGTCAACGACGGCACGGACGACGACGCCCAACTGCGGAAGGTGCCCTGCGGCCCGAACACGTACGAGGTGCTGCTGCGGATTCCGGCGACGACCGACGGCGACCGGTGCGAGATCATGGCGCCGCAGGCCACCGCGAACTACGTGCACGACAACACGGTCGACGTGCTGGACTACGTGCTCTGCCTCCGGGAGCGGTAGTCGACGGGCCTCCTAGCCGAAACTAGGGCTGTCTAGCATGGACGCTAGACAGCCCTAGTTTTATCTCGACGGTCCCGACACGCCGGTAGCCCCATCTACGCATGTCTAGCCGCCCCACTAGACGGCCCGATACTCTCCGATGCGTGGATCCGGTCCGCAACCCGTACGCGCCGGGCGCCGGCCAGCGTCCGCCCGAACTCGCCGGGCGGGGCCGCGAGCTGGACGTCTTCGACATCGTGCTGGAGCGCATCGCCCGAGGGCGGCCGGAGCGGAGCCTGATGCTCACCGGCCTGCGGGGCGTCGGCAAGACCGTGCTGCTCAACACGCTGCGCTCGCAGGCGATCAACCGGCTCTGGGGCACCGGCAAGATCGAGGCCCGGCCGGACCAGTCGCTGCGCCGTCCGGTCGCGGCCGCGCTGCACATGGCGGTCCGTGAGTTGGCGCCACGACACCGGGCACCCGACCGGATCGACGCGTTCCTCGGCGTGCTCAAGGCGTTCGCGATGCGCGCCGCCCCGGCCGGCCGGGGCGGCGCCGCACCGAAGCTGCGCGACCGCTGGCAGCCCGGCATCGACGTGCCGGCGGCCAGCGGCCGGGCCGACTCCGGTGACATCGAGATCGACCTGGTCGAGCTGCTGAGCGACGCGGCGGCCGTGGCCAGCGACGTCGGCACCGGCATCGCCATCTTCATCGACGAGATGCAGGACCTCGGCCCGGAGGACGTGTCGGCCCTCTGCGCCGCCTGCCACGAGCTCTCCCAGATCGGCGCGCCGCTGATCGTGGTCGGCGCCGGCCTGCCGCACCTGCCGGCCGTGCTCAGCGCCGCGAAGTCGTACTCCGAGCGGCTCTTCCGCTACCAGCGCATCGACCGGCTCGACCGGATCGCCGCCGACCAGGCGTTCTGCGCGCCGGCGGAGCGCGAGGAGGTGGAGTACGAGCAGAAGGCGCTCGACCTGCTCTACGAGAAGTCCGGCGGTTACCCGTACTTCGTCCAGGCGTACGGGAAGGCCACCTGGGACCACGCGCCGCGCTCCCCGATCACGGCGGCCGACGTGCGGGTCGCCGCGCCGGAGGCCGAGGCCGAACTGGCGGTCGGGTTCTTCGGCTCCCGCTTCGAACGGGCGACCCCGGCCGAACGTGAGTACATGCGGGCGATGGCCACCCTGTCGCTGGTGGAGGCCGAGGCGGGCGGCCCGGTCCGCGACGACATGGACGCGGCGGTGCCGACCGCGGAGATCGCGCGTGCCCTCGGCCGGAAGCCGGCCAGCCTCTCGCCGGCCCGGGACGCCCTGATCAAGAAGGGGCTCATCTACTCCGGTGAGCGGGGGACGGTCGCGTTCACCGTCCCGCACTTCGGCCGCTACCTGCGCACCCAGCCGGCCTGAGGGCGCCGACCGGGGTGGTTCAGACCTTCGACCAGGGCGACGGGAAGACCACCTCACCCTGTGGTGGTGGTGCGGCGTCACTGGTCGCCGGGGGCAACACCAGTGCCTGCCACGGCTCTCCCAACCCCGACCACGGGCTGGTGAGGCCCATCCGGTCGGCCCGGCCGAACCCGAAGCGCCGGTAGTAGGCCGGGTTTCCCAGCACCACCACCAGCCGCTCGCCCAGCTCGGTGGCGGCGTCCAGGGCAGCCTGCACCACGGCGGTGCCGTGCCCGACCCGCTGCCGATGCGGCGCCACCGCCACCGGGCCGAGGGCCAACGCGGGCACCGGGCCCGCGTCGGATTTCACCCGCACGCGGGTCAGCAGCGCGTAGCCGACGACCTCGCCCCCGTACTCGGCGATCATCGCGAGCTCCGCGATCCAGGCGTCGCTGTCGCGCAACTCCTCGACCAGGCCCACCTCCGGCGGCGTGGCGACGTCGGGGCGCGCGAAAGCGGCGGCCAGCACCCGCCGGACCGGGCCGGCGTCGGCCGGGCCCTCGGGTCGCAGCCGCAGCGTCGTCACGCGCGCGACGTTACTCCCCGCAGCCGGTCCATCCGCGACGGTCGCTCGATTCGGCGTGGCGCGGAGCGTACGCGGGCGGGTCCGGATCGGCGGTTGCAGGGGTGGCGGGGGTCACGAGGGGGTATGACTGAGCCATGAAACCCGTACGCTCCCTCGCCCGCATCATGTTGAGCGGCATCTTCCTGCACAGCGGGTACCGCAACTTCATGAACCCGGAGCGGTTGGCGCCGACGGCAAAGCCCACCACCGATCGGGTGGCCCCCCTGCTCGAGAGCATCAACCCCCGCATCCCGACCGATACCGTGTCGCTGATCCGCGCCAACGCGGCGGTGCAGATGGGCGCCGGGCTGATGTTCGCCACGGGACGGCTCGCCCGGCCGACCGCGCTGGTGCTCGCCGGCACGCTCGTCCCGGTGACGGTCGCCGGGCATCCCTTCTGGAACAACGACGACCCGGCCGCGCGGGTCAACAACCAGGTGCACTTCCTGAAGAACCTCGGCCTCTTCGGCGGGCTGCTCCTCGCCGCCGCGGACACCGGGGGTCGGCCGGGGCTGCGCTGGCGCACCGGCCACCGCATCGGCCACTCTCGACGTTCCGTGCAGCGGGCGGTGCGTACCGCCCGGCGGGAGGCCCGCATCGCCGTGCGATCCGCCGCCACCGCCCGACGAATTCCCGGCTGACCTGCGTCGATACCTCTCCTCGGTGACACCGCACCCCACCCAACGCCGCGAATCACCTGAACGGCGCGGTAGGCGTTAACGCGGTGGAAATGTCAAAAACTTGTGTGGGATCGGACACGGTCGCATAACGCGGGAGGCACTGAGGTGAGGCGCCGTTCTAGGCTCCGTGCAGGACCTGCACGGGTAGGACGACGACCTTGGTACGGGGGTGGCCACGCCATGCCGGCGACCGTCGGGAGACGGCCGGGCCGCCTCGCCCCGGTGCACCGCGTAACGAGTGGGATCGATCGACGGACAGTCGTACGGGTCGGCATCGTGGCCGCCGTCGCCTACGCCGCGTGGCTCGCCATCGGCCTCTTCGGGCGTCCGTACAACTTCTTCGACATGAAGATCTACCACGGTGCGGTGGTGTGGTGGGCGAGCGGCCACGAGCTCTACGAATTCATCGCCCCCGACACCACCCTCGGCTTCACCTACCCGCCGTTCGCCGGTCTGGTCATGCTGCCGATGGCGCACCTGCCGGTGGAGGCGGCCGGCCTGGTCAACGCGGCGGCCAGCCTCGCCGCGCTGGCCATCGTGCTGGCCGCCCTGCTGCGTCCGATCGTCGACCGGCTGGCCTGGCCCCTGTGGTTCTCGGTCGCCATCGCCGTGCCGCTCGCGGCGGCGATCGAGCCGGCCCGGGAAACCCTCGGCTACGGCCAGGTCAACCTGCTCCTGTTCGCGCTGATCATGGCCGACCTGGTCGGCCTGCGCTGGCGTTCCCGCCGAGGCACGCACGCGACCGACGACGACGGGCCGCTGCTGCGTTTCATCTACAGCGGCGCCTGGGCGGGCGCCGGCATCGGGCTGGCCACCGCGGTCAAGCTCACCCCCGCGCTCTTCATCGCCTACCTGATGATCACTCGCCAGTGGCGGGTCGCGGCCACGGCCGTCGGTACCACGATCGCGGTCACCGTCGGCACCTTCGGGATCGTCGGCGCGGAGTCCCGGACCTACTTCGGCAGTGTGCTGTGGCAGACCGAGCGGGTCGGCGCGGCCGACATGACGCCCAACCAGTCACTGGCCGGCCTCCTCGCGCGGCTGTACGACTCGATCGAGACCCCGGGGCTGCTCTGGTTCGCCTTCGCCGTGCTGATCCTGGCGCTGGGCCTGTCCCGTGCCGGCAACGCGCACGCGGACGGTGACGAACTCACCGCGTTCACGCTGGTCGGGTTGACCGCCAACGTCATCAGCCCGATCTCCTGGACGCACCACCTCGTGTGGGTGATCCCGGCGATCATCGTGCTCGCCGACGCCGCCGTACGCCGCCGCGAAGCGAGCCGAGGGCTCGCGTACCGGACCGGACCGGCGCAGCCGAACGGCGGGCTACCGGGGGTGAACGGGCTGCGCCCGCCGATCTGGTATCCGACGTTGACCGGGTTGCGGCACGGCGTGGCCGCGCTCGGGCTCTACCTGCTGTTCCTGATCTCGCCGATCTGGCCGTACGAGCACCAACTGCCGGAGGTGTCGCACTACCAGGACGGCCTCTTCGGCGCGCTGATGGAGAACTCCCTGGCGGTGGCGCTGATCGTGCTGGTCGCCGGGCTGCCGTGGCGGCCGGGCGCCGAGCCCGCGTTCCACGCCGACCGGATGGGCCGGGCGGTCGTCGCCGCCCGACGCTGACCGGCCGCCCCGCCCGGCCACGGTCGGAACGGTGCGTGGCCCCTGACCCGCCACGGCGGTCAGGGGCAGTTGACCCACTCCTCGGAGCCGTCGGCGAACACCTGCCGCTTCCAGATCGGCAGTCGCGCCTTCACCTCGTCGACCAGCCGCGCGCAGGCGGCGAACGCGGCGGCCCGGTGCGCGGTGCTGACCGCCGCGACGAGGGCCACGTCGCCGATGGCGAGCGGACCGACCCGGTGCGAAACGGCGACGGCGTAGACGTCCGGGTCGGCGGCGATCTCGGCGGCGACCTCACGCAGGATCTGCTCGGCGCTCGGGTGCCCCTCGTACTCCAGGCTGGTCACCGCGCGGCCGTGGTCGTGGTCGCGGACCACGCCCTGGAAGGAGACGACGGCGCCGGCCCGTGCGTCAGCGACCGCTGCCTCGTGCGCGGCCAGGTCGAGGGGCTGGTCGGTGACCTCGCCGTACGCGACGGTCGGGGCGGTCACCAGGCACGCTCCCCGGGCAGCAGCGGCAGCGGTGCCAGCGGAACCCGGGCGCCCGGCTCGCCGGTGGTGCCCGGACGGATCACCGCGAAGCCGGCCGCGCGGGCCAGCCCTCGGAGCATCGCCGAGCCCACGTGCCGGACGGGGTGAGCGGTGCCGTCGACGTCGTCGACCCGCACCAGGGCGAGGTGGGTGAAGTCGCCCCGACCCGGCACCGCCTCGCCCAGCGTGACCTCCGGCAGCGCCGGCAGCGACCGGCCCTGGAGGCCGGCGAGCAGCGGGGCGACCAGCGAGACCAGGGCTACGATCGCGGACTGCGGATTGCCGGGCAGCCCGGCCACGAAGCGGTCCCGGCCGTCGGCGCCGGTCACCCGGGCCACCAGCATCGGGAACCCGGGGCGGACGGCGACGGTGTTGACCACGTAGTCGGCGTCGAGCGCGGCCAGCGCCGGGTGCAGGTGGTCGACGGGACCGTGCATGGTGCCACCGGTCGTGCAGACCAGGTCGGCGGTGGTCAACGCGGTGCGCAGCGCGTCGACGTGCGCCGGGAGGGTGTCCACCACCGGGCCGGTCACGTCGTCGGCGCCGATCGCGCAGCCGTAGCGGCGCAGCCACGCCGGCACCGAGGGGCCGAGCGCGTCCCGCACCCGGCCGGCGCCGGGTGGGCCGGCGGTCAGCAGCTCGTCACCGAAGACCAGCAGCGCGGCGCGCGGCGCGCGCCGCACCGGCAGGGTGTCGAGCCCGCAGGAGGCGGCCAGCCCGATCACCGCCGGGTCGATCGGGGTGCCGGCGGGCAGCAGCTCCTCCCCGGCGTACGCCTCCTCGCCCGGCTTGCGCCACTCGGGTGTGGGCCGGGGGGTGCCGGTGACCCGTCCGTCGGCCGTGCGCTCGGACTCCTCGACGCGCAGCACGGCGGTGGCGCCCTCGGGCACCATGGCGCCGGTGGCGATCTCGACGGTCGTGCCGTCCTCGGTCAGTGGCGGCGGGGTGCCGCCGGCCAGGACCCGCCCGGCGACCCGCCACGGGCCCGCGCCGCGCACCGCCCAGCCGTCCACGCTGGAGGTGGGGAACGCGGGCAGGTCGGTGCGGGTCGTCAACGGTGCGGCGAGGGTGTGCCCGTCGGTGTCGACGAGCGGTCGGGCGGCCACGGGCAGCGCGGCGGCCAGCCCGGCCGCGTGGACCTGGGAGCGCGCCTCGTCCCAACCGACCGGCGGCGCGGCGGCGCGGTCGGTGGCCGGTGCGGTTCTCGTGCTCACTCGCCGAGCCTATCGGGGTGCCGGTCGACGCGCCGCGCCAGTCGCGCGCTCAGTGGTCGCCGCCGCGCAGTTGGTCGACGGCGTGGGTGAGGATCGGGCCGAGCACCGCCAGCCCGTCCTTCGCGCCGCCGGTCGAGCCGGGCAGGTTGACCACCAGCATCCGACCGACCACTCCGGCGACGCCCCGGGAGAGCGCGGAGGTGGGCACCCGGTCACGGCTGTGCGCGCGGATCGCCTCGGCGATCCCGGGGATCTCGTAGTCGAGCAGCGCTCGGGTCACGTCGGGAGTGCGGTCGGTGGGGGTGATGCCGGTGCCACCGCTGGTCACGACGACGTCCACGCCGTCGGCGAGCGCGGCGCGCAGCGCCGCACCGACCGGCTCCCCGTCGGGCACGACCACCGGATCGTCGACCTCGCAGCCCTGCTCACGCAGGCCGGCGACGAGCAGCGGGCCGCTGGTGTCGGCGTAGACGCCGGCGGCGGCCCGGTTGGAGGCGACGACCACCCGGGCCCGGATCACGGCCGGTCCTCCGGGCGGATCCACTCGCCGGTCTTGCCGCCCTCCTTGCGGAGCACGCGGACCGCGTCGACCGAGGCGGCCGGGTCGACCGCCTTGACCATGTCGACCAGGGCCAGGCCGGCGACCGCCACCGCCGTCAACGCCTCCATCTCCACGCCCGTCCGGTCGGCGGTGCGGGCGGTGGCGGTGATCTCGACGGTGTCGGAGGTGAGCCGCAGGTCGACGGTGACGCCGTGCAGCGCGATCGGGTGGCAGAGCGGGATCAGGTCGGGGGTGCGCTTGGCGCCCATGATGCCGGCGAGTCGGCCGACGGCCAGCGCGTCGCCCTTGGGCAGGCCGTCGCGGCGGAGCAGGTCGACCACCTCGGGCGTGGTCCGCAGCCGGCCGGCGGCGACCGCCGACCGCCCGGTCACGGCCTTGGCGGACACGTCGACCATGCGGGCCGCGCCGGCCGCGTCGACGTGGGTGAGCTGCGCGGGTTCGGTCACGGCCGCGAGCCTATCCTCCGCATACGACCGTCCGGAGTGCTCCCGTGACGGCGGGAGGAGCGGCGGCCCCGCGCCGGAGCGTCGCCGCCCGTTAGACGGGCCCGCGCCGCCCCTCCCTACCCACCCGCCGCCAAGTCGCTGGGGGGGACCCGAGCGGCGGGCGACACGGCGACCCGGTTCTGACGCACGCCAGAACCTCCCCCGTTCGCCGACACGGCGAGGACCATAACGAAAGGGGCGATAAGAATTCGATAAGCGGACCCGTCCGGGTCAGCCACCATCGGGGGAGCGGTCGAGGACGGTGGCGGAGAGCCGCCGGGACACCTCGAACCGTTCCGGGGCGCCGATCCGCTGGAAGATCGCCAGCGCCCGCTCCCAGTGCCGGCGCGCCTCCGCCGGGTCCGTACGCGCGTGGTGCTCCGCCAGCCCCGCCAACGCCCGCCCCTGCTCGTACGGGTGGCCGATCTGGGTCGCGAGGCGCAGCGCGGCGCGGTACATCCCGGCCGAATCGTCATACCGACGGCGGGTCGCCAGGGTCCGGCCGAGTTCGTTCAGCGCCGCCGCCTCCACGTGGCGCTCGCCCGACTCGTGGGCCAGGGTCCGGGCCAACTCGTGCTCCTGCTCGGCCTCCGCGAGCCGCCCGAGAGCCCGGTACGCGGCGCCGAGGTCGTTGCGGACCTCCGCCTCGGCGTACCGGTGGCCGGTCCGGTCGCGCAGCAGCAGCGACGCCCGCAGCAACCGGATCGCCTGGCGGTGTTCGCCCAGGCGCATCCGCACCCCACCGATGTGGCTGAGCGCGTTGAGGATGTGGAAGGTACTTCCGCCCTGCCGCCCCCAGTAGAGGTGCAGCCGGTGGATCCGCAGGGCTTCCCGGTACCGTCCGCTCAGGCCCAGGGCCAGCCCGGTGTTGGGCAGCCCGACGGCGACGTCGTGTCCGCCGAGGCCCCGCCCGTCCCGCAGGCTCTCCAGCCCCACCTCGACGGCCTGCCGCAGGTCGCCCCGGAGCATCTGCACGACGACGAGGTTGGCCCGGTACCGGAAGAGGTTGTGGCTCTCGCCGGCCCGCTCGCACACCGCCACCGCCCTGGTGACGTGCTCCAGCGCGGCACGGTAGTCACCCGTGCGGGCGTACGCGGAGGCCAGGTAGTTGTTCATGGAGGCGATGGCGTGCGGGTCGCCGGTCACCTCGGCGGCGGCCAGCCCATGCCGGTGGGTCAGGACGATGTCGTCGAAGTATCCGCGGATGTAGAAGAACCGCCAGAGGATCCGCGCCAGACGCCAGGCGTACCCGTGCTGCCCCTCCTCCTGCGCATGCACGACCAGGGCGACGAGTTCCGCCCGCTCGCGCTCCAACACCTCGACGGTCGGCGGCTTCAGCGCGGCGAGCAGGTCCGGACGGTGGGGCGGCCCCGGCACCGCCTGCTCCCGGATGAAATCCGGTTCGAGCAGCTCGGCCACCCGCAGCACCGCGTGCGTCACCAGGTTGAGCAGCTCCGCGAGCGCGGTCCGGCGGTCCTCGGCGGAGTCGGTCCGCGCCGACAGCTCCAACGAGTACTGCCGCAGCAGGTCGTGCATGCGGTATCGCTCGGCGGTGACCTCCTCGACGAGGTGGCCGTCAACGAGTTCGTCCAGGGCCCGGGCGGCGGCGTCGAGCGGCAGGCCGGCCAGCGCCGCCGCCATCGGCAGGGTCAGGTGCCCGCCCGGGTGCAGGCTCATCAGCCGGAACAGCCGCCGACCGGCAACGCTGAGCGGCTCGTAGGAGGTGGCGAAGACGCCGGCCAGGGTCCGCTCCTCCTCGGAGAGCTGACCGAGCGCGCGCGACCCGTCGGCCAGGAGCGCCGCCAGGTCGGCGAGGCGCCAGCTGCGCCGTCGGGCCAGCCGGGATCCGGCCAGCCGGATCGCCAGCGGCAGGTGGCCGCAGCGGCGTACGACGTCGGCGGCGGCGTCCGGCTCGGCCGCGACCCGGGCGGGGCCGGCGGACCGGGCCAGCAGCTCCAGGCCCTCGTCGAGGGTCATCACGGGGAGGGATTCGGGCGGCCCCATCCCCAGGCCGGTGAGCCGCCGCCGGGCGGTCACGACGATCGCGGTGCCCGGCAGCACCGGGAGCAGCGGCAGCACCTGTTCCCGGCTGCCGGCGTTGTCCAGGACGACGACGCACCGACGGCTGGCCAGCTCGCGCCGCCACGCGTCGACGCGGTCGGCCAGCTCCGCCGGGATCTGCTGACCCGGCAGGCCGAGCTGCCGCAGCAGGGTGGCCAGCGCGGTCCCCGGGTCGATCGGGTCCCCGCCACCGTGACCGCGCAGGTCGATGAAGAGCTGCCCGTCCGGGTAGCGGTCGGCCAACCGGTGGGCCACGTGCACGGCGAGGCTCGTCTTACCGCTGCCGGCCATGCCGTCGATCACGTGCACCGCGGACGTACGCGCCTCCACCCGGCGCGTCTCGGCCAGCACCCGCTCGATCGTCCCGCCGCGCCCGACGAAGTCGGTGACCGGTCGGGGGAGCCAGTTGCCGGTGCCGTGGGATCGGGCCGGGGCGTCGATCGGCGGGTCGCTGCGGGGGCCTGCGCCGGGGGCCGTCCGTGGCGCCGGCACCCGGTCCCGGCGGGGAGCGCCGGCGCCCTCGTCCAGGGTGCGCCGGAAGCGTCGCAGCTCCGCGCCGGGCGCGATGCCGAGCTCGTCCCGCAGCAGGTCCCGCGCGTTGCCGTACGCGGCGAGCGCACCCGACCGGTCGCCGCGCTGATACAGCGCCCGCATCAGCAGCAGGTGGGCGGATTCCCGGAGCGGGTGACGGCCGAGCAGCTCCCGCAGCAGCGGGACGGCCTGCTCCGCGCGGCCCGTCCGCGTCCAGGCGTCCGCCAGGAGCTCGACGGCGAGCACCCGCTCCTCTTCGACCGCGACGGTGCGGGACGTCAGCACCGGTCCGAGGGGCACGCCCGCGAGCATGGGGCCCCGCCAGCGGCCCACCGCCCCGTCGAGCAGCTCCGCGGCCCGGTCGAGCAGCCCCCGGTCGAGCAGGTCCCGAGCCTGCTGGCACTCGACCTCGAAACGGTAGACGTCAATCCGATCCGGCTCGACGTGCAGCCGGTAGCCGTTTCCCTCGGGCCGCAAGACTCGGACGTCGGGAAGAAGGGTCTCGAAGTGTCGACGCAGATTTGCGGCGTACGTGCGGACGTTCGGAACGGCGGAGCGGGGCGGTTCCGCGGACCAGAGTTCATCGACCAGTTCGCCGACCGTCACGAGCTGGCCCGGTTGTGTCACGAGCATCGCGAGAACGGCACGTTGTTTGGGCGTCCCCAGCTGCAGTGTGCCGCCCGGAAGTTGCACGGACAGGCCACCCAGAACGCGAATCTCCACCGGTCCCTCTACTTTGCCCACAATTGGGTATTCGCGTCGCAGCATAGAGGTAGGTCAGCCGCGAACTGGCCCCTCTTTGGGCGCCGCCCTGGTCACCCATCGCAACGGCGATGGCCGCACGCCGTCGCACCGATCCGATCGAGGAAGGGCCCGAAGTGCGGATGAAGGTTTCGGCGACCTCAGCGACACTGGAGAGGCAACCGAGCGTTAACGTCCGTCCGCATCGCCGACGCCGGTGCGGATGTCGGCCAATCGGTTAAGCGCGCTCCGCTCAGGATTGCGGACAGAACGTGACAAACCAGCGGTAGCTTGGCTTATGTTGCGCATACCGACATAAATGCTTCCGCATGACGCGCTTTCGCTTCTACTCTCGCCCTACCCCGAACGGAAAGGCCCCCACCGGGGCCCGGGCTCGACGAGGAGGAAGCATCATGCGCAGCACCGAGTGGCACTGAGTCCTTATCAGTCCGGAACCCGAGAGGTACGCTGCCGGTCATCGAATACTGACGGTCGGCAACGAGTGGGGTTGAGTGGGCCGGACGACGCGTCGTCACAGTGATACCGATCGGCGCCTGCTGCTGTTGGTCGGAGTCTTCGTGGGCCTCGCCTGCGTCGTCACGTCGATTGCCGCCGTCGCCGTCCGGCACGAGCCCCCCACGTCCCTGAACGACATCACCACGATCTGCGCCGTCGCTGTGACGATCGCGCTCGGGGCGATCGTGAAGGTGACCGTACGCATCAGGTCGACCTCGTTCTCCATCGCGTGGGTGGAGACCGCGATCGTCCTCGGACTCGCACTGGCACCACCGTCGCGGGTCATCCTGGCCACCGGCGTCGGCATCGCCTGCGCGTCGTTCCTGCTCCGCCTGTCCGCCATCAAGACCGCGTTCGGCATCGCGAAGAACATGCTCGTCGCGGGCGGTGCCACCGCACTGATCCTGCTCCTCGGCGACCGCTGGCCGCCGAAGGGGTTCTGGAGCGTCGTCCTCGTCCTCGGCGCGGTGTACCTGGTCGCCGCGCTGCTGGACGATGTCCTCGCCGCACCGGTCATCGCCCTCGCCTCGGGCAACCGGATCTCCCGCCAGTTCCTCAACGACCTCGACCTGCGGCTCGTCGGCTTCGCGGCCCGGTTCGTCGTGGCCGCCTGCACGCTGCTCATCATCCAGGCCGACTCCCGGCTGCTGCTGGCGGTGCCCCCGCTCGTGCTGAGCCTGCACCTCGCCTACTCCGCCCGCGTCCGTGACCGCACCGAGCAGCAGGCCTGGCAGCGCCTCGCCCGCGCCACCGACGCCCTCAACGTGGTCGACCTGGACAAGGTGCTCACCAGCGCGGTCGTCCAGGCCGCCGAGCTCTTCTCCGCCGACCAGGTGGAGATCGAGCTGCGCGACGACCACCGCACCGTACGCGGCGGCGCCGACGGCGTCATCACGGACGACGAGCCGGCCGCCATCGACGGCACCGTGGTCCCCGCTCCCCTCGAAGGACACGACCGCACGGTCGACATCGGCGTGCTCCGCCTGCGGTTCCGCGGGCCGGTGGAGCTCTCCGAACGCGAGCGCTACACGCTGCGGACCTTCGCATCCGCCCTGTGCACCGCCGTCCGCAACGCCCAGGCGTACGCGGAGCTGGCCCGGGTCGCCGACGAGCACGCGTACGCCGCCAGCCACGACGCCCTCACCGGCCTGGCCAACCGGCGGCACCTCCTCGAACGCGGCACCGATCAGCTCAGCCGCCGGCACGCCGACGGCGTCACCGCCCTGGTGCTCATCGACCTCAACCACTTCAAGGAGGTCAACGACACCCTCGGGCACGCCGCCGGCGACCAGGTCCTCGTCCGCGTGGCCGAGCGGCTCCGCGGCGCCGCCCAGGACGACGACCTGGTGGCCCGGCTCGGGGGCGACGAGTTCGCCGTCCTCCTGCGCGGCCTGCCCGCCCCCGCCGTGGCGGCGCACCGGGCCGAGAGCCTGCTCGGCGCACTCCACGAACCGTTCGACCTGGACGGCATGCGGATCAGCGTCGAGGCCAGCGGTGGCATCGCCGCCGCCCCGGCCAGCGGCGGGATGCCCGAACTGCTGCGCCGCGCCGACGTCGCCATGTACCAGGCGAAACGCGCCGGCCAGCGGATCTCCACGTACGCCCCGACCCGCGACACCGCCGACCTCGGCCGGCTCACCCTCGGCGGCGAACTGCCCCGCGCGGTCGCCGACCACGAGTTCACCGTCAACTTCCAGCCCATCGTCGACCTCGGCACCGGCGAGGTCACCGCCGCGGAGGCGCTCGCCCGCTGGCACCACCCCACCCACGGGATGATCGACCCGCTGCGCTTCCTGGAGGCGGTCGAACGCTCCGGCCTGCTGCCGGCCTTCGCCGAGGCCATCCTCGACCAGGCCCTCCTCGCCGCCACGAGCTGGCGCGAGGCCGGCCACGACATCCCCGTCGCCGTCAACGTCTCCCCGCGCAGCCTGCTCGACGCCCGGTTCCCCGGCTCCGTACTGGCCCGGCTCCGCGCCCACGAACTCCCCGCCGACCGGCTGATCCTGGAACTGACCGAGACCCTCACCCTCAGCCAGCTCGACGTGGTCGACCGGGTCCTCAGCCGGCTCCGCGACGAGGGCGCACGCCTCGCCCTCGACGACTTCGGCACCGGCTACTCCTCACTGAGCCTGCTCTCCCGCATCCCCGTCCACGAGCTGAAGATCGACCGCAGCTTCGTCACCGCGATGGAGAACTCCGCCGAAGCCGCCGCCGTCATCCGGTCCACCCTCGACCTGGGCCGCAGCCTCGACCTCACCGTCGTCGCCGAGGGCGTGGAGAGCGAGCCACAGCGCCGGGCCCTCTGGGAGCTGGGCTGCGCCGCCGGCCAGGGTCACCTCTTCTCCCGTCCCGTCCCCGCGGGCACCCTGCTCGCCGCGCTCCAGCGGGGCGCCGGCGGGCGGCCCGGCGCCCTGGCACCCCCACTGCACGACGCCGGCGCCGTCATCCGCCTCGCACCCGGCCGCCGCCAGGGCGGTCGACGCGACCGGCTGCCACACTTGCCCGCGTGACCGCCGCAGCCCCCACGACCCGCCGCCCCACCTGGCGGACCATCGACACCGCCGCCGGCGGCCTCGCCCTCGACCTCGGCCTCTACGCCGTGTCGGCCGGCTTCGCCGCGATCACCGCCGTCACATCGACCCTCCTGCCGCACCGGGCCTGGGGCGCCACCGCAACCCTCGGCTACCTGGCCGCCGCGCTCGCCGTCGGCGCCCAGCTGCTGCTCCGCCGTCGGCGCCCCGACGCGACACCGGCCGGGCTGCCCGGCCGCTGGGCGGTCACCGCCTTCGCCTGGGCGACCGCCACGCTCCTGCCGCTGGTGCAGCAGACCGTGCAGCGGGCCTCCGGCCGCACGGACCGGGCGCAGGAGGAGGTGCTCGTCGTGGAGCACGCCGGCAGCCGGCTCGTCGAGCACGGCACCCCCTACCTCGGCCCGGACGCCATCGCCGCCCTGCCCGCCGACGAACGGCTGCTCGGCTACACCCCGTATCAGCCGGGAATGGCCCTCTTCGGCCTGCCGCGGGCGTTCGCCGCCGGCTGGTGGACGGACGCCCGGATCTGGTTCGCGCTCGGCACCGCCCTGGCCCTCGCCCTCGCGGTCGCGTCGCTCCACCGGCCCGACCGCGCCCCCGGCGGGCCGGGCGGCGGTGGTCCGCGCGGCGACGCGGGTGGCACCGGCCGCGCCGCCGACGCCGACCACCCCCGACGGGCGGCCGCGCTGCTGCGCGGCGTCCAGGCCGCCACCGTGCTGCCGATCTGCGCCCTCACCCTCGCCACCGGTGGCGACGACCTGCCCGTCCTCGCGCTCTGCCTGCTGGCGCTGGCCCTCGCCGCCACCGGCCGGCCCGGCCGGGCCGGCATCGCGGTCGGGCTGGCCGGCGCCCTCAAGCTCTTCGCCTGGCCGATCGCCCTGGTGCTGATCATCTGGGGGGCGACCCGCCGCGTCGGCCTGCGGGTCACCGCCGGAGCCGTCGGGCTGCCGCTCGCCGCTCTGCTGCCCGCGCTGCTGGTCGACCGGGACGCCCTCGTCGAGAACGTGCTCCGCTTCCCCCTCGGCCACGGGCTCGTGACCAGCCCGGCCCAGTCACCGTTCCCCGGTCACCTCATCGCCACCGGCCTGCCCGGCGGCCGGATCATCGCCGCCGGGCTGCTGCTCGCGACCGGCGCGGCCATCGCCGTCCGGCTCGCTCGCCGCCCGCCACGCACCGCCGCCGCAACCGCGCTCATCTGCGGGTACGGCCTGCTCGCCGCCATCGCCCTGATGCCGTCGACCCGGTTCGGCTACCTGCTCTACCCCGTCGCCCTGCTGCTCTGGGCCCCCGCCCTGCACGAGCCGACGCCGCCCACCGGCGAGCCGGCCGCCCCGCCTCTTTCCGCCAACTGGCGAGCACCGGAGCGCGGTAGGGCGTAGACCTGAGGAATGACCACCTACCGTGACCGCGCCGAGGCGGGGCGGGCGCTCGCCGACCGGCTCACCGGACTGATCGGGGAGTCCGACGTCATCGTCCTGGGTCTGGTACGCGGCGGCGTACCGGTCGCGCGCGTCGTCGCCGAACGGCTCGGCGCGCCGCTGGACGTCCTGGTGATCCGCAAGCTCGGCATGCCGTGGGCCCGCGAGGTCGCCTTCGGGGCACTCGGCCCCGGCGGAGTGCAGGTGCTCAACGAGCAGGTGGCCAGCCGCCTCGGCCCGGAGGACATCGCCCAGACCCGCCGCCGCGAACAGGCCGAACTGGAGCGGCGGGAAGAGCTCTACCGCGCCGGACGCCCGCCGCTCGACCTGACCGACCGCACGGCCGTCCTCGTCGACGACGGCCTCGCCACCGGCGCCACGGCGCGCGCCGCCGTCGAGGTCGCCCGCCACCTCGGCGCCCGGCGGGTGATCGTCGCGGTGCCGGTCGGCGCGCAGGAGGCGTACGAGATGCTGGCCGCCGAGGCCGACCAGGTGATCTGCGCCCAGCGCCCACCCGAGTTCATGGCCGTGAGCGCCTACTACGAGGACTTCCACGAAGTGAGCGACGAGGAGGTCACCGAGATGTTGACGGCGACCGCGTGACCGGACCGGGTACCGTCGGGTGATGAGCCTCACCTGTCCCAAGTGTCACGGAGAAATGCGCCAGTACGAGCGCAGCGGCGTCGTCATCGACCAGTGCGGCGAGTGCCGAGGGATCTTCCTCGACCGCGGCGAGCTGGAGAAGCTGTTCGAGGCGGAGGCGAACTGGAACCGTCAGCAGACGGCACCTCCCGGCCAGCCCGCCCAGCCCGCACACCAGCAGGGCGGTTACCCGCCGCCGCCGCCGCCCCCCGCGCCGCACCAGCCCGGTTACGGCGCGGTTCCGCCGCCGCCCCCGCCCACGCACGGCTACCCGCCGGCCCCGGCGCCCGCGTACGGCGGGCACGGCCAGCAGCACTACGGCTACCACGGGCACTACCGCCGGAAGAAGCACAAGAGCTTCCTCGACGAGATGTTCGGCTGAGCCGTCCGACATCCTCCACGGCCGGCCTGGCGTCCGCCGGGCCGGCCGTGCGTCGTACCACCGCCCCGCCGGTCCTGCCCTGGCCGACCCGGTTCCGGACCGCCCACCGGCTGCGCGGCACACCGCACTGATGGTCGGCCGCGTCGGAATGCCGTGCGCGGTGGGTCCGTGCGAAGCTGCACGATGATGACGCCCATCCCGCAGCACGAGGCGCTGGCCGAGGCGTACCAGGGAATCACGGCCGTGGTCGGCGACCTCGACGACCACGACCTGCAGCGTCCCACCCGCTGCCACGGCTGGCTCGTCGCCGACCTGCTGTTCCACGTGCTCTGCGACGCGCAGCGGGCGCTGGTCGCCCTGGCCAGCCCGGCCGCCGGGCCCCCCGACGTGGACGACGTCACCTACTGGCGGGCGTTCACCCCGGGCGGGAACGACGACGGCGCCCGCCACGCCTGGTGGGCCCGCCGCTCCGCCGTCGCGTTCGACCGGCCCTCGGGCCTGGTCAGGTTGTGGTGTGAGACCGCCCCGGCCGCCGTACGCGCCGCCACCGCCGCCGACCCGTCCGGGCACGTGACGACCCAGGGGCACGTGCTGCGCGTGCCCGACCTCCTCGCCACCCTCAGCACCGAAGCCGTCGTTCACCACC
The DNA here is from genome assembly GCF_044466625.1 of Micromonospora sp. NPDC049366. Lineage (NCBI taxonomy): Bacteria > Bacillati > Actinomycetota > Actinomycetes > Micromonosporales > Micromonosporaceae > Micromonospora > Micromonospora sp. NPDC049366. The sequence goes on from NZ_JBITMV010000011.1 coordinate 37,689, forward strand.
TCGACCTGGTGCTCGACCTCCCCGCCGCACCCCGGCCCGGCCCCCTGGCCACCCGGGTCGCGGTCACCACCATGGACGGCCTGCTGAGCGACGAGGCCGTACGCCCGGCGGGCTGGGACGACCACGAATACCTGCTGAAGGCGACCGGCCGGCTCCCGCTCAGCGACCGGGACCGGCTGGAGCTGGGCGAGGTCGCGGGCTGGTTTCCCCTGTTCGGCTGAGCGGCTGGCTCAGACGATGGCCATGTCCACGAAGCGCGAGAGGTGCAGCTGCGCCGCGACGGTCACCGTGTCGGTCGGGCCATTTCTGTGCTTAGCAACGATAAAGTCCGCCTCACCCGCCCGGGGCGACTCCTTGTCGTAGTAGTCGTCCCGGTGAAGCAGGATGACAACGTCAGCATCCTGTTCAATTGATCCACTTTCGCGCAAATCGGACAGCTGTGGGCGCTTGTCGGTGCGCTGCTCGGGGCCACGGTTCAGCTGACTGACGGCGATCACCGGACACTCGACCTCCTTGGCCAACAGCTTCAGGCCACGAGACAGGTCCGCGACCTCCTGCTGGCGGCTCTCGGTGCGCTTGGGCGAGGTCATCAGCTGGAGATAGTCGACCACGATCATCTTGAGGTCGTGCCGCTGCTTGAGCCGACGCGCCTTGGCCCGGATCTCCATGAGGTTCATGCTCGGCGTGTCGTCGACGAAGAGCGGCGCCTCGCTGATCTCGCCCATGCAGCGGGCCAGCTTGGTCCAGTCGTCATCGGAGAGCTGCCCGCTGCGAAGCACGTGCAGCGGCACCCGCGCCTCGGCCGAGAGGAGTCGCATGACGATCTCGACCTTGCTCATTTCCAGGGAGAAGATCGCGGCAGCCTGGTTGGCGCGGATCGCCGCATTACGGGCGAAGTCCATGCTTGCGGTGCTGTTGTGGGTCGGAATCATGGCGCGACTCGCGAGGTACAGGTGCTCGGGGTTGTCGACCGTGACGCACCGGACCGGGACGCTCGGCACCGGGCGGACGTCGACGATGAACCGGGATGCGGTCCGGGCGTCGGACGTCGTCCGCCGACGGGCGGCATGCGCGGCGCGCTTCCGCGTGAGCTGGAATACCGGGTCGGGGGTCGAGAAGTTCAGCGTGTACGCCGTCGACGACTCGGCCGTGCGACCGCGCACCGCCTTCGTGGTGACGGTGCAGCGGTAGCCGAGGCTGACCACCAGCTCGTATACGTCGTCCGCCAACCGCTTGGAGGTCGACGTGTACTGGAGGTTGCCCGTCGGAGCGACGGTGCCATCGGTGTCCATCAGGCCCGCCAGCAACGCCCGGCGCTGCGCCTCCGACGCGCGCAGGTATGCCTGCGGGATGTGCTTGTCGCCCGCGACACCGAGTCGCCGCAGCAGCCCCAGGAAGGAACCGTTCCGGCTGTGGCAGGCGGCACAACGCCTGGTCGCCTTGTTCTCCCGCAACGCCCGGGTGGACTCGCCGCAATCCACGCAGCGCCCTTCCTGCGGCGTCGAGGACGGAGGCGGCAGCAGGATGGTGTAAGCCATCGGCCCACTGGGCCGGACGATGAAGCCGTCGGCCTCGACGTGCCCGATGATCTCCGAGTCCGCGGTGGTGAACCGGCTGGCGTCGGCATGCCCGTCGCCGAGCCACATACCCAACGTGTAGGGCGGAACCAGAAGGTCACTGTCCGGCAGACGAAGCGGCGCGCAGTTCCGTACCGCGTGGTTGAGCCGGCGCTCGGCGGTGTCGGTGCGCAGCGTCGCGGCGATCTGAGCAGTGGTGACGACGCCATCGTGGCGGACGCGGTTTCCGGCGTTGACCTGGCGCTCCGCCCGTTCCATCAGGGTGGCCAGGAGCGGCCGGGCCGGGTATCCGGGGGCTGTCCAGTTTCGCAGCTCGCCGGCGCGGACGACGGGCCGGCTGATCCGGCCTATCGAGCCGACCTCGCGGGCGACGGTGTGCAGGACGTGCCGGAACTCCGGGCCCACCCGTCCGACCACCTCGCTGAGCGTCACCTGGCGATCGGGATCAAGGGCGAACGTCTCATGCGCGTTCCGCACCTTGGCCAACGAGGCCTCGGGCCAGTGCCGCCGCTGGTGTCCCGGACCCTGCCTCCGGCCCGCCCGGGTCGTCGTCTTCCACAGGTGTTCGGCGTCCGCCACGATGACGGTGCCGTCGGAGAACTCGACCTCATAGCAGGGACGGTCGTACATGACGTCGAAGGCGTGGGTGACCCTGGTCGGAGTGCCGTCGGCCGCCAGCAACTGGTCACCGACCCGAATCTCACCCATGGTGGTCCAGCCGTCCGGGGTGGGGAGCGGTGTGTCGAGAGCGAGCGCCTTGCCCAGACCAGGCCGCCCCGCCACGATGATCAATTGGCCTGGGTGCAGGCCGTTGAGCAGCCGGTCCAGGTCGGTGAAGCCGGTGGGCACGCCGGTCATCACGCCGCCCTGCGCGCCGACGGCCTCAATCTCGTCGAGGGTGGGCTGGAGCATGTCGGCGAGGACGGCGAAGTCCTCGCTCACCCGGCGCTCGGTGACGTCGTAGACGGCCTGCTGGGCCAGGTCGACGACGTCGTCGACGTCGCGGCTGCCGCCGGCAGCGGTGCCGTAGCCGAGCTGCACGATCTTGGTGCCGGCCTCGACGAGTCGGCGCAGGATGGCCCGCTCGCTGACGATCCGCGCGTAGTAGGCCGCGTTCGCGGCCGTCGGCACGGCGGCCATGCAGGTGTGGAGGTAGGGCGCACCGCCCACGCGGGCGAGGTCCCCGGAGTCGGCGAGGGCCGCCGCGACGGTGATGCCGTCGGCCGGCTCACCCCGGCCGTAGATCTCCAGGATGGTGTCGAAGATGGTGGCGTGCACCGGCCGGTAGAAGTCGTTGCTCTTGAGAATCTCCACGACGTCCGCGATGGCGTCCTTGGAGAGCAGCATGCCGCCGATCACGCACTGCTCGGCCGCCACGTCCTGGGGCGGAGTCTTGTCGAACTGGCCGTCCCGCTGGGCGGGCGCGGGAGCCTGCCCGCCGCCGCGTGGCTCCGCCCGCATGTCGTCGGTGACCGACACCGGTCCCCCCTCCACTGCGTCGGACGCTCGTCCCGGCCCTACCGTCCGGGTACGACACTTCGCCGACCGGGCCGGTCGATCGGGGGTCATCGCACGGGTGGTCGCGGGCCAACCATACGGACCTGGGGTTCGACGACTCAACAACGCCGGTGGACGAGCCTCGGGACAACCTGTGGACGTCCGTGCACAACCATGTGCGCAGGGTGTGCACAGCCTGTGGACAACTCCTGGGGAATTCCCGGCCGCAACGCTCTGACCTGGGACTATGCGATCCCCAGCCTGTGGAGGCAAAGTTTTCGGTCGGGTTGCGGAGTCGTTCGTCCCGTACTATCTCCAGCGAACGGCTACACCTGGACAGCGGATTGCGCCAACGGTTGAGAAGGGTCACGCTCCGGCCGTGAGTTACCGGGACTGGGCACGCGGGGAGGGCAGCCCGCGCGAGCGCACCTCCTCGTGGGCCGACTCCGCCGATCAGGCCTCGGTCGATTCCTACGGAACGGGTCGCGGAGCGCCGGGTCGCCGGGCACTGGAGAGTGGCCGGGAGGAGCCGGTCGACGCCTACCTGCCGCGGTGGGCCGTGGAGTCCGGCGTACGCCGGGCTGATGGCGCCGGACGGCACGCCGCGCCGGACGACGACGAGCCGGTCCGGCCGCGGTCCGACGGCGACGGTTGGCGCACCACCGAGACCACGAGCAGTTGGCAGCGGGTCCGGGAGACGAGTTGGCGGGAACTACCGGCGATCGGTGCCGCACCCGAATCGGACCACACGCGCGAGTGGACGTTCGACCGCCCGCAGGGATCGGGCTACGTGGGCAGCCGACGGGCGGAGCGCGCGGAGGAGCCTGTCTCGGGCTCGCCCAGCCAGCGGCGTCCCCGCCGGTCACCCGCCGGTCGACCGCAGGTCACGTGGTCGGGCGGGGAGGACGAGGCGGCGCCGGCCCCGCAGCCTGACCCGGGTCGGGTCGGTCGGCGACGCCGACGTGCGGCGGACGCCGAGGACTCCTGGTCCCGTCCCGCCGTCGGCTCCTGGGAGCGGGCAACCGGGAGCGCCGAGGAGCCGGAGCCGGCGCCCCGTGCGGCCGCAGACCCGTGGGACCGGGCGGCGCGGCGTGCGGACGAGGTGGAGGCACGGCCCGCGGTGGATCCGTGGGACGCCTCAGGTGTGCACGCCTGGCCACCGGGTGCGGAGCGGTGGGAGAGCACGACGCGGTGGGAGCAGCCCGACGTCGCGGCCCGCTGGTCGGAGCCGGACAGCACCGGACAGTGGGACCGCTACCCGGACGCGGGCGGGTGGGACCGGACCGAGCCGCCGCGTTCCGCGCGGTCCGACGAGACCGAGGGCTGGTCCTGGGCGCGGCAGGACGAGGGTTTCTGGTCGGGGACCCGGCTGGCTGGTGACGATCCCCGGTGGGTGGACCCGCCGACCTCGGCCCCACGCTCACCCGCGGTGACCTACACAGCGCCTCGGCCGCGCAGCGCGCCGGGCGCGTACGGGCCGAGCCGACGCCGATCGGAGCCGATCGGCGCTCCCCGCGGCACGGGCGCGGCGGTGGTGCGCCGGCGCATCGACACGGTCGCGCCGCCGGGCGGGTGGGGACGGCGGCTGGAGGACGACCTGCTCGATCCGGATCCGGGTGGCCCGGTCCGGCCGTTGCTCTTCACCGCCGCGTGCTACCTGGTCCCGGCCGTGCTCATCTTCGTGTGGTTGCTGACGTTGGACGCCGGGGCACCGGCGGGCTGTGTCACCGACATCAGCGGCGGCGGCTGCGACTCCCCGCGCGCGCACGCGCTGGGTTCACTGGTCGCGGCGGCTCCGCGGTTCGGTCTGGCGCTGGTCAGCAGTCTGGTGGTCGCGGCGCTGCTGCGGCGGGTCGGTACGACGTGGCGTGCGACGACGATCGCCCTCGCTTCGGCGGTGGTGGGCGGTGGTCTCTCCACGGTGATCATCAGCGTGGTGACCGGCCAGCCGATCGGCTGAGGCAGGGCGCGCGGTCGTCGATTCGGCGCGCCGGCAACCCGAGGCGCGCGGCAACCCGCAGACGGCGCGATCGTCGATCGGCGGCCCGACAGCCCGGCGCGCGGCAACCCGAGGATGGCGCGGTGGTCGGTCAGGTGCGCGGGCAGCCCGGCGCGCGCGGCAACCTGAGGCTGGCGTGGTTCAGCACCGGGGTCTGGCGCTCTTGGGGTGGCGGTCCGGACAGACCGAGGGCCCGCACCGATCCGGTGCGGGCCCTCGGTTGTGGTGCGGGGCGTCAGCTGGCGACGACGTTCAGGTTGAACGACGCCGTGACCTCCGGGTGCAGCTTGATGCGCACCGGGTAGGCACCAGTCGACTTGATGTGACCGGGCAGCTCCAGGCGACGCCGGTCGAGCACCGGGCCACCGGCGGCCTTCACGGCGTCGACGATCTCGGCCGGGGTGACCGAGCCGAAGAGCCGACCGCCGTCGCCGGCGCGGGCCTTCAGGCTGACCTTCAGACCCTCGAGCTGACCCTTGACCTCGTTGGCGTGGCCCAGGTCGCGGATCTCGCGAGCCGAGCGGGCCCGCTTGATCAGGGTGACCTGCTTCTCCGCACCCTTGGTCCAGGCGATCGCGAAGCCCTGCGGAAGCAGGTAGTTACGGCCGTAGCCGTCCTTGACCTCGACGATGTCGCCGGGGGCACCGAGGCCGGTCACTTCCTGAGTCAGGATGATCTTCATATCGGTGCCTCCTCTCAGCGGGTGGTGGCCGTGTACGGCAGGAGCGCCATCTCACGGGCGTTCTTGACCGCACGGGCGATCTGCCGCTGCTGCTGCGAGGTCACGCCGGTCACCCGCCGAGCGCGGATCTTGCCGCGGTCGGAGATGAACTTGCGCAGCAGCGCGGTGTCCTTGTAATCGATGTAGGTGATCCCGTCCTTGTCGAGCGGGTTCACCTTCTTCTTCGGCTTGCGCAGTGCCGCAGCCTTGGCCATTGCTCTTGCTCCTGGTTTGCGATCGCGGGCGCTCGGCGCCATTAGAACGGGGGCTCCTCGTCGAAGTTTCCGCCGCCCGAACCGGAACGCGAGGGGGCGGGCGCGGCCGAAGCCCAGGGGTCGTCGAAGTTGCCTCCGCCGCCGCCCTGGCCACCACCGCCACCGAAGCCACCGCCGCCACCGCCGGAGCGGGACATCTTCTGCACCTTGGCCGTGGCGTAGCGCAGCGACGGGCCGATCTCGTCGACCTCAAGCTCGATGACGGTGCGCTTCTCGCCCTCACGGGTCTCGTAGGACCGCTGCCGCAGACGGCCTGACACGATCACCCGAGCGCCCCGCTGGAGGGACTCGGCGACGTGCTCGGCGGCCTGGCGCCAGACGGTGCACGAGAGGAACAGCGGCTCGCCGTCCTTCCACTCGCCGGACGCGCGGTCCATGAACCGCGGCGTCGAGGCGACACGGAACTTGGCGACCGCCGCCCCGTTCGGGGTGAACCGCAACTCGGGGTCATCGGTAAGGTTGCCGATGACCGTGATGGTGGTGTCTCCTGCCATGACCATCTCCTCGCGCCCTCATCGTCTGCCGTACAGGCTCTCAGAGCCGTACGACAGCGTCGATGAGGCTGATCCGGGCGTGCCGGGGGTGGACGCTTAGCGCATCTCCGGCCGGATGACCTTGGTGCGCAGCACGGACTCGTTCAGTCGGAGCTGACGGTCCAGCTCGGCCACCGCTGCGGGCGTCGCCTGCAGGTCGATGACGGCGTAGATGCCCTCGGCCTTCTTGTTGATCTCGTACGCGAGGCGCCGGCGGCCCCACACGTCGGTCTTCTCCACCGAGCCACCCGCGGTCCGGATCACGTTCAGGTACGTGTCGAGCGACGGGGCGACGGTGCGCTCCTCGAGGCTGGGGTCGAGGATCACCATGATCTCGTAATGACGCAAGACGTGCTCACCTCCTGTGGGCTAAGCGGCCACGGTCCTTCCGTGGCAGGAGGTCGTGCGTCGTGGCCCACGCCGGTGTCGGGGGAACCCGGCCGGACGCGGACAACCGGACCAGGATACCCGGCGCGGACGATCATCAGCGGAGCGGCCGGTCGCGGGCCGGAACGGGGCTCGCCGCGCCGTCGAACGAGCCGTCCGGCAGCGCCAGCCGGACCGTCGCCGCACGCACGTCGACGGGGACCCGCTGCCGACCCTGCGGCCGGTGGCGGGTCCCCGTCGACGGGGCCGCGGGGCGTCCCGTCCGCATTCCTTGGGTGGGACCTGGGGAGGAACGACCACACCGATGAGGTTGGACCGGAGACGCCCCGCGGAGCTTTATCGTGTTGTTACCTGACGATACAACGGCTCTCGTCGCTTGTCGGGGGAAATGGCGCAAATTTCCGAGATTCGCGACGGTTTTGTCGAATTCTTCTCCGGAACACCCCCGCCACGCCGGGCCGCGCGACGGAGGTGTCCCCGCCAACAGGTGGTCGACCGGCCGGCAGGTGACGCCGATGGCGTCGAACGTCGGGTTGGCCTTCCATCCCACCTCATCAACGAGCGGCAGCCGCCCGAGTGACGTGCGACGCGGCGACAGGGCCCGCCGTCACCCCGCTCGTCGGAGGCGCGACGTAGGCTCGCGGGCATGCGTATCGGAGCCCACGTCGATTCGACGGACCCGTTGGCGGAGGCGACCGCCCGGGCCGCCGACACCGTGCAGTTCTTCCTCTCCGACCCGCAGGGCTGGAAAGCCCCCAAGCCCCGGGAGGACGCGGCCCGGCTGCGCGCCGCCGAGGTCGACCTCTATGTGCACGCGCCGTACGTCATCAACGTGGCCACCCTCAACAACCGCATCCGCATCCCGAGCCGCAAGCTGCTGCTGGCGCACGCCACCGCGGCCGCCGAGGTCGGCGCCAAGGGGCTGATCGTGCACGGCGGCCACGTCAACGCCGGCGACGATCCGGCGGTGGGCTTCGACAACTGGCGCAAGACCTTCGCGTACGCAGCCGACGCCGGCGGGTTCGGCGTGCCGGTCCTGATCGAGAACACGGCCGGCGGCGAGAACGCCTGCGCCCGGCGGCTCGACGCGCTGGCCCGGCTCTGGGACGCGGTCGGCGACTACGAGGTGGGGTTCTGCCTGGACACCTGCCACGCCCACGCCGGCGGTGAGGAGTTGCTCGGCCTGGTCGACCGGGTCAAGGCGATCACGGGCCGGATCGACCTGGTGCACGCGAACAACTCCAAGGGCGCCTTCAACTCCGGGCAGGACCGGCACGACAACCTCGACGGCGGGACGATCGACCCGGAGCTGGTGGTGGCGGTCATCCGCGCCGCGGGCGCCCCGGTGGTCGTCGAGACACCCGGCGGTGTGACGGGCCAGGCGTCGGACATCTCCTTCCTCCGCCAGCAGCTCGGCGCGGAGCAGCCGTCGGCATGACGACCGGACGGTCCGAGACCGGCGACAAGCTGCCCGCACCCGCCGACAAGCACCAGCAGGTCACCGCACCGGCCGACACGGCCACCCCGAGCAGCACGACGAGTGGCGCCGGCACGGGCGGCGCGGACAGCCCCGGAGGACCGACCGACGTGACGACCGCCGAGACATCCGCCAGCGGAAAGCCCGCCGACGTGGCACCCGGCACCGATCAGGCGACCGACACCACGGCGGCCGTCGGCGCCGACACCGCAGCCGGGTCGGCTGCTTCCGGCACCACCGCCGGGCGGGCCGCGACCGCTGCCGAAGGGGTCGACCGCCCCTCGGGCGCCGCAGGGACGGACGGCGCGGCACCCGCCACGACGTCGACCGGCGAACGCGCGGCCAGCGGCACGACCACGACCGACGAAGCCACGGCCGGCGGCACGACCGAGGCCGGCAAGACCGCGCCCGACGGCACGACCATGGCCGACGACGCGACGAGCCCGGCCAGCGGAAGCAAGGCCAGCGGCAGGACGAGCCCGGCCAGCGGAAGCGAGGCCGACGACGCGACGAAGCCGGTCGGTGGAGGCAAGGCCAGCGGCACGACGAAGCCGGCCGCCGTAGACGAGGCCGACACGACGAAGGTCGACACGACGAAGGTCGACGGCACGCCGCCGGTGACCGGTGCGACGAAGACCGGCACGGCCGGGGAGACGAAGACCGACCGGTGGGCCGCCTTCGGGCCGGCCCCGGAGGCGGTGCCGAGCCGTCCGCGCCGGGCGGTCCGCGCGGTCGGACGGTTCCTGATCCACGAGTGGACGCTGGCCATGCTCGGGTCGCTGGCCCTCGCGGTGCTGATGACCTGGCCGACGCTGCGCTACCCGCTCTACACGCTGCCGCAGGACTACTGGGACCCGAGCCTGCAGGCCTGGCAGATGGCCTGGTCGGGGCACATCCTGCTGGCCAACCCCGCCCAGCTGTGGCAGTCCAACACGTTCTTCCCCGAGCAGTGGAGCTTCGCGTTCTCGGACACCCTGCTCGGCTACGCGCCCGCCGGGATGCTCGGCACCGGCCCCGGCGCGGCCATCCTGCGCTACAACATCATGTTCGTGCTGGCGCACGCGCTGGCGACGCTCGGGGCGTACGCGCTGGCCCGGCAGCTCGGCTCGGCCCGGATGGGCGCCGCCGTCGCGGGTGTCACCTACGCGTACGCGCCGTGGTTGCTGGCCCAGGCCGGGCACCTGCACGTGCTCTCCAACGGTGGCATCCCGCTGGCGCTGGCCATGCTCGCCCGGGGCCACGGCTGGTCGCTGCGGCACGGCTACCGGCCGGACCGGCGGCACGACGGCTGGGTCTACGCGGGCTGGTTCGTGGCGGCGTGGCAGCTGAGCCTGGGCTTCGGCATCGGCCTGCCGTTCGCGTACTTCCTCGGCGGCACGGTGGTCGTCGCCCTCATCACGTGGTTCGTCCGGCAGACCTGGATCTGGCCGGAGCGGCGGCCGTTCGGCCGCCGGATGGTGGTGGCGAACGTCGTCGGCGGGCTGCTCTTCGGCGGCGTGGGCCTGCTCCTGGCGATCCCCTACTTCAACGTCACCGAGCTGCACCCGTACGCGCAACGCAGCATCGGCGACATCGCCATCTTCTCCCCACCGGCCTCCGGCTTCGTCACCGCGCCCGCCGAGTCGCGGATCTGGGGCGATCTGCACGAGGGTGCCCGAGCCGCGCTGCCGTGGCACCCTGAGATGACGCTGCTGCCCGGGTTCGTGCTCTACGCCCTGGCCGCCGGCGGCCTCTTCTTCTCGGTGTGGCGGCTGCGGCAGCGACTCCTGCTGCTCGCCGGCGTCGTGGTGACGATGGTGCTCGCCATGGGCACCCGCTTCTTCGGCGGCACCTGGACCTACATCCCGCTCTTCGAGCACCTGCCCGGCTGGAACGGGCTGCGCACCCCGGGCCGGCTGATGCTCTGGGCCACGTTGCTGCTCGGCCTGCTGGCCGCCGGCGCGATCACCGCGTTCTCCGACCGGGTCCGGGACCTCGCCGCGCAGCGCATCCCGTCCTGGCCGGGCCCCTGGCTGCGGCTGGCGACGCTGCTGCCGTTGCTGCTGGTCACGGTCGAGGGGTTGAACAGCACGCCGCATCCGGTGGTGCCGACCCAGCCGGCCGCTATGCGGCTGGTGGACGGTCCGATGCTGGTGCTGCCCAGCAACCAGAGCCTCGACCAGCACGTGATGCTCTGGTCCACGACCCACTTCCAGGACGTGGTGAACGGCGGTAGCGGTTTCACGCCTCGGCAACTGGACGACGTCCGGCGAGTGACGCAGTCGTTCCCCGACCAGACCAGCGTCGATTACCTGCGGACGTTGGGCGTACGCAACGTGGTGCTGCTGCGCGACCAGCTCGCGGGCACGCCCTGGGAGATCACCGTCGACTCGCCGGTGGACTTCCTCGGCATCACCCGTGAGGAGATCGGCAACGCGGTGGTCTACCGGCTCTTCGCCGAGCCGTCGGTCGGCGGCGGACTACCGCAGCCGGCGCCGACGGCCCAACCCGGCCTGCCGGGTGGCCTGCCGAGCAACCTCCCGAGCGGTATACCGACCAACCTGCCGACCGGTCTGCCGACCAGCCTCCCGACCAACCTGCCGACGGGTCTGCCGACCGGCCTCCCGACGGGTCTGCCGACCCGGTAGGTCCGGGCCGCGATCACACCGGTTCGGCCGCGAACCGACGTGGGCTGAGGCCGGGCATGGACTGAGCCCGCGCCCGGCTGACACGGGCTCGGCCCGCGCGCATCCGGCGTGGGCTGATCCGGCGATCGGCGACGGCTCAGCCTGTTACCGACAGCGGCTCGGCGGGTAGCGCGGAACGCCGTCGCCAGCGGTCCCACCACGGCGCGTCCGGCGCGCCGTCGAGCACGCCACCGTCCGGGTCGTCGAGGTAGGTGGCGCGTACGGCGTCGCGGTCGGGGTGCAGGATGTCGCGCACGATCAGCCCACAGAGCACCACGACGGTGACGAGCCGCAGCGTGGAGGCGAGCACGAAGACGCCCTCGGGGAAGACCGGCCGGCCGGTGGACGCGCCGAGCAGTTCGCCGTAGAACGCCGCGAAGTAGCAGACCTCGGCCAGCTGCCAGGCCAGGAAGGCGCCCCACCTCGGCCGGGCGAGCACCGCCAGCGGCAGCAACCAGAGCACGAACTGCTGGGACCACACCTTGCTGAAGATCAGGAACGCCGCGACAACGAGGAAGCCGAGCTGGGCGAGCCGGGGGCGGCGCGGGGCGAGCAGCGCCAGCGCGGCGACGCCGAGGCAGGCGAGCCCGAAGAGGGCGTACGACAGCAGGTTGAGGGTGGGGATGTTCGCGTTCAGCCACTCGAACGGGCCCAGGTCTCCGCTGCCGCCCACCCGGCCGTCCAGGTAGCGGCCGATGTACCAGAGCGTCCCCCAGTCGATCGCCCGGCTGCTGTTGAGCTCGAAGAAACGGTCCCAGTTCTCCCAGTACGGCACCGCGGCGGGCAGGTTCACGGCGACCACCGCCACGGCGGCCGAGGCGACCGCCGTGAACGCGGCGCGCAGCCGGCTCGCCCGCAGCGCGAGGATCAGGATCGGGCCGAGCAGGAACAGCGGCCACAGCTTCGCCGCCCCGGCGAGCCCCAGTAGCAGGCCGGCGACCAGGGGTCGTCGTTTCGCCCAGGCGAGCAGCCCGAACGCGGCGAGGCCGACGGCGAGCAGGTCCCAGTTGACGGTGGCGGTGAGGATCAGCGCGGGCGACAGGGCGAAGAGCGCGGCGTCCCACGGTCGGCGGCGGCGCAGCGCGAGGATCACCGCGACGGTGGCCACCCCGAGCGCGCCGAGCACCAGCGCGTTCAGGTTGTAGAACCACCGGCCCTGGTTGATGCTCGGGTCGTCGACGCCCAGCTCGTGCACGGGCAGGCCGAGCGCGCCCATGAAGTAGCCGGTCAGGACCGGGTACTCGACCGGGTGGTCGCGGTAGGGGACCTTGCCCTCGTTCAGCCCTTCGGCGTAGTAGAGGGCGAGCACGTCGGTGTAGCAGAAGCGGGTGTACTGCACGTTGTTCTGCCACGCGCCGTCCTGGCAGGGAGACTTCTGCACCCAGTGCAGCGCGAGCGCCAGGCAGGCGAGGGCCAGCACGATCCGGGCCGCCGTCCAGAAACGCCGTTCCCGGCCCGCCGGCCGGTCCAGGGCGACCGCGTGGTCACCCAGGGGGCCGCCGATCACGCCGGAGATCCCGCGGACGAAGCCGTCCGAGCGGGACGGGTGGTCGGTGGTGGGGGCGTCGTCGAGGCCGGACGTCGACTGGGTGCTCATGAAGAGGCATCCTGCCGTACGCCCCGCCCCCGCGTCCTGTCCTGGCCCGACATGTCGGTACGCGAGACGCCGCCGGCGGCCGGATGGTGGTCCGGCCGCCGGCGGCGTCACAGGGCGTCAGAGATTCAGTCGGTCTCCGGTCTGGTGGTGGGTAGCAGCCCGCCGCCGCCACCGCCGTTACCGCCGCCCGGCCGTGGATCGAAGGGGAGGGTCCCGGGGTTACCGCCGCCGGGATTACCGCCCCCGGGATTACCGCCCCCGGGGGTGCCGCCATTGTTCGGTGGACAGAGCAGACCGAGGGGGTCGTTGCACGCCGGCGGGGTGGGCGGCGGGGGCGCCTCGCCGTTGCCGGAGTCCGGGTCACCCATCTTCGACGGAGGCAGGAAGTCCAGCTTCTCCTTGCCCTTGAGCGCCTCGTCCATGAAGCGTTCCCAGATCTCGCCGGGCAGGTTACCGCCGCTGATCCGGGTGCCGTTCTTCAACTTGAGCGGCTTGCGCTCCTTGACGTTGCCGACCCAGACGGCGGTGGCGAGCTGCGGCGTGTAGCCGACCATCCACGCGTCGCCGTTCTCCGGGCTGTTCTCCTTCTGCTCCCAGGTACCGGTCTTGGACGCGGCCTTGCGGCCACCCTCGAGCCGGTGGTTGACCTGCCCGGGGTACTTCTCCAGGACCGCGGTCACGTCGGCGACGACGTCCTTCTCGATCCGCCGTTCCGGCTTGAGCTTCTCGCCGCCGACCTTCTCCCACTTGCCGGTCGTCTCGTTCTGCTTCTCGACCGAGTAGAGGAAGTGGGCCTTGTTGTAGACGCCCTCGTTGGCGAAGGTGGCGACGCCGTTGGCGTGGTCGAGCACGGTGATCGGGTACTGGCCGTAGCCGACCACGTGGAAGAACGGCGACGGCGCGATGTCCTTCGGGTCGGTCTTCGTCAGGTCGTACGGCTTGGCCGGGTTGGTGTCCGTACGCCACATCGTCGTGACACCGGCGGACTTGGCCATGTCGATGACCTTGTCCGGGCCGATCTCCTGGGTGACGTAGTAGAACGGCACGTTCAGCGACTTCAGCGTGGAGACCTCGAGCGTGCAGGAGTTGCCGCACGACGGATTGTCGGTGCCCGCGTTGCTGACCTTGAACTTGGTGCCCTCGGGCGTGAAGGCCCGGCCCTTCCACCGGGACTCGATGGCCTTGCCCGCCTTCAGAGCCGCCGCCAAGGTGTAGATCTTGAAGCTGGAGCCGGGCGAGTGACCGCCGGACAGGTTGCCGGCGGTGTCGACGTTCTTGCCGGCGTAGTCGGTGCCGACGCCGGTGTCACCGCCGTAGTAGGCGACCACGCGACCGGTCTTGGGATCGATCGCGACCACCGCGGCCATCAGGTTCGAGGGCTGGCCGTCGAGCTCCGAACCCTTGGTCCTGCGCTGGGCGACCTCGAGCGCCGCCTTCTGGATCTTGGTGTCGATGGTGGTGCGGATCCGGTAGCCGCCGGACATCAGCGCCTGGGAGCAGAGCGGCTTCTTGTCGGTCACCTCGGCGTCGTTGTCGACGCAGATGCCCTTCTCCTTCATCTCCTCCCGCACGTAGTTGATCACGTTGCCGTACGGGGTGTTGACGCCGTAGTCGACGCCGATGCCGCCCTTCTTCGGGGCCTTCAACGTCTTGCTCGGGTATTCGGTCGGCGCCTGCGGCTTCCCGGGGGCGTTGAGCCACCCCTCCTGGATCATGCCGCCGATGACGTAGTCCCAGCGGCCCTTGGCGTCCGTCGGGTTGATCGCCGGATCGTAGCCCTTGTGGGAGGCGCTCGGCTCGGGCTGCTTGATCAGCGCCGCGAGCACCGCGCCCTCGGCCGGGGTGACCTTGTCGATGTCCTTGCCGAAGTACGTCTGCGCGGCGGCCTGGATGCCGTACGCGCCACGGCCGAAGTAGATCACGTTGAGGTAGTGCTGCATGATCTGCGGCTTGGTGTACTCGTCGTTCAGCTTGGAGGCGAGGATCGCCTCCTTCACCTTCCGGGCGTAGGTGTCGTCCTTCAGGTTGTCGTACGCGTTGCGCGCGTACTGCTGAGTGATCGTCGAGGCGCCCTGCTTGTCGCCGCCGGTGAAGTTGTTCCAGGCGGCACGGACGATGCCCTTGTAGTCCACGCCGGAGTGCCGGTAGAAGTTCCGGTCCTCGGCGGCCGCCACCGCGTCCTGGACGAACTGCGGGATCTTGTCGATGGTGACCAGCGTGCGGTTCTCCTGGCCGACCTTCGCGATGATCGTCTTGTTGTCGAAGGCGTAGATGGTGGTCGCCTGCGGCGGCGTGATCTCGTCGGGCAGCACCACGTTGGTGGAGTAGTACGTGAAGCCGACGACGCCCAGCCCGGCGAGCATGATGAAGACCGCGAAACCAGCGATGATCATGTTGATCCGCTTGCGCTTGCGCGGGTCTCCGGTGCCGCCACGGCCGCCACGACCCGGCCCGGCAGGGCCGCCCGGGCCGCCCGGTCCGCCTGGCTGCCCAGGCACGCTGGCCCGGGCGACCGACGCGCGGCCGCCGACCGAGGCGGAGCCGACGCTCGCCCGGCCGGACGGGGCACCGACGGACGCCGCGCCGACCGACGCCCGACCGGCCGGGCCGGCCGGGGAGACCGGCACCGACGCGCGCCCGGGTGCCCCGCCGGAGGCCGGGGAGACCGGCACCGACGCGCGTCCGGGTCGGCCGACGGAGGCCGAGCCGACCGATGCCGAGCCGACAGACGCCGACCCGGAGGCGCTGCCACCCCGTGGCGGAACCGAGGCCCGTCCGCCCGAGGCGGAGCCGCGTGGCGCCACCGAGGCGCGTCCGGCGGAGGCCGAGCCGTCCTGAGCCGCCCAGCCGTCGCCGCGCGCGTCGCCGTCGGGCCGGCGGTACGGGTCCTCCGCCCCCCGTCCGCGGTCACCGCTCGGGTTCGGGATCTGGGCCCGCCCATGCGAACTGGGATCGCCGTACGAGTTCATTCCTCACACCCTGCCGGTCGCGGTGGGGCGCCGCTGCGCCGCCACCGGGTTGCCGTGAGCTGTTTCACGCGCGGCCGCGAGAGCGGCGGATCCGCACGCGTACGATTCCGAATCAATCGGGCCAATCAGACCAAATGACCCTCGCCCGTCCCAGCGGTCCTGCACGGCGTCGGGGCCGGCCGGTCGGGCTGGGTTCACCGTTGCGCCTCTCGCCTTCGCCTCGTCGAAGCGGGACCGGCGGAGGTGTCACTGCCAGCGCCCGGCTCCGCCGCGGCGTCCACGCCACCGGCCAACCCGTCCCGGCCGAGCAGGTACTGCTCGACGAGATGGTTCCAGTTACAGCCGAGGCACACCTCCACCACGAAGACCTGGAACTCACGCAGTGTCATCGCCAGCACGGGCAACTCCGCCAACGTGCGGGCCTGCCCGGCGGACTGCTTGAGTTCGTCGCCGTAAATGTAGTGGACGTGGGTCAGATTCTCGCTCCGGCAGATCGGACACCGGTCGTCCGTCGGCTCGCCGTGGAAGCGAGCAGCGTTCTTCAGGTACGGCGAGGCGTCGCAGACGTCGTACGTGCCGATCCGGCCGGTCAGGAGTTCACGCAGCACCGCTCGCTTCTGAAGCGAGTAGTCGACGACCTGGCGCTGCGTACGCATGCGGAGAAGGGTACGCGGTCCGGCCGAGCGAGGCGACCACGGTGACGATCCGTGACGACGGGATCTCGCGAAGGGGGTTTGCCCTGGCCATGGTGATCCGCTAGCGTGCGATGTATCGGTCCGATACATCGCGGCGGTTAGCGCTCCGCACTCAGGGTAGAGGAAGGGTGGCCAGTGCTCGAGCTCGCCATCCTCGGCCTGTTGCAGGAGTCTCCGATGCACGGCTATGAGCTGCGCAAGGAGTTGACCGCCAAGCTCGGGGCGATCCGGGCAGCGATAAGTTACGGCTCCCTCTACCCGACCCTGCGTCGGCTGCAGGCGGAAGGGTGGATCGCCGAAGCTGCCGAGACACCTGCCACCGCCGAGGAGGTTCCCGCGCTGACCAGCCGACGAGGTCGGGTGGTCTACAAAATCACCGCGGAAGGCAAGGAGCGGTTCGCCCAGCTGATCGCACAGGCCGGGCCCGAGACGTACGACGACACGGGCTTCGGCGTGCACTTCGCGTTCTTCGCCCGGACCGACCAGGCGACCCGACTGCGCATTCTGGAGGGTCGCCGCCGAAAGATCGAGGAGCGTCGCGAAGGGCTTCGCGACGTGCTGGGCCGAGCGGCCGAGCGCCTCGACGCTTACACCCTGGAACTGCAGCGCCACGGCCTGGAGGCCTGTGAGCGCGAGGTCCGCTGGCTGGAGGAGCTCATCGCCAATGAGCGCTCCGGCCGAGCCCCGACGGTCCCGCGAGCCGGGACGGCCGGTGGTCGACGAGAAGACAACAGCCCGCCCCCGCCTGGAGAGTCCAGGACAGAGCGGCCGTGATGAAAGAAGAAGGAGGCAGACGCTATGGGCTCCGTCCGCGTCGCCATCGTCGGTGTGGGTAACTGCGCCTCGTCCCTCGTGCAGGGCGTTGAGTACTACCGCAACGCCGACCCGAACGATCGCGTCCCGGGTCTCATGCACGTCACCTTCGGCGACTACCACGTCTCGGACGTGCAGTTCGTCGCGGCGTTCGACGTCGACGCCAAGAAGGTGGGCATGGACCTCGCGGAGGCGATCGTCGCCAGCGAGAACAACACCATCAAGCTCTGCGACGTGCCGCCGACCGGCGTCACCGTGCAGCGCGGCCCGACCTTCGACGGCCTGGGCCAGTACTACCGGGAGATCATCCAGGAGTCCGACGCCGACCCGGTCGACGTGGTCAAGGCGCTGCGCGACGCCCAGGTCGACGTCGTTGTCTCCTACCTGCCGGTCGGTTCCGAGCAGGCCGACAAGTTCTACGCCCAGGCCGCGATCGACGCCGGCTGCGCGTTCGTGAACGCCCTGCCGGTCTTCATCGCCTCCGACCCGGAGTGGGCGCAGAAGTTCACCGACGCCGGGCTGCCGATCGTCGGTGACGACATCAAGAGCCAGGTCGGCGCGACGATCGTGCACCGCGCCCTCGCGAAGCTCTTCGAGGACCGCGGCGTCGAGCTGCTGCGCACCTACCAGCTCAACTTCGGCGGCAACATGGACTTCATGAACATGCTGGAGCGCAACCGCCTGGTCTCGAAGAAGATCTCGAAGACCCAGTCGGTGACCTCCCAGATCCCGCACGAGATGAGCAAGAGCGACGTGCACATCGGTCCGTCGGACCACGTGCCGTGGCTGGACGACCGCAAGTGGGCCTACATCCGCCTGGAGGGCCGCTCGTTCGGTGACACCCCGCTGAACGCCGAGCTCAAGCTGGAGGTCTGGGACTCCCCCAACTCGGCCGGCGTCATCATCGACGCGGTGCGCGCCGCGAAGATCGCGCTGGACCGGAAGATCGGCGGCCCGATCCTCTCCGCGTCGTCGTACTTCATGAAGTCCCCGCCCGTGCAGTACGCCGACCACGACGCGCACGCCGCCGTCGAGGCCTTCATCAAGGGCGAGGTCGAGCGCTGACGCGCTGGGCACCAGTACGGCCGAAGGGCCGGGTCCGAACGGACCCGGCCCTTCGCCATGTTCAGCCCAACGCCGACGGGGTCACTTCCAGCTCGGCGAGCTGTTCTTGGCCCGCTCGGCCCGCTTCGCGGCGGCCGACTTGCTGGCGCGGGCGCTGGCGTCGGCCGAGTAGGGCAGGATCTCCGGGTTGACGCCGCCGATGCCGACCACGAACGCCACCGCGTCGATGATGATGTGGGTCGTCCGGGCGGCGTAGACGGAGATGTAGTCGAAGTTGTAGCCGATGCCCGACATGAACGAGTTCGAGATCACCTGGTTGGTCAGGTAGTTGATCGACGAGAAGTTCTGCGGACGCGCGACCCCGTGCGGGAAGATCTGCACGAAGCCGGAGGCGACCGCGCTGGTCACCGTGAGGTTGCCGAAGAGCGCGTCGCCGATGAAGACGAAGTCGCTCAGGTCGAGGTGGATGGTCTGGCCGTCGCGCAGCCGGCCCGAGCTGTCGAGCGTGGTCCCCGAGGCGTTCACGATCCGGGAGCGGCCCGCCGCGGTGCGGGTGTCGACCACGCGCTGCGGCGTGATCGGCACGATGCGGTTCGAGTTGCCGGTCGTGTGGAGGTAGTCGACCCAACCGGGCACGGAGACGACCTGGAAGTTGCCGTAAGCGTCGACGCCGACCGAACCGACCGGGGACTGGTCGCTCAGGTAGTCGCCCCGGGGCACCAGCTGCAGCGGCGGACCGGAGAGCGACGCGTCGCCCTCGGCGGTGCTGCTGGTGTTGTCGAGCCGCAGCGTCGGCCCGGTCGACGTGTTGGTCAGCGAGGTGCTGGTCGCACCTGCCAGGTTGTTGCCGCCCTGGAGCACCGGCTGGCCGGGGTCGGCCTGGGCGGGGCTCGCGATCGCGGCGCCGACCACCGTCGTCCCGGCCACGCCGGCGGCGACGGTGCCGGCCCGCCGCAGCAACTGGCGGCGGTCGACGTTCTTGTCCTGCTTCTCAGTCATGAATCCCCCGTGAGGAATGGAAATGTGTGACCCGGTAGATCATGACTGGTAGGTGGCGGGTTCGCATCGACCGATCGGTCGGTAACCGTGTCTTCGCCACGGTCGCCCGCCGCCCCCTCCAGATCGACGAACGTCAGGACCAGGCCCGTTGCAGGGCGACGCGGGCCTCCAGCTCCAGCAGGTGAACCTTGCGGTCGAGGCCGCCGCCGAAGCCGACCAGCTTGCCGCCGACGCCCACGATGCGGTGGCAGGGCACGATCACCGGGACCGGGTTGCGGTTGCAGGCCACCCCGACCGCCCGTGCCGCCCCGGGATCGCCGACCAGTCGCGCCACCTCGCCGTAGGTCAGCGTCTCACCGTGGGGGATCTCGGTCATCACCTGCCACACCGCCCGCTCGAACTCCGAGCCGCGCGGAATGGACACCGGCACGGTGAAGTCGGTCAGCTGACCGGCGAAGTACGCCCGGAGCTCCGAGACGGCCTGCCGGGACACCTCGTCGCCGGGCTCGTCGGCCGCTGTGTCCACCCGGCCGAAGCGCGTGCCGCACACGCTCGTGCCGTCGGTGGCCACGGAGAACTCGCCGATCGGTGAGTCGAGCACGGTCCAGCGCATCCAGCCATTGTCCCCGTCGCCGACTTCTCCGCCGGCCCGGCTACCAACGGCGGGTCGAACGCCATTCGTCCGCTGCGCGGATCGCGGCAGCGGCGGCGGCCCGCTCGGCGCGGGTGCGGTCGCGGTCACGAAAGCCCAGGTACAACTTGCGACCGGCGTAGAAGGGCAGCAGCAACGCCACGACGAAGAACAGGACGTAGCCCGCGCCGCCGCTCAGCAGGTAATAGGCGTAGGAGCCGGCGAGCACGGCGCCGATGCCGGCCAGCACGCGGTCGACCCACGACGTGGTGACGAAGGAGGTGACGGCGACGCCCAGCAGCACGAGCGCGGTCAGCGCCAAGCCGAGGATGTAGAGCGTGATCACCACGGCCACGGCAGGTCCTCTCGTTGTGCACAGGCCGGAGCGATCAACCGGCGGCGCAGAACATAACTCGCCGAGGGCTGCCTGCGCTGTCCTCTTTTCGATCAAGGCGCCAGCCCGCGCGTCGGTAGATCATCTTGCCGTCCAGTGGATCATCGAAATGTTGCGGGACGTCGATACCGTGCAGGTCGTGGCCACGGGGACGCTGTTCTTCCTGATCGTCGGTGGGGCCGGTGTCGCGGTGCTGGCACTCGCCCTGCTCGGGACCGAACTGCTCCACTTCGGTGGGGCCGATGTCGACGGCCCGGTGTCGACCGAGACCGTGGCCGCCTTCGTCGGCTCGTTCGGCTTCGGTGCCGCGATCGTCAACGAGCTGCTCGGTGGGCGTACGCCCGCAATGGTCGCCGCAGCGACCGCCGGCGGCGCCCTCGCCGCCGTGCCCGTCGCGTGGCTGGCGTCCCGCCTCAGCCGGGCCGCCCGCGACATGCGCACCGACCCCACGCCGACCCGGGACGACCTGGTCGGGGCGATGGGCCTGGTGGTGACCCCGGTGCCGGTCGACGGCTACGGCGAGGTCCGGATCCGGCTGGCCGGGCAGCCGGTCAAGCTCAACGCCCGCGCCGATCGTGCCATCCCGGCCGGCGCCCAGATCTTCGTCGTCCAGGCGCTCAGCGAGACCAGCGTGCACGTCGAGACCTACTGAACAACCCCCTTCGCAGACAGGACACCTGCATGCTCCTACTCATCGCCATCGGCGGCGCGGTCATCCTCGTCCTCATCCTCGTGATGTTCGTGCTGTCCCGGATCAAGGTGGCCGGGCCGAACGAGGCGTTCATCGTCACCGGCCGCAAGGGCCGGACCACCCAGACCGCGGACGGCGGCCGCTCGACCGACATGTCCGGCCAGAAGGTGGTGCTGGGCGCCTCGGTCTTCGTCCTGCCGGTGGTGCAGAAACTCCAGTCCCTCGACCTGTCCAGCCGCCGGATCGACGTCGGGATCCGGGGCGCGGTCAGCAAGCAGGGCATCCGGGCCGACCTGCACGGCGTGGCGATCGTCAAGGTCGGCGGCACCGAGGACGCCATCCGGGCCGCCGCCCAGCGCTTCCTGCACCAGCAGGACGAGATTGACAACTTCACCCGGGAGGTGCTGGCCGGCGCGCTGCGCTCCATCGTCGGTCGGCTCACCATCGAGGAGGTCATCCGCGACCGGGCGGCGTTCGCCAGCGCGGTCGCCGAGGAGGCCGAGCACTCGATGACCAACCAGGGCCTGGTGCTCGACACCTTCCAACTCCAGGACATCCTGGCCGAGGGCTCCTACCTTCAGGACCTGGGCCGGCCGGAGGCGGCCCGGGTGCTCAAGGACGCGGCGATCGCCGAGGCCCGGGCCCGCCAGCAGGCCGAGCAGGAACGGCTGCTCGCCGAGGAGGCGATCGCCGAGGCGAACCGGAACCTCTCCCTCAAGCAGGCCGCCATCCAGGCCGAGATCGACGCCGCGAAGGCGAAGTCGGCGGCGGCCGGGCCGCTCGCGCAGGCCGAGCGGGACCAGGCGATCCTCACCGAACAGCAGAAGGTGGCCGAGCGCAACGCCGAGCTGAAGCAGCGCCAGCTCGACACCGAGGTGCGCAAGCCGGCCGACGCCGCCCGGTACAAGGTCGAGCAGGAGGCCGAGGCGGCCCGCAACGCGGCGGTCCTCAACGCGGACGCCCAGCGGCAGGCGGTCATCGCCGCCGCCCAGGCGGCCGCCGAGCAGTCCCGGCTCACCGGTGAGGGTGAGCGGGCGCGGCGCGCCGCGCTCGCCGAGGCGAACGCGATCGAAGGCGCCAAGGAGGGTGAGGCCGAGCAGCGGCGTCGCTCCGCGATCGCCGAGGCGGTCGAGCGGGAGGGCGCGGCCGAGGCCGCCGCGATCCTCGCCCGCGGTCAGGCCGAGGCCGACGCGATGGCGCGCAAGGCGGAGGCGTTCGCGGCGTACGGCGAGGCGGCCGTCCTAGACCTGCTGGTGAAGGTGCTGCCGCAGGTGGTCGAGGCCGCCAGTGCCCCGATCGGCGCGATCGACAAGATGACGGTCATCTCCACCGACGGGGCCTCCTCCCTGACCAAGTCGGTGGCCGGCAACGTGGCGCAGGGCCTCCAACTCGGCAGCGATCTCACCGGCATCGACCTGGCCGGGCTGCTCGCCCGGCTGGGCTCGGCCGCCGGGAACGGCAAGCCGTCCGTCGAGGGCGCGGCCGTCGAGACCCGCTGACGTACGACGGCGGGCGCCGCTCCCGGTTCGGGAGTGGCGCCCGTCCTGCTTCGGTCAGTCGCGGATGCCCTCGTCGCGGGCCCAGCGGAGCAGTTCCGCCTCTGCCTCGTCGCGGTCGAGCGGGCCGCGCTCCAGCCGCAGCTCCTTGAGGTACTTCCAGGCCCGGCCCACCACCGGCCCCGGCGGCACGCCGAGCAGCTCCATGATCGCGTTTCCGTCGAGGTCGGGGCGGACCCGGGCCAGGTCCTCCTCGGCGGCCAGCCGGGCGATCCGCTCCTCCAGCGCGTCGTAGTCGGCAGCGAGCTGGGCGGCCTTGCGGCGGTTGCGGGTGGTGCAGTCCGACCGGGTCAGCTTGTGCAGGCGGGACAGCAGGTCACCGGCGTCGGCGACGTACCGGCGCACCGCGGAGTCGGTCCACTCGCCCCGGCCGTACCCGTAGAACCGCAGGTGCAGCGCGACCAGCGCGGTGACCTGGGAGGTGACCTCCTTCGGGTAGCGCAGCGCCTTCATCCGGGCCTTGGTCAGCCGGGCGCCGACGACCTCGTGATGGTGGAAGCTGACCCGACCGTCCGACCCGACCGCCTTGGTCCCCGGCTTGCCCACGTCGTGCATCAGCGCGGCCATCCGCAGGACGAAGTCGCAGCCCTCCTCCTCGAACCGCATCGCGTTGCTGACCACGGTGAGGGTGTGCTCGTAGACGTCCTTGTGCTGGGCGTGCTCGTCGATCTCCAGCTTGAGGCCGGTCAGCTCGGGCAGGAAGCGTTCGGCCAGGCCGGTGTCGACCAGCAGGCGCAGCCCGGTGATCGGGTCGGCGCCGCACAGCAGCTTGGTGAACTCGTCGCGGATCCGCTCGGCGGTGATCCGGTCGAGGTCGGCGGCCATCGCGGTCATCGCGGCGTGCACGTCGGGGTGCACCGCGAAGCGGAGCTGGGCGGCGAACCGGGCGGCCCGCAGCATCCGCAGCGGGTCGTCCCGGAACGACTCGTGGGGAGTCGCGGGCGTACGGATCACCTTGGCCGCGAGATCGTCCAGCCCACCGTGCGGGTCGGTGAACCGGTGGTCCGGGAGGCTCACCGCCATCGCGTTGATCGTGAAGTCCCGGCGCTTCAGGTCCTCGGTGAGGCTGGTGCCGTACTCGACCACCGGGTTGCGGCTGATCTGGTCGTACGCCTCGGCCCGGAACGTGGTGATCTCCAGCCGGAGCCCGTCGCGCTGGGCGCCGATGGTGCCGAACTCCCGACCCGTCTCCCAGATCGCCTCCGCCCAGCCCCGGACGATCCGCAGGGTCTCGTCGGGGTGGGCGTCGGTGCAGAAGTCGAGGTCGTCGCCGAGCCGGCCGAGTAGGGCATCGCGCACCGAACCGCCCACCAGGTGCAGTTCGTGGCCCGCGCGGGCGAACCGGCGGCCCAACTCGTCGGCGACCGGGGAAACCCGGAGCAGTTCGGCGACGGCGGTGCGCTGCGCGGCGGTGAGTTCGCGGCGGTCGGCGGTGGGATACGCGGAGGCTTCGGACATGGGATCGCCAGCCTATCGGGCCGGGTGGGGATCTCCTCCGCCGGGCGCGGGTAACGGGCCAGGGTTGACTAAGGTTTCTGACGTGCGGGCGGGCGCCCGGCGAGGTACCCGGGGAGGCTGGACATGAGCGGCGGGCTCTACCGCAGCGCGAACGCCGCACAGGGCGGAGGCCCGGGCGGGTACGGCAGCGGGCAGCCGCCGGCCGACGGGGCCACCTTCATCTCGGCCGAGCCGCTGAACCAGCCGGCGTTCGAGTCGACGGCCCCGCCGCAGGAGCAGGTCGCCGAGGCGAGCGCCGCCACCAACAGCGCCGTGATGGCCATCGGCAGCCTGGTCAGCCGGGGCACCGGTTTCCTCCGCAACCTCGTGATCGGGGCGGCGCTCGGCGGCGGGTTCGTCGGCAACGCGTACACGACCGCCCAGATCCTGCCCGGGATGGTCTACGAGTTCCTGCTGGGCGGCGTCCTCACCAGCGTGCTGATCCCGGTGCTGGTTCGACGGCGCAAGGCGGACGCCGACGGCGGCCAGGCGTACGCCCAGCGGCTGCTCACCCTGGCGGTGCTCGCGCTCGGCGCGGCCGCCGTCCTCGCGGTGCTCCTGGCATCACCGCTGACCTGGCTCTACGGCGGCAGCGAGTCGACCGAGGGCTACTCCGGCCTCGTCACCAACCTCTCGTACCTGACGCTGCCGATGATCTTCTTCTCCGGCTTGAGCGCGCTCATCAGCGCGGTGCTCAACACCCGGGGTCACTTCGCCGCCCCGATGTGGGCGCCGATCCTCAACAACCTGGTGGTCATCGGCACCGCCGGCCTCTACATCGCCGTGTTCGGGGCGAAGATCGTCCAGCCGGAGGACATGACCGCCGGACGGATCGCGCTGATCGGTGGCGGCACCCTGCTCGGCGTCGCGATCCAGGCCGTCGGCCTGCTACCGGCGCTGCGCAAGGTCGGGTTCCGCTGGAAGATGCGCTTCGACTTCCGGGCCCTCGGCCTGCGCGAGCTGGGTCGGCTCGGGGCCTGGATGATCTGCTACGTCGCGGTCAGCCAGGTCGGCCTGATCGTGCTCTTCAACCTGCTGAACCGGGTGGGCGAGGAGAACGCCGCCGGCCCACTGATCTACAACAACGTGTTCCTGCTGCTGATGACCGCGCACGGCATCATCGCCGTCTCGATCATCACCGCGCTGATGCCCCGGATGAGCGCCGCCGCCGCCGACGGCCGGTACGCCGACGTCGCCGCCGACCTGTCCCGGGGCACGCGGACGGTCACCGCGGTGCTCGCCCCGATCGCGGTCTGCTACGCCGTCCTGGCGACCCCGATCGCGTTCACCCTGTTCCGGTTCGGCGCGTTCAACGCCGAGAACGCGACCGCGACCTCGGTGGTGCTGATCGCCGCCGCGCTGGCGCTGGTCCCGTTCGCGGTGAGCCAGCTCTTCACCTTCGCCTTCTACGCGCTGCCGGACACCCGTACCCCGGCGCTGATCAACATTCCGGTGGTGGCGCTGCGGATCGGCGTGCAGATCGTGCTCTTCGTGGCCTTCTCGGCGAGCTTCGCCGGCGCGGGAATGATGATCGGTAACGCCGTCTCCTACCTGGCCGCCGCGCTCGGCTCCGCGTGGCTGCTGCGCCCCCGGGTCGGTCGGATCGGCCTGGGTGAGATCACCCGGACCAGCGGACGGGTGCTGGTGGCGGCGCTCGGCGCGGCGCTGGTCGGTCTGCTGGTGGTCAAGGTGCTCCCCGGCGATGACACGCCGACCCGCGTGGAGGCCGTCATCCAGCTCGTGGTGGGTGGCGCGGTCATCGGCGTGACCTACCTGGGCCTCGCGATGGCCCTGCGGATCGGCGAGATCACCGAGGTGGTCGGCATGGTCCGCCGCCGTCTCGGCCACTGAGGCCCGGTACTACCCGGCGGTACGGTCCGTGACCGTGGATCACCAGGCTGGGGATGTGCCTGTGGATAACTCCGCGATTCACCGGTCAGCTGGCCGGTCGGCCTGTGGATAACCAGCCGTACGGATGAGCGTGCCCGGGCTGTCGGGGGGAACCTGGGGTCCGCAGGGACGCGGTCCACCACCCCGGCCCGGGCCCCTGCGGCGACGCCTTGCGGTGAACCCGTAGATTGGCTAGTACATGTGCCAGCAACGTGGCCGACAACGGTCGTAACCGGACGACTCCTCCGACTCCGGGCACCTCGGTGGGTGCGGCGGGAAGATGACATGTCGGGGAAGCGGGCAACCCGGGTAAGGTCGCTGTCGACGGGAACGGCAGCCGGCATCGGTGCGACTCCGGTCGGCCGGTTCCTTTGAAGGCAGAGCGGGAAGCCACATGCCCAGCAGCGCGGGTCCATCGATCGACACGATCACCGAGGGAGGACGGGTGACCCAGGTCGGCGAGGGTCAGGACGCGGACGAGAGCGCTCCGCCGGTCATGACCTTCGGTGCTCCCACGGCCGGTGAGATCCTCGCCGAGCGCTACGAACTGGTCGAGCACATCAACAACGACAGCGCTGGGCGTCTGGTCTGGCGGGGTGTCGACGTCGTGCTGCGCCGCCCCGTCGCCGTCGTGCTGCGCTACCCGGGTGGTGAGTCCGCCACCGAGATGCTCCAGGCCGCCGTCGCGGCCAGCCGCGTCATCCACCCCAACCTCGTCGGCGTCTACGACGCGATCGACGAGGACGAGCGCGCGTACGTGGTGCGCGAGTGGGTCGACGGGCAGTCCCTGCGGGAGCTCGTCGCCGAGGGCCAGTTCGACCCGGCGCGCGCCACCGCCATCGGCAGCGCCGTGGCCAGCGCCCTCGCCGCCGTCCACGCCACCGGCATGGTGCACGGCAACGTGCACCCCGGCACCGTGATGATCTCCGACGACGGCCGCGTGGTGCTGGCCGACGCCCGCACCGACGGCGACGACAGCCAGGAGAGCGACATCCGGGCGGTCGGCGGGATCCTCTACTTCGCCCTGACCGGGCACTGGCCGCACACCGAGGCCCCGCTGCGCGGCGCCACCGCCGGCCACGGACGGGCCGCCATTCCGGACGGCGTACGCGACGCCGCCGGCGCCATCGCCGCGCCGCGCCAGGTCCGCGCCGGCGTGCCGGCGTACCTGGACGACCTGACCATGGACCTGCTCGACCCGGAGATCGCCCCGCCGTCGTCGGACGTGCTCGCGGCCGAGCTGGCCCGCCTCGACGTGCCGGCGGACGACTCGTACCTCGACAACAGCGGCCCGCTGCGCTTCGCCGCCGACCCCGAAGAGGAGCCGTCGCCGCTGGCCGCAGCCGGTGGCCGCAAGGTCGCCATCGGCATCGCCGGCCTGCTCGCCGTGGCCCTTGTCGGGCTCCTGATCGGCATCAGCGCGCTCGGTGGGGGCGACGACAAGGACCCGCAGACCAACCCGGTCGCGGCGCCCACCTCCAGCGCTCCCGCCGGTGACGCCAACCCGCCCGCGGCCGGGCCGCTGCGCATCCAGGACGTCCGGATCATCGACCCGGACAGCAGCAAGCGCGACGAGTTGGACGGCGCCAAGAAGATCATCGACGGTAAGACCGACGAGGGCTGGCGGACCGACCGCTACCCGAACAACAAGTTCGGCAACCTGAAGAAGGGGATGGGCGTCTGGATCGACCTCGGCGCCCCGCACACCGTGCGCTCCGTCCAGGTCACCCTCGCCGGCAGCGGCGCGACGGCCGCGCTGTTCAGCGGCAGCGTCAACCCGCCCTCCACCTCCTCGGGCGACAAGCAGCTGGTCGAGAACTACAAGACCGCGATCGGCCAGCCGTTCGAGGAGCACGACGGCACCACGATGACCTTCGACGGCTTCGACGCCGACAAGAAATACCGGTACCTGCTCTTCTGGGTCACCCAGCTGCCCGCCGACGAGGACAGTCCCGGGTTCCGGCTCGGGGTCCAGGAGATCTCGGTCCAGGGGTCGTGAACCGGCAACCACGTCCCGGGCACCGCCTCCGCCGGACGTGGTGATGGACACGCACGACGACGCGGGTTCACCGCCGGCCACCGCGCCGGTCCCGCCGGGCGTCGCCGACCCGGCCCACGACCTCGCGCTGCTGCGCGCTCACGTCGCCGGTGACCGGGACGCCTTCGCCGAGCTGTTCCACCGACACCGAGACCGCCTCTGGGCGGTGGCGCTGCGCACGATGGGCGACCGCGAGGAGGCGGCGGACGCGCTCCAGGACGCGCTGCTCTCCGCACACCGCGCGGCCGACCGCTTCCGCGGCGACTCGGCCGTCACCACCTGGCTGCACCGGATCGTGGTGAACGCCTGCCTGGACCGGATCCGCCGGCGGCAGGCGCACCCCACGGTGCCGCTGCCCGACGGGGTCCACGGCGACAGCGGTTCGGGCACCGGCGGCGTCGAGCCGGCGGCCCCGGTGACCGACCACGACACCGCCCTCGTCGTCCGGCAGGCCCTCGCCGCGCTGCCCGTCGAGCAACGCGCCGCGCTCGTCCTCGTCGACGTGCAGGGCTACCCGGTCGCCGAGGTGGCCCGGATCCTCGGCGTCGCCGAGGGGACGGTGAAGAGCCGGTGCGCCCGGGGCCGCGCCCGGCTGGCCGTGCTGCTGGGGCACCTGCGCGGCGACGTGCCACCCGTCACGTCCGGGAACCCACGCCCGTCGGAGGGCGTCGGATCAGGGCCGGGGCGATCCCGGCGCGACGCCAACCAGGAGGACGCGTGACGACCGGGCGGTCCCAGGAGGTCGACGACGACCTGCTCGCCGACTACGTCGGCGGGGCACTGGACGGCACGCCCGAGGAGGCCCTGGTCGCCCGGTTGATCAGCGAGAACAGCGTCTGGGCCGACGCGTACGCCCTGCTGGCACCGGCCGTGGCGGACGTCCGGGCCGATCTGGCGGGGTGGGGCGAGCCGGCGGTCGAACTGCCGCCCGAGATCAGCGACCGGATCGCCGCGGCGCTCGCCGCGGAGCCGATGCCGACCTCCGCAGACGGCAACCCGGCCGGGTTGGCGTCGGACGCGCCGGTCGACGGCGTACCGACGATCGAGTCGGCGGGCGACGGCGGGCGGCTGGTCCCCGCGCAGGGCGGGCCGGTGCGGCGCCGGCCGGCCGCGGGCACGTCACGCGCAGAATCGGGGCGGCGCGTCGCGACCGGCCCGGGTCGGGGGCGCCGCCGCTGGGCCCGCGTCGCCGGCCCCGTTGCGGTCGCCGCGGTCTCGCTGGCGGCCGTCGGCCTGGGCGTCGGTCAGCTTCGTCAGCACGGGGACACCGCCGGCACCGCGATGGACCAGCCGGTCAGGGCCCCGGCGGACGCGGCCGGGGCCGGGCCGGCGAGGACGACCGGCCCGGCGATCCACAGCGGCACCGACTACTCCCCGCAGAGCCTCGCCGGTGCCAGCGCGCCCGGCGCATCGGCCACGTCCCGGCCGCTGGCCAGCGAGATGCCCCGCACGGGGGCCGACGCCGAGGGGGAGCGGCTACCGGCGCCCGACGGCCGGGACCGGCTGGCCCGGCTCACCGACCATGCCGCGCTCACCACATGCCTGGACGAGATCGCCGCCGAGCACCGCGCCGGTCCGCTGGTGGTCGACCTGGTCGACTACGCCGCCTTCCAGGGCGAGCAGGCGTTGGTGGTGCGGTTCACCGACGGCACCGGCGCACGGTGGACCTGGGTGAGCGGACCGGAGTGCGGCGTACCCGGTTCGGGCGCAGACACCCGCTACCGCACCCGGGTAGGGTGAAATCGCGGTCATCGGCGTTTCACCGCTCACGTGACGTGACCCACCGGATGCCCGTCCTGGGAATTCCCGGTCAATACGATGACGTTCTGGAAGAAGCTCGTCGGCACCTCCGGGTGCCGCACTCGGATCGGCATCGGTAGACGCCGACGCCGACAACACAACTCGGGAGACGGCAGTGGACGAGGTCCGCAACCTGATCATCATCGGCTCCGGGCCGGCCGGCTACACCGCGGCGGTCTACGCCGCACGCGCCAACCTGAATCCGCTGGTGATCGAGGGCGTGCAGTCCGGCGGGGCGCTGATGACGACGACCGAGGTGGAAAACTTCCCCGGCTTCGCCGACGGCATCCTCGGGCCCGAGCTGATGGACAACATGCGCAAGCAGGCCGAGAGGTTCGGCGCCGAGTTCCTCACCGACGACGTGACCCGGGTGGAGCTGGTCGACACCGGCGACGCCGGCTCGGGCGCGACCAGCACCGTGTGGGTCGGCGAGACCGCCTACCGGGCCCGCGCCGTCATCCTGGCCACCGGCTCCGCCTGGCGGCCGCTGGGCGTGCCGGGCGAGCAGGAATACCTCGGCCACGGCGTCTCGTCCTGTGCCACCTGTGACGGCTTCTTCTTCCGTAACCAGCACATCATCGTCGTCGGCGGTGGTGACTCGGCGATGGAGGAGGCCAGCTTCCTGACCCGCTTCGCCGACTCGGTGACCATCGTCCACCGACGCGACTCGTTCCGGGCCAGCAAGATCATGGCCGAGCGGGCGCTGAGCAACGACAAGATCAAGGTCGAGTGGAACAGCGTCGTCGAGGAGATCCTCGGCGACGACGGCAAGGTCACCGGCGCCCGTCTCCGCAACGTGCACACCGGCGAGACCAAGGTGCTCGACGTGACCGGTGTCTTCGTCGCCATCGGTCACGACCCGCGCAGCGAACTCTTCCGCGGTCAGGTGGAGCTGAACGACGAGGGGTACGTGAAGGTCCAGGTGCCGAGCACCCGGACGAGCGTGCCCGGTGTCTTCGCCGCCGGCGACCTCGTCGACCACGTCTACCGGCAGGCGATCACCGCCGCCGGCACGGGCTGCGCCGCCGCCCTCGACGCCGAGCGTTTCATCGCGACGCTGCAGGGCTGAACAACCGAAACACACCCTGGAGGAGGGGCATAGTGGGAACGACCAAGGCGGTCACCGACGCGAGTTTCGCGACCGACGTGCTGAAGTCCGACAAGCCGGTGCTGGTCGACTTCTGGGCCGAGTGGTGCGGGCCGTGCCGCAAGGTGTCGCCGCTGCTGGAGGAGATCGCTGGCGAGATGGGTGACCAGGTCACCATCGTCAAGGTCAACATCGACGAGAACCCGGAGACCGCCCGGGCCTACCGGGTGATGTCCGTGCCGACCCTCACCGTGTTCAAGAACGGTGAGCCGGTGCAGTCCATCGCCGGGGCCAAGCCCAAGGGCGAGCTGGTGAAGCTCATCGAATCGGCGCTCTGACCTGCGCCGACGACGCCGAACCCCGGACCGCCTCCGCGGTCCGGGGTTCGGCGTTTTTCGCCGCCCACGCC
This sequence comes from Micromonospora sp. NPDC049366, assembly GCF_044466625.1. Lineage (NCBI taxonomy): Bacteria > Bacillati > Actinomycetota > Actinomycetes > Micromonosporales > Micromonosporaceae > Micromonospora > Micromonospora sp. NPDC049366. The sequence continues at coordinate 68,952 of NZ_JBITMV010000011.1, forward strand.
ACCTCGCCCCGCCGAAGCGCATAACCTCAAGCCGGGGCCGCCCGGCCAGCCAGCGTCCGTGCAGAGGGGGTCGTGCGTGCGTCCGATCCGTCCCGGTGACCGCGGACCCGCGGTCACGGAGATCCGTACGGTCCTGGTCGGTCTGAACCTGCTCACCCCGGCCGGTCCCGACGACGACGAGTTCGACGCCCAGATCGAGCGGGCCGTACGCGCGTTCCAGCAGTCCCGCGGGCTGAGCGTCGACGGCCGCGTCGGCGAGGAGACGTGGCGGGCCCTGGACGCCGCCCGCTGGCGGCTCGGCGCCCGCACGCTCTACCACGCCGTGCCGGAACCGCTCACCGGCGAGGACGTCCGGTCGTTGCAGGAACGCCTGCTGGAGATGGGGTACGACGTCGGCCGGGCCGACGCCATCTACGGCGTACGCACCTCGCGGGCGGTGGCCCAGTTCCAGCGGGAGGTCGGGCTCACCCCCGACGGCGCCTGCGGACCGCACACCATGAACGCGCTGCGCCGGCTCGGCCGGAAAGTCGTGGGTGGCCGGCCGCAGTGGCTGCGCGAGTCCGACGCCATCCGCCAGTCCGGTCCGACCCTGGTCGGCCGCACCGTGGTCATCGACCCCGGGCACGGCGGCACCGACCCGGGCGTCGTGGTGCCGGACGGGCGGCTGCGTTGGACCGAGGCGGACCTGGTCCACGACCTGGCCAGCCGACTGGAGGGACGCCTCGCCGCCTCCGGCGTGCGGGTCCAGCTCACCCGGGGGCCCTCCCCGGAGGACTGCCTGCCGGACACCGAACGCGCCGAGCTGGCCAACGCGCTCGGCGCCGACGTGTTCATCTCCCTGCACACCGACGGACACGCCAACCCGTGCGCCGAGGGCGTGGCGACCTACCACTACGGCACCGACAACGGGGTGACCTCGGCGACCGGTGAACGGCTCGCCGGGCTGGTGCAGCGGGAGATCGTGGCCCGTACCGGCCTGCGGGACTGCCGCACCCACGCCAAAGCGTGGGACCTGCTCCGGCTGACCCGGATGCCGGCGGTCCGGGTGGAGATCGGATACCTCACCTCACCCGCCGACCGCGACCGGCTGGTCGACCCGCGGTTCCGGGACCGGCTGGTGGAGGCGATCGTGGCCGGCGTGCAGCGGATGTACCTGCCGATCGAGCGGGACGTCCCGACCGGCTCGATCGACGTCAGCGAACTCCGTGCGGTCGTGGCGGCCGGCACGGTCGTCGACTGACAGTTCAGTGCATCGTGGCGCGGGTGGCCGGGGCGGGCCGTACCGGACGGAGCAGGGTCTCCGGGCTCATCGAGCCGAGCAGCTTCTCCAGCGCGTACTCGACGTCGGACTTCCAGCTGAGCGCGGTGCGCAGTTCGAGCCGCAGACGCGGGAAGCGCGGATGCGGACGTACGGTCTTGAACCCGACGGAGAGGAAGAAGTCGGCCGGAGCGACGCAGGCGCGGGTCGGGTCGTCCGCGTCGCCGAACTTGGCGTCGCCGAACGCCTCGATCGCCTTGATCCCCCGCTTGGTGAGGTCCCGCGCCACGCCCTGCACCAGCATCCGACCCAGCCCGCCACCGGCGAAGGCGGGCACCACGTTGGCGGTCATCAGCAGCGCCGCGTCGGCGGAGACCGGCGAGGTGGGGAAGGCCATCGAGCGGGGCACGTAGGCGGGCGGGGCGTACATCACGAAGCCCGCGGGCATGCCGTCCACGTACGCGAGCTTGCCGCAGGAGCCCCACTCCAGCAGCGTCTGGGAGACCCAGGCCTCCTTCTCCAGGCCGGGGTCACCGGCGGCGCAGGCGCGGTCGGCGGAGACCGGATCAAGCTCCCAGTAGACGCACTGGCGACACGGACGGGGCAGGTCCTCCAGGGTGTCCAGGGTCAGACTGACCAGACGTCGCGACATTGGCGCATCCCCACAATAGGCTCGGTGGTGAACCCGGCACGGAACGACAGCGCCGCCTTCCTGCCCCCGACGAGCGATCGTACGCCGCTGATCGACCGTACGGGAGAGGACGCGCGAACCCTCACCGCGGTGGGTGACCGGCGCCCGGGATGTGGACGTCCCTCATGTCGTACCTCACGTCCCTGGTCAGGGGCGACTAGGATCGACAATCGGCGTCCCACGCCCGCCATGGTCGCCGGTGTCCTGGGTACGCCGCAGCGGGAGCCGCACCAGCGATCGAGGTGATGTCATGACCGGCACGACGCTCGACGACTACACCGACCGGTACGCCCGCCGCGTGCGCGGGATGACCGCCTCGGAGATCCGAGCGCTCTTCGCCGTGGCGAGCCGTCCGGAGGTCGTCTCGCTGGCCGGTGGTGCCCCCTACATCGCCGCGCTGCCGCTCGACGCGGTGGGCGAGATGCTCGGCCGGCTCGGTGGCGAGCACGGCGTGACCACCCTCCAGTACGGCATCGGCCAGGGCACCCTCGAGCTGCGCGAGCGGATCTGTGAGGTGATGGCGCTCTCCGGGATCGACGCCGCGTGCGGCGCCTCCCCGGAGGACGTCGTGGTGACCGTCGGCGGCCAGCAGGCCCTGGACCTGGTGGCGCGGCTCTTCCTCGACCCGGGGGACGTGGTGCTCGCCGAGGGCCCGACGTACGTCGGCGCGCTCGGGGTGTTCCAGGCCGCCCAGGCCCAGGTGGTGCACGTCCCGATGGACTCCGACGGCCTGATCCCCGAGGCGCTGGAGGCGGCGATCGCCGACCTGGCCCGCGCCGGACGGCGGGTCAAGTTCCTCTACACCATCCCCACCTACCAGAACCCGACCGGCGTGACCCTCTCCGAGGAGCGGCGCGAGCGGGTCCTCGACATCTGCGAACGAGCCGGGCTGCTGGTGGTCGAGGACGACCCGTACGGCCAACTGGGTTTCGAGGGCGAGGCGCCCGCGCCGCTGCGCGCCCGTCGGCGCGACGGCGTCTTCTACCTCAGCACCTTCTCCAAGACCTTCGCCCCCGGTCTGCGGGTCGGCTGGATCCTGGCGCCGCACGCCGTCCGCGACAAGCTGGTGATCGCCAGCGAGGCGCAGATCCTCTGCCCCAGCGGCTACGCGCAGGCCGCCGTCGCGACCTACCTCAGCACGATGCCGTGGCGGCAGCAGCTCAAGGTCTACCGCGAGGTCTACCGGGAGCGGCGGGACGCGCTGCTCGACGCCCTCGCCGACCTGATGCCCGCCGGGACCACCTGGACGAGGCCCGGCGGCGGTCTCTTCGTCTGGGCCACCCTCCCCGACGGGCTCGACTCGAAGGCCATGATGCCGAGGGCCATCGCCGCCCGGGTCGCCTACGTGCCGGGCACCGGCTTCTACGCCGACGGCACCGGCACCGGTCACATGCGGCTCAACTTCAGCTTCCCGCCGCCGGAGCGGATCCGGGAGGGCGTCCGCCGGCTGGCCGGGGTGATGGAGCAGGAGCTCGCCACCCGACGGGTGTTCGGTGCGATCCGCGGGGAGGGCCCCCGTCGTGGCCGGGCCGGCTCCGACACCCCGGGTCCCGACTTGGCATGATTCCGGCATGGGTACGACCGCTGCCGAGCAGCCAGGGCTGACCGCGTCACCTGTCACCGAGGACCTGCACGTGCTGGTGCTCGCCGGCGGGCTCTCCTACGAACGGGACGTGTCCCTGCGCTCCGGCCGCCGGGTCCTCGACGCGCTGCGCGCCGTCGGCGTCGACGCCGAGCTCCGGGACGCCGACGTAGCCCTGCTGCCGGCCCTGGCCGCCGACCCGCCGGACGCCGTGGTGATCGCCCTGCACGGCGCCACCGGCGAGGACGGTTCCCTGCGCGGCGTACTCGACCTCTGCGACGTGCCCTACGTCGGCTGCGACGCCCGCGCGTCCCGCCTCGCCTGGGACAAGCCGTCGGCCAAGGCGGTGCTCCGCGAGGCCGGCATCCCCACCCCGGACTGGGTGGCACTGCCGCACGACCGCTTCTCCGAACTCGGCGCGGTGGCGGTGCTCGACCGGATCGTCGACCGCCTGGGGCTGCCGCTGATGGTCAAGCCGGCGCAGGGCGGTTCGGGCCTCGGCGCCGCCGTGGTCCGGGACGCCGCCGCCCTTCCGGCCGCCATGGTGGGCTGTTTCGCGTACGACACCACGGCCCTCGTGGAGCGGTACGTCCCCGGCATGGACGTCGCGGTCTCCGTCGTCGACCTGGGCGACGGCCCGGAGGCGCTGCCCGCCGTCGAGATCGTGCCCCGCAACGGCGTGTACGACTACGCGGCCCGCTACACCGCCGGCCGCACCACCTGGCACGCCCCGGCCCGACTCCAGCCCGAGGTCGCCGACCACGTCGCCGACGTGGCGCTCGCCGCGCACAACGCGCTCGGCCTACGGGACCTGTCCCGGGTCGACATGATCGTCGACGCCGACGGCCGGCCGCACGTGCTGGAGGTGAACGTCTCCCCGGGGATGACCGAGACGTCGCTGCTCCCGCTCGCGGTCTCCGCCGCCGCCCTCGACTTCGGCCAGGTGCTCAGCTCGCTGGTCGCCCGAGCCGCGACCCGCCGCCCCTGACCGCGCGGCTGCCTCTGATCGCCGCCGCCGCTCTTGCCTGGCTCGCCTCCGGTGCGAGCGAGCGGCGCGGACGGGTTTGCCGGTTCCGCCGTGCTGGCGGTTGCGTCGCGCCTGCGGTTGCGTCCTGCCGGCGGTTTCGTCGTGCCGGCCGGTTCCGCTCGGCTGCCGGTTCCGCCGGTTCAGGCCGGCCCGCTGCCCAGCGGCCTCGGCGACCGTCATGCGGTTCGAGCAGCCACCGCGGCTGGGTCAGTTCGGGCCGGTCGCTCCATCGCCCTTGACGGTGACCGGCGCTGCCCTCGTCTCCTCGTCCCCGGTCTCTTCGACGTCCGTGCTGTCGGCGTCGTCTGCGTTCTGGCCGCTGCCGATCCCGGTGCCGCTACGACCAACGCCGACCGTCGCTCCGAGCGCACTTCCGGCGGTGCCGCGATCGTCGGCTTCGACGGCGGTCCTGACCCCGTCCCCGCTGCCGCCCTCGGCACCGGTTCCGTTGCCGCCCTCGTCACGCACGACCACCTCGGTGCCGCCCGCAGTGGGTCCGGCACCGGCCGTCGCGGCATCGCCGACCACCGTTACTCCGGTCGTCCCGACTCCACCGCCGTCACCCGTGGCCGCTTCGGGATTCTCCTCGGATGCCTCGATCACTGACACCACCTCGTCGACCGGCCCTTCGTCGACGGTGGCCGCCCCCTGGGCGGCGAGGCTGGACGGCGCCTGCCACTGGATCCGCGGCGGTTCCGCCAGCGGTCGTCCGCCGAACTCGGCGAGCCAAGCCGCGACGAGCGCGAGATTCTCTCGCCACTGTGCCTCGGGGATCGGCGGCAGGATCGAGTCCCAGAGCGACAGGAACGTGCCGCGCAGTTGGAGCTGACCGTAGGGCCGGGCGAGGAACCACATGTGCAGGTGGGCGGAGCCATCGCCCCAGCGGTTCACGTGCACTCTACCGACGCCGTCCAGCGAACGGATGGCCCGCTCCAGCCGTACCGTCATCACCCCGAGCTCGGCGGCGAGCAGGTTCGGCAGATCGCCGATGTCGAGGTGGGACCGGGATTCCAGGATGAGCACCATCGGCAGGCCGGTGGGACGGTCCATGGCGCGTACCCGCCAGCGCTCACCCACCCAGATGTAGGCCTCGTCAGGAGCGGCGCAGGCGGTGCACTCCCGGCTGCCTTCGCCCTTGCGGGGCGGTTCGACGGCGACCGGCGGGTCGAGCTGCTTGACGCGGAGATCGCCCTCGAAGGGGAAGGAGGGCCAGTGGGTGAAGTCCGGAACTGCAGGAGGGGTGTCGGGCACGAGGCTGACCCTAACCGAGTCGGAGACGACTGTCCCTACCCGAAATCCTGGGTGGTTCCGGGCCCGAGCAACGCTCCCGTCATCCACCGTTCCGGGAGATATCCACAGGCCTCCGCACTGGCGGATCCGCGCCGTCATCCACAGGCCAACACCCATCTCCACGCGCTGTTTCACGTGAAACGACGGGTGCCTGTGGAAAACCCGTGTGGATAACTTCAGTGGATAACTGCGCGGCACGGTCCGGGGTAACGCGAGCGGGCCGCCTCCCTCGTTTCACGTGAAACGAGGGAGGCGGGATCCGGTCCCGGCTCGCTGCGACGACCGCCCCGAGGAGGCCGTCCGCTCCGCCGATCAGCACGCCTGCTCGGCGCGTCCGCTGCGTCCGCCCTTGGCGCCCTCGATCGGTGCGCTCCGTCGGAGTAAGTCGTTCGGGTCCAGCCGCTGAACCGTCGATCCAGTGGCCTCGTCCGACCCGGCCGGCGCTCGTCGGACCCGACCGGCGCGGCGAACCGGGAGCGGACTTGGCGGCCCGGCCGGCGCGGCGAACCGGTGGCCTGGCGGACCCGGCCGCCTTCGGCCAGTCGGCTGTCGGCCCTGGGCGCGGTCGCCTCGGCTGGTCGCCTATCGCCCGGTCAGCGTTCAGAGCGCCTCCCTCAGCGCAGTCGCTCCGTGATCTCGATGACCCCAGACCGTCGACCCGTTAGCGGTAGTCCGCTCCCTCGGCCGCGTTCCTGCCCACAGTCGCACGACCAACTCTCCGCCCTCATCACCGAGATGCGGATCGCGGCGTCGTTTCCGTCCCGGTCGTTCCTCTGGCGGCCCCGACGGTCCTGGCCCCGACCGGCGCTGCCTGCCAGGGCAGGGGGCTCAATCTCCCCCGTGCCCATCGGACAGCGTCGCCCGACGCACCGGCGCCCGCTCTGGGCGGCCGGCGGCCCGCAACGCGCGGAGGCGCTCGGACACAGCCGCCCCGGACGGGGCTTGGTCGTCCGCCGAGAGTCACGCAGCATGACGCCTCGGCCTCGAACCGACGGCGGCCGGCAACCCCTGCGGCTCTCGCTCGCCACGTCTGCCGCACGGTTTCACGTGAAACGAGGCCAGTGGGAAGAGTCGCGCGGGACGACGGCTACCCGTCATCTCGTCCGCCCGGATCCGGCCCGGTCCGGATTCACTGCCTTGGGCAGCCGCCGACTCGCCGCTGTCCTCTTCCGGCGATCAGCCGACCTTGCCTGGCACCGCCCGGCCGGCCGAGCGAGCTGTCCCTGTGGCCGGGCGCCGTCGGCAGCACTCAGCGTCTGGTCCCCACTGCACTTCGTCCGCTCACCGGAACTTCAGAGGGGGCGCGAAGCCAACAGCCAGAACCGCTCGATCGCCAGGGAGCGGACCCCGCACTTCCCGGCTCCCGGGCGTCGCGGTATCTCCCAACACCCGGACACCGTGACATCACTCGGTTATCGAGTCGATCATCAACACCGCAGAGCCCGAAGCAGCCGCTGGAACGCGGAGCCTCGGCCCCGTGGGGGCACGGATGGAAGGACCGGCAGCGAGCAGATCCCCGAGAAGGATTGGCCCGGCCCTCCAGAACGCCCCTGGCGGCTTCTCTCCGTCAGCCGGGGACCGGATGCACCAACGGTCACTTCGTAGGCTCCAGAAGCGGCTGCGCGACTGCCGGAGCCACGGCGGGGGCGGTGCGTTCACCGGACCGCCGGCACCCGGCGCTCACCTCTAGCGCGTTTCACGTGAAACGGCGGACGCCGACCCAGCGGTCAGCCACTTCATTCGGCCCGCCAAGGCCCTCACGGCAGCGGGGCCCTTGGCCTTGGCGCCCGGCCATTTCCCCGGGGCGCCGTCTCACGACCCTGCGGGTACGCCAGCCCGCCGGCCCAGCCGCAGTCAACATCGGGCACCCCGCCCCCACGGGCCACACCCGCGCTCCGCCCTGATCAACCCGGCACCCATGGCCCGCACCCGTGCTCCACGCCGACCACCCGCCACCAAGCCCCGGCAAGGCGCCCAGCCCCACGCCCCGGAAGGCGCGCACAGCCCTGCCGCTCGGCCAGGGCGCGCCCTCATGCCGGCTCCGCCCCGCGAACTGCCGGCCGTCACCCAGACCGGGCCTGCCGCCAGACCGGACCGAGGTCCGCGAGCTCGGAGACCGGTGGAGCCCTTGTCTCACCTTCTCGCTGGCGGCAGTCCACGGACCAAGCGCTCGGGGAAGGCCGGCGGAGATGACGACGGCCGCGACCCCGAGGTCGGGGAGCGCGGCCGTCGAGCGGTCCGGTCGGTCAGCTCTCGGGTTCCTCCGGGGTGAAGCCGATGATGCCCACGATCCGCTCCAGGTCGTCCACCGTGGCGAATTCGATCGTGATCTTGCCCTTGTTCCGGCCGATGTCCACCTTGACGCGAGTGTCGAACCGGTCGGAGAGCCGGTCGGCGAGGTCGCCCAGGGCGGGTGCCTGCGGCTTGGGGCGCCGCTTGGCGGCCGGGGTCTTGGCGGGCGCCTCGCTGAGCGCCAGCGCGACGATCTCCTCGGTCGCCCGGACGGACAGCCCCTCGACGTTGATCCGCGTAGCGAGCTGCTCCTGCGCCTCCGGGTCCTCCAGGCTCAGCAGGGCTCGGGCATGCCCGGCGGAGAGCACGCCGGCGGCGACCCGCCGCTGCACGGGGGCGGGGAGGTTCAGCAGCCGGATGGTGTTGGAGATCTGCGGGCGGCTGCGCCCGATCCGGCGGGCCAACTCCTCGTGGGTCGCCCCGAACTCCTCCAGCAACTGCTGGTAGGCCGCCGCCTCTTCCAGCGGGTTGAGGTTCGCGCGGTGGATGTTCTCCAGCAGCGCGTCCCGGAGCATCGCGTCGTCCCGCGTGTCCCGGACGATCGCCGGAATGCTCTCCTTGCCGACCGCTTGGGCGGCACGCCAACGGCGCTCGCCCATGACCAGCTCGTACTTCTCGTCGTCCAACTGGCGCACGACGATGGGCTGGAGGAAGCCGACCTCCTGGATCGAGACCTTCAGCTCCTCGAGCGCGTCCTCGTCGAAGACGTGCCGGGGCTGCTTCGGGTTCGGCACGATCGCGTCGACCGGGATCTCGGCGAACCGGGCTCCGGGGACCGGGCTCAGTTCCGGGCCGGTGGGCACCGGGGCGGCCGGGACCGCCGGCGGTACGACCCCGGCGCCGGCAACGCCGCCGGCCGGCGCGTTGTCGGGCGCGCCCGTGATCGCACCGGCGGTCGGCGCCGGTCCGGTCGGGATCAGCGCCCCGAGGCCCTTACCGAGGCCGCCCCGAGGACGGTTCACCATGCCATTCCTCCCGACGACTCGTCCGCACTACGCATTCCGGCTCACCGGCTCCATGACGCCCCGCTCGGCGATCTCCTGGGCCGCCTCGAAGTAGCTCGTAGCGCCCCGCGACCCCGGATCGTAGGTCATCACCGACTGGCCGTAGCTCGGTGCCTCGGAGACGCGTACGTTGCGCGGGATCACCGCCTGGAGGACCTTGTCGCCGAAGTGGTTCCGGACGTCCTGCTCGACCGCGTCGGCCAGGCGCGTACGCCGGTCGTACATGGTGAGCAGGATCGTGGACACCTCAAGCCTCGGGTTGAGGTGCTGCCGGACCAGGTTGATGTTGTTGATGAGCTGGTTCAGCCCTTCCAGCGCGTAGTACTCGCACTGAATCGGGATGAGTACCTCTTGGGCGGCGACGAGAGCGTTCACGGTGAGCAGGCCCAGCGAGGGCGGGCAGTCGATGAAGACGTAGTCGAAGTGACCCGGGTACGCGGTGATGGCCCGGTCCAGCCGGGACTCACGGGCGACCACGGAGACCAGCTCGATCTCGGCGCCGGCCAGGTCGATGGTCGCCGGGACGCACCAGAGGTTCGGGATGCCCTCCACCGCCTGGGCGACGTCCGCCAACGGCACGCTGTTGATGAGGCAGTCGTAGACGTCCGGCACACCGGTGTGGTGCGGCACGTTGAGACCGGTCGACGCGTTCCCCTGCGGGTCCAGGTCGATCACCAGCACCCGGTTGCCGTGGAGCGCGAGCGCCACCGCCAGGTTGACGGTGGTGGTGGTCTTACCGACGCCGCCCTTCTGGTTCGCGACGCACATGACCCGGGTCCGCTCTGGCCGAGGCATCGTCACCTCGCCACTGGGGTTCAGGATCTGCACGGCGCGCATCGCCTCCATAGCCAACGGTGGGTCATCGTCTTCGCCCGTTTCACGTGAAACGAACGACGGGTCAACCGGAGGTGCCGCATACGGCTCGACCGGAGCTGCGGAGGCGTCGGACGCCACGGCGGTCGGGGACGCGTCCCGTACGCCATCGGGAGTTGGCTGGTGCGGTACCGGCGGCTCGAAGCGGGCGGACGCCACGCTGTTCCGGCGCGGGGTCGACCTCGCGTCGCCAGGGGCGTTCGCGGGCCGCGTCACCCCGTCCGACGCTCGGCGCGTCCCGGGGGAGTCCGCCGGCTCGGTACCGGGCGGCACCTGTCCGCCACGGCCGCCGACGTACCCGGCACCCCGGGGGCCCTCCTCGGCCGACCAACTCGGATAGGCGGTTTCACGTGAAACATGGTCACTGGCCGACCCGTTCACGCGTGGATCGTCATACCTGCCGTCGTCATGCACCTGTCATCCCTGCCCGCTTCGGATGGTCGGTCCGCACCCGTCAACTGGCCACGTCCGCGCTCGTCCCGCGGCTCCCTGCGGCCGGTGGGAGTGGTCGGAGACCGTAGGGTCCTTCACCACCCACCCCACACTATCGACGCGCGGTCAGCCTACGGTGGACGGGCGTGGCCGGTCCACGTCGGGTTCTCGTCCCTTCGTTCCACCCGCAAGGGTTTCAACGAGGCAACCCCGTCCGGGAAAGCCGCCGAGCTGATCGAAGCGCTGGTCAGCCGCCGTCCGACGACGGCGAGTTCTCGTGGAGCCCGGCCGACTCGTCGAAAGTCGGCGGGTGAGAAGTCCCGCGGTCAACGCCGACGGGACCGGCCACCCCGTGACTTCTTGCCGCCCCCCGCGCGAGCCGGCCCCACCACCCGTTCCCGCACGATCTCCACGACGGTGGTCGGCGGGTCGATGACGTCGACCCCGCAGCGGTGCATCGTCGGCTCTCCACCGCCGAGCTTCGCCACCGCCGCCGCGTGCTCCACGATCTCCTCGGCCGCCGAGGCGCCCTTCAGCGCGACCAGTCGTCCGCCCGGCGCGGCGAGCGGCAGGCACCAGGCAGCGAGCCGGTCCAGCGGTGCCACCGCGCGGGCGGTGACCACGTCCCCGATCAGCGGGGCGACACCCGACGCGCCGGAGGCGGCCTCCTCGGCCCGCCCACGGAAGACCCGCACGGTCTTCGCCAGACCGAGCTGCTCGACCACCTCGATGAGGAAGGAGGTGCGCCGGGCCAGCGGTTCGATCAGCGTGACGGTCAGGTCGGGCCGCGCGATCGCCAGCACGAGGCCCGGCAGGCCGGCACCGGAGCCGACGTCCAGCACGGCCGCGCCCTCCGGGATCCGCTCGGCCACCACCGCGCAGTTCAGCAGATGCCGGTCCCAGATCCGCGGTGCCTCCCGGGGACCGATCAGCCCGCGGACCACGCCGTCGGTCGCCAGCAGCTCCGCGTACGCGGCGGCGAGGTCGAGGCGGTCGCCGAAGAGGGTACGGGCGGCGCCGGCCAGCTCGGGGGGAAGCACCGCGGCGGCGGGGTCGGGTGTGCCGGGCCGGACAGGCGACGGCCCGGGTGAGCTGTCACCCGGGCCGGCCACGGCACCGGCCGTGGTGTCGTCGTCGGTCACCCGGTCAGTCCACCGGCCGGACGACGATGCGCCGGTTGGGCTCGACGCCCTCCGACTCGCTCTCCACGCCGCTCATCGCGTTGACCACGTCGTGCACGCACTTGCGCTCGAAGGCGGACATCGGCTCCAGGCGGACGGCCTCGCCGTACTCCTTGACCTTCTCGACCGCGTTCTTGGCCACCGCGGCGAGCTCCTTGCGCCGGTTGGCCCGGTAGCCGCCGACGTCGAGCAGCAGGCGGCTGGGGGTGCCGGTCTGCCGGAAAACCGCGAGCCGGGTCAGCTCCTGGAGCGCCTCCAGGGTGGCGCCGCGCTGGCCGACCAGGCTCTGCAGCCGGCCGCCGACGACCTCGACCACGGGGCGTCCGCCCGAGACCAGCTCGTCGATGTCACCGTCGTAGTCGAGGATGTCGAGCAGGCCCTCGACGTAGTCGGCGGCGATTTCGCTCTGCCGGAACAGGTCGCTCTCGGCCGGGGCCTTCTTCTCCCGACCGGCCTCGACCTCGGTCTCCTCAGACTCGGTGTCGTTGTCGGTGTCGCCGTTCGCCGCGATCGGGGCGGTCCCCTCCTCGTCCAGGGACTGGTCGGCGCGGGGGATGCTGGTGTCGGTCACGGTGTCATCTCCGTACTCGCTCGGCCGGACCATCGGGTCCGCTGGTCTCCCGGGGGCCGGCGGGAGGTCGCCGGTGCCCACGGGCACGTCTGTACGGGCCAGTGTCGCCCGTGGCCGCGCCGCGCGCGGGGTGTTCCGCCCGGCGCCGGCCGTACGGCGGCTGCACGGTGCGGAACGGGCCGCCGTCGGTCTCCCGGCGGCGGCCCGACTGAGCTCAGCCCTGCCGCTTGGCGGGGCGCCCCTTCTTCGGGTTGGCCGGCTTCGCGCCCGGCTTCGGGCCGGCGACCTTGGGCGCGGTGGCCTTGGCCGGCGCCTGCGGAGCCGGCTTGCTCCGACCGAACAGCCCGGCAGACTTCGCCGGCTGCACCGGGTTCCGCGCGCCCGAGGTGGCCTTGCTGGTCGCGGTGGGCGGCGGCGGGTACTTGCGCAGCACCCACTGCTGCTGGCCGAGGGTGAAGAGGTTGTTGGTGACCCAGTAGATGATCACACCGATCGGGAAGATCGCACCCGACACGAGCAGCGAGAGCGGGATGCCGTAGAGCATCAGCCGCTGGATCATCCGCTGCTGCGGGTCCTCGGCCCAGCCGGTCTTGAGGATCATCTGGCGGCTGGTCAGGTAGGTGGTGCCCATCATGACCAGGACCAGGATGCCGGCGATGACCTTGACGGTGGTGCCGTTGGCGCCGAGTCGGGCCAGCTCGTCGGTCGTCGAGCCGAACTTGCCGGCGATCGGCGCGGTGAAGAGCTTCGCGTTGGAGGCGCTGTCGAACTGCTCCACGGACCAGCCGTACAGGGTCTTGGCCTGCTTGGCCGGGTCGAGCCGGCGGAGCACGTGGAAGAGGCCCAGGAAGACGGGGATCTGGAGGAACATCGGAAGGCAGCCCATGAGCGGGTTGGCCTTTTCCTTCCGGTAGAGCTCCATCATCTCTTTCTGGAGCGTCTCCCGGTCACCCTTGTGCTTCTCCTGGAGGGCCTTGACCTGGGGCTGCAACGCCTGCATCGCGCGCTGCGACTTGATCTGCTTGACGAAGACCGGGAAGAGGATCACCCGGACGGTGACCACCAGGAAGACGATGGCCAGGATCCAGGCGAAGTTCGTGCCGATCACCGCGTCGACCGGGACCCCGATGGCGTCCCAGGCGGAGTGCCAGGTCAGCAGGATCCACGAGATCGCGTAGTAGATCCAGTCCAGACTGAACAATTCTCAGGCTCCAGTCAGATCGGCACGGCGGTGACCGCCCGGCTCCGGCACCGGGTCGTGTCCACCTGGGTGGAAGGGGTGGCAGCGCAACAACCGCCGGACCGCCAAGCCGATCCCGCGGACCGCGCCGTGCCGTTCCACCGCCTCAAGGGCGTACGCACTGCACGACGGGTAGAACCGACAGCGGGCCGGCAGTGCCGGACTTATCCACCGACGGTACGCGATGATGGGCCCGATCAGCACACGGGCGGCGGCGCTGCGAGGCCGGGAACCGGCCGCGTGGGCCGTCACCGGCGTCGCCCGCGGGGCGCTCGGGCCGCGACGAGCGCGGCGTCGAGGTCGGCGGCGAGTCGGGCGTACGACGCGTCGGCGGCCGCCGGCAGCGCACGGACGACGAGGGTGGTGCCCGCCGGGAGCCCGGCCAGCCGCTCCCGGACGAGGTGCCGGAGCCGACGGCGGACGCGGTTGCGGACCACGGCGGGCCCGACGGCCTTGGAAACGACGAAGCCGGCGCGGCTCGGTGCGGAGGTGTCCTCCGCACCGGTGGGCCGCGCCGGCTCCGGCGAGGTCGTTGTCGGGTCGTCGGGAGGCAGGGTCAGGTGAACCACGACGGCACCACGGCCGGCGCGACGGCCACCGCGGACCGCTGCGGCGAAGTCAGTGCTGCGCCGCAGTCGTTGTGCGGCCGCCAGCACGACTGCCCACGTCTCCCGGACCTACCCGGTCGGCCCTCAGGCCGACAGGGTGGTGCGACCCTTGGCGCGGCGGTTCGAGAGGATGGCACGGCCAGCGCGGGTGCGCATGCGCAGCCGGAAGCCGTGGGTCTTCGCGCGCCGGCGGTTGTTCGGCTGGTAGGTGCGCTTGCTCACGTCAGGCTCTCCGTTTTCGTACGCGCCCCGCGCGATGGGATCGCCCGGGGTCGTGGGGTGGTCCAGGCCACCTCGACGGTGACCTCCGATCGGTGCTGCCCGGCGGTGCGGGACCTCGGCGACGCGGGGATGCGACCGCGGACAGCATGCACCCATCACCCTAGCAGAGGGCGAGAGAGCGGCCGCTCCAGCCTACGCAGGGGGGCAATGACCGTCAAACGTCGCGGCGAAGGTCCACCCGGACGCGCCGGCGACCGAAGCGGCGGTTTTCACTGATGCCGAGAACGACCGGGCCGCGTCGCCGGTTGATGGCGCAGGGACAACGCTGTTACCGTGCCCGATTGCGGTCGGCGTCGGGGGGTCAGGTCGTCGCTGACCGGCAAGACCGGACAAGGTAGTGAATCGTTCGGCACGGTGTACCCGCTTCAACGCCCGTTCAGGCAGGGGGCAGGTCCCATCCGCGTCCGACGAACGGCCACAATCGGTCGGTACACAGGCTGTGGATAACTTGTGGATGACTGGTCGGCCGTTCGGGTGGTGATGGACCACCCGCGCGCACGCGGCGGGCCCGGGACGGCCGGCTGGCAGACAGCGGCGGCCGGGAGCAGAGGCGAGGGGGTGGCACGACGGTGGCCGGTACGACCGACCTTGCCGCGGTGTGGACGGCGACGACGGACGAGCTCGCCGACGAGATCATCTCCGCCCAGCAGCGCGCCTACCTCCGACTGACCCGCCTGCGCGCCATCGTCGAGGACACCGCTCTGATCTCGGTCCCGGACGCCTTCACCCGGGACGTCATCGAGTCCCGCCTGCGGCCGGCGATCACCGAGGCGCTGACCCGGCGGCTGGGTCGGCCGATCCAGGTCGCCGTCACCGTCCGGGTCGCCGAGGACGCCGCGGGTCGCCCGGCGGGCACCGTCTATCGCAGCGGCCCCGAGCCGGCGGCCCCCGAGGGCGCCCCGCCGAGCCTGCTCGACGACGACCCGGCCGTCGCCCCGCCGCGGCCGGAGGTGTCGATCCCGGAGCAGCCGCAGCCCGAGCGCGTCGCCGAGCTGAGCCCACCGCCGATCGAGGCGCACCAACCCGACGCGGCCCCGCCCGGGCGCAACGCCCAGGAGACGCTGTTCAGCACCGCCTTCGCCGAGCCGCCGCCGGCGACCCGTCCCGCCGACCGGCGGGGCTTCGAGGACCAGGCGGCCCGGCGCGGCTTCGAGGAGCAGGCGGCTCGGCTGAGCCCGCCGGGTCCGGACACCCGTGGCTTCGACCCCCGCTACCGGGAGGACGTCGGCTCACCGCGCGACCAGCACGTCATCCGGGCGTTGCCGCGCGACGGCGGGACGGACAGCGGACCCGGGCGGGGTGGCACGGATCACCGGACAGGTCTGCCGAGTGAGCGGCGTCTGCCCGGCGCCGACACCGGCGGCAACCGGCTCAACCCGAAGTACATGTTCGAGACGTTCGTCATCGGGTCGTCGAACCGGTTCGCGCACGCCGCGTCGGTCGCGGTCGCCGAGTCGCCAGCGAAGGCGTACAACCCGCTCTTCATCTACGGCAGCTCCGGGCTGGGCAAGACCCACCTGCTGCACGCCATCGGGCACTACGCGACGACCCTCGGCAACGCCCGCTCGGTGCGGTACGTGTCGACCGAGGAGTTCACCAACGACTTCATCAACTCGCTGCGGGACGACAAGACCAGCGCGTTCCAGCGGCGCTACCGCGACGTGGACATCCTCCTGATCGACGACATCCAGTTCCTGGAGAACCGGGAACGGACGCAGGAGGAGTTCTTCCACACCTTCAACACCCTGCACAACTCCAACAAGCAGATCGTGATCACCTCGGACCGGTCGCCGAAGCAGCTGGCGACGCTGGAGGACCGGCTGCGTACGCGGTTCGAGTGGGGGCTGCTCGCCGACATCCAGCCGCCGGACCTGGAAACCCGGATCGCGATCCTGCAGAAGAAGGCGGCCCAGGAGCGTCTCTTCGCCCCGCCGGACGTGCTGGAGTTCATCGCCTCGCGGGTGTCGAACTCGATCCGCGAACTGGAGGGCGCCCTGATCCGGGTGACCGCGTTCGCCAGCCTCACCCGTTCGACGGTGGAGCTGTCGCTGGCCGAGGAGGTGCTGCGGGACTTCATCCCGGACGGCGCCGGGCCGGAGATCACCGCGGACCAGATCATGGTGTCGACCGCCGACTACTTCGGAGTGAGCCTGGAGGACCTTCGCGGCCACTCGCGCTCGCGCGTCCTCGTCAACGCCCGCCAGGTGGCGATGTACCTGTGCCGGGAGCTGACCGATCTCTCCCTGCCCCGCATCGGGCAGGCGTTCGGCGGCCGCGACCACACCACGGTCATGCACGCCGACCGCAAGATCCGGCAGCAGATGGCCGAACGCCGGTCGCTCTACAACCAGATCGCCGAGCTGACCAACCGGATCAAGCAGACCACCTGAGGCGTACGCCTGCCGTCGGGTGACCGACGGCCACCGCACCGGTAGCGCCCGGCCGTGCCCACGGCCGGGCGTTCGTGTTTCTCCACACCTCTGGTGTTTCTCCACACCCTCATGAGCTTGACCCTCACGTCGGTCGAGCCCACAGGATCGGGGCCGTGTCCGTCCACGGCCCCGATCGTTGTCCACATCCCGTTGTCCACCGACGGTGGATAACTACCTTCCGTCCTCGCCCGGTTACCCACAGCCTGTGGAGAACTCCTGGGGACGGCGTGTGGACGGGTGGGGAAAACTCGATCGTCATCCACCGACGACGATCACCGTGTGGATGGGCTGTTGAAGGTTCTGGGGATGACGACGAAGAAGGCGGTTGGGGCGATCCACAAGCCTGGGGAGAAAGTCCGTGGACAACCGGTGGACAACCGGTGGACAAGCGTGGACAACGTCGCGGCTGACGGGGCCTGTGGACTCAGACACCCGTTCGCACCCCGGTTCTCCACAGCATGAACACCGGTGGATAACCTGTCTCACCTGCGCGAACGTCGGTTCTCCACAGTTTGCACAGGTGCGATGAAGACGATGAGTTATCTCTTCTAAAAGAACAAAAACCAATCATCACCGTTGGACTTTCTGTGGATCGGGCCGAGCGCTGCCAGGACGGCAGTGAGCACCCACCCCGCAAGCGGGGTCGGGCGCACAGTGGATGCCGACGCGTCCTAAGGTGCGAGGGGTACCCGCACCGTCAGGCGGGTCGGCAGGCAGCGGTCGGCATGAGAGAGTTGTCGTCGACGTCGACGCGGAGGCATTGATGAAGTTCCGAGTGGAGCGCGACGCGCTCGCCGAGGCCGTGGCCTGGACCGCGAAGAGCCTGCCCAACCGGCCGTCGGTTCCGGTGCTCGCCGGGGTGATGCTGCGCGTCACCGACGGCAACCTGCAGGTCTCCGGGTTCGACTACGAGGTCTCCAGCCAGGTGACCGTCGAGGTGCAGGGTGACGCCGACGGCGCGGCCCTCGTCTCCGGTCGCCTGCTCGCCGAGATCACCAAGGCCCTGCCGGCCAAGCCGGTGGACATCGCCGCGGTCGGCGCGCACCTGGAGCTGGTCTGCGGCAGCGCACGGTTCACCCTCCCGACCATGCCGGTCGAGGACTACCCGACCCTGCCCGAGATGCCGGAGAGCGCCGGCACGGTCGACGCGGCCGCCTTCGCCTCTGCGGTCGCCCAGGTGGCCGTCGCCGCCGGGCGGGACGAGACCCTGCCGATGATGACCGGCGTCCGGATCGAGCTGAGCGGCAGCACGCTGGCGATGCTCGCCACCGACCGCTACCGGCTCGCGCTGCGTGAGATCCAGTGGAGCCCGGACGATCCCGACATCAGCCTCAACGCCCTGGTGCCGGCGCGCACGCTGCACGACACCGCCAAGGCGCTCGGTCCGCTCGGCGGCGAGGTCACGATGGCGCTCGCAGCCGGCGGCGCCGGCGAGGGCATGATCGGCTTCTCCGGCGGCACCCGGCGGACGACCAGCCGCCTGCTCGACGGCGCCAACTACCCGCCCGTGCGGTCGCTCTTCCCGAGCAGCCACAACGCCGAGGCGCGGGTGTCGGTGAGCACCCTGATCGAGGTCGTCAAGCGCGTCGCACTCGTCGCCGAGCGCACCACCCCGGTGCTGCTCAGCTTCAGCGCCGACGGGCTGGTGGTCGAGGCCGGCGGCTCCGAGGAGGCCCGGGCCAGCGAGGCGATGGAGGCCACCTTCACCGGTGACGCGCTGACCATCGGCTTCAACCCGCAGTACCTGATCGACGGCCTGTCGAACCTGGGCGCCCAGACCGCGATGCTCTCGTTCGTCGACGCCTTCAAGCCCGCGGTGATTTCGCCCGCCGGTGAGGATGGCGAGGTCATCCCCGGGTACCGGTACCTCATCATGCCGATCCGCGTCTCCCGCTGATCGCGCAGGCACATCCAGCAACACCGGAAGGTAGGAACAATGCAGCTCGGCCTGGTAGGACTCGGCCGCATGGGCGGCAACATGCGTGAGCGGTTGCGCGCCTCCGGCCACGAGGTGGTCGGTTTCGACCACAACGCGGAGCTGAGCGACGTCACGTCCCTCGCGCAGCTGGCGGAGAAGCTCGAGGCGCCGCGGGCGGTGTGGGTGATGGTGCCCGCCGGAGTCACCGACGCCACGATCGACGAGCTCGCCGAGGTGCTCGACGCCGGCGACATCATCATTGACGGCGGCAACTCGCGGTTCAGCGACGACGCCCCCCGCGCCGAGCGGCTGAACGACCGTGGCATCGGCTACATCGACGTCGGCGTCTCCGGCGGCGTCTGGGGCCGGCAGAACGGCTACGGGCTGATGGTCGGCGGCGCCCAGGAGCACGTCGAGCGCCTCATGCCGATCTTCGACTCGCTGAAGCCGGAGGGCGAGTTCGGGTTCGTGCACGCCGGGCCGGTCGGCGCCGGGCACTACGCCAAGATGGTGCACAACGGCATCGAGTACGGCCTGATGCACGCCTACGCCGAGGGCTACGAGCTGCTCACCGCCTCCGAGCTGGTCACCAACGTGCCGGGCGTCTTCAAGTCGTGGCGCGAGGGCACCGTGGTCCGGTCCTGGCTGCTCGACCTGCTCGACCGGGCCCTCGACGAGGACCCGGAGCTCGCCGAGCTGAGCGGCTACACCGAGGACACCGGTGAGGGCCGCTGGACGGTGGACGAGGCGGTCCGGCTCGCCGTGCCGCTGAACGTCATCACCGCCTCCCTCTTCGCCCGGTTCGCGTCCCGCCAGGACGACTCGCCCGCGATGAAGGCCGTCGCCGCGCTGCGTCAGCAGTTCGGCGGGCACGCCGTCCACAAGCGCTGACCGGTATCCACAACCTGTGTACGTCCGCCGGCTGGAACTGGTCGACTTCCGTTCGTATGAGCGCGTCGGCGTGGACCTCCAGCCGGGGGCGAACGTCCTGATCGGCGCCAACGGCGTCGGTAAGACCAACCTGGTCGAGGCGATCGGCTACGTGGCGACCCTGGACAGTCACCGGGTCGCCACGGACGCCCCCCTGGTGCGGATGGGCGCCGGCGCGGCGGTGATCCGCTGCGCGGTGGTGCACGACGGCCGGGAGCTGCTGGTCGAGCTGGAGATCGTCCCGGGCAAGGCGAACCGGGCCCGGCTCGGCCGCTCCCCGGCCCGTCGGGCCCGGGACGTGCTCGGTGCGCTGCGCCTGGTGCTCTTCGCTCCGGAGGACCTGGAACTGGTCCGCGGCGACCCGGCGGAGCGCCGCCGCTACCTGGATGACCTGCTGGTCACTCGCCAACCCCGCTTCGCCGGCGTCCGCGCCGACTACGAGCGGGTGGTGAAGCAGCGCAACGCGCTGTTGCGGACCGCGTACCTCGCCCGCAAGACCGGCGGCTCGCGCGGCGGCGACCTCTCCACGCTGGCCGTCTGGGACACCCACCTGGCGCGGCACGGGGCCGAGCTGCTGGCCGGGCGGCTGGAGCTGGTCGCCGCGCTCGCACCGCACGTGACCAAGGCGTACGACGCCGTGGCCGCCGGCCGTGGCTCCGCCGGCATCGCCTACCGGCCGTCGCTGGAGCTGGTCGAGCCCACCACCGACCGCGCGGTGCTGGTCGAGGCGCTGACCGCCGCGCTCGCCGAGTCGCGGTCGGCGGAGATCGAGCGCGGCACCACGCTGGTCGGGCCGCACCGCGACGAACTGGCCCTCACGCTCGGCCCGCTGCCCGCCAAGGGGTACGCCAGCCACGGCGAGTCCTGGTCGTTCGCGCTCGCGTTGCGGCTGGCCGGCTACGACCTGCTGCGCGCCGACGGGATCGAACCGGTCCTGGTGCTGGACGATGTCTTCGCGGAGCTCGATGCGGGCCGCCGGGAGCGGTTGGCCGAGCTGGTCGGCGGGGCGAGCCAGCTGCTGGTGACGTGTGCGGTGGACGATGACGTCCCGGCGGCGCTGCGCGGAGCCCGCTACGAGGTCGGCGAGGGGACGGTACGCCGTGTCGAATGACCCGCAGCGCCCGGACGGGCCGGCGTCCCGTGGTCCGGTGCCCGCCGGGTCGGCGCCGGCCGGGTCGACCTCCGACGGGCCGCCGCCCGGAGCACCGGACGGGGCCTCCGGCCCGGAGCTGGCGCGGGCGGTGCTCGACGCGGCGAAGGCACGGCGGGAGTCGGCGGCCAAGAGTCGGCGGCGCACCAGCACGACCGGTGGTGCGGGCGGCGGCGAGCGGCGGCTCCGCGGCTATTCCGGCCCCGGCCCGGATCCCCGGGATCCCCAGCCGCTCGGCGCCGTGCTCGACCGGTTGGTGAAGGCGCGCGGCTGGCAGCAGCCGGCGGCCGAGGCGACCGTCTTCGGTGCCTGGGAGCGGGTCGTCGGGCCGGAGGTGGCGCAGCACAGCCGTCCGGTGAAGTTGGAGAACGGCGAGCTGACCGTGGAGGCCCGCTCCACCGCCTGGGCGACCCAGCTACGGCTGCTCGCCGGGTCGCTGCTCAAGCAGATAGCCCGCGAGGTCGGGCACAACGTGGTGCGCAAACTGCACATCCACGGGCCGGCGGCACCGTCGTGGTCGCGCGGCCCGAGGCGGGTGCGGGGGCGTGGCCCCCGAGACACGTACGGCTGAGCCTGCTCGATCCTGGCGTCGGTGCCGGCGGCCACGAAGAGCCCGCACCCGCCCCGCTCAGCCGTCGCGTCGGGCCTCGCGCTCGGCGCGCTTGCGCTCCCGCTGCTCGCGGCTGTAGCGCTTGCGGTTCTCCAGGTCGCGCTTCCACCCCTCGCGGGCCTCGGTCGAGCCCCCGTACACGGCGTTCCCCACGCCCTCGGCGGGCCCGGCCAGGTACTTGTACGCGAACCGCAGGAACCGGCCACCCTCGCCGGCGCTCCTGGTCTCCTTCGCGTCCTCGCTCATGCCATGACCTCCGCTCGGGAACCGCTTCCACGCACCCCAACCGTTGGTATCCCAATCATTGGGGCACCAAACATGGGTACGATAACACCGGACGAGGAGGTCGGGAATGCGTGACCAGATCGACGACGTCGATCCGCTGGCACTGGAGCAGCAGGTGTGCTTCGCGCTGTCGGTCGCCGCGCGCAGCGTCGTCGCGGTCTACCGGCCACTGCTGGAGCCGATGGGTCTGACCCACCCGCAGTACCTGGTGATGCTCGCGCTGTGGCAGCACGCCCCGCTGTCCGTACGCGACCTGAGCCGGCTGCTCCAACTCGACCCGGGGACGCTGTCGCCCCTGCTGAAACGGCTGGAGGCCACCGGCTACGTCCGGCGCCAGCGGGACCCGGCCGACGAGCGCAGCCTCGCCGTCACGCTGACCGCCAGCGGCCAGGCCCTACGGGCCCGTGCGGAGGAGATCCCGCCGGCGATCGTGGCGCGGCTCGGGCTACCCGTCGACGACCTGCGGCAGCTGCACTCGGCGCTCACCCAGGTGATCGCGGCCGCGAACGGCGCCACGAACGCAGCCGCCCCGAACGCCGCCGCCGTCCCGGGTGCCGCGGACGGCGCGCCCACGGACGCCGGCGGCGCGGCGAGCGTGGCGACCGACTAGGGCTGGGTGGCGCGGCGGGGCGCCTCGGACTCCGCGTACACGGCGAAGCCGCGGTCGGCGCAGCGCCGGTAGAACGCGGCGAGCACGCCGAGTTCGGCGCAGGTGAAGTCCCACTGCGGTGGCTCGCCGCTCTCGTCACGCAGGGCGTCCAGGCGACCGTCGAGCCAGCGCAGCTGCTGCTCGGCCAGCCGCCCGTCGCCGAGCAGCGACCGCAGCACGGCGCTCACCGACTCGAACGTCACCGCCTCGCCGTGCGACCGGTGGCCGGCCACGAAGCGCTCGATGCCGTCGGCGATCCAGGCGCAGCCGTCCGGATCGATCACCGGGTCCTCGTCCTCCGCCGCCGCGTCAGTGGCGTAGAGCACACCCTCCAGACCGAGCAGCAGGTCCACCAGTTCGGTGTACGCCGTCGCGCGTACTGTCCCTGTCTTCGCGATCAACTCGGCCAACGCGGCTGTGGGCGCGGAGATCCGCGGCATGTCGACGATCTCGCCGAAGTCGACGAACTCGGCCGGTGCGACCGGATCGTAGAAGCGGCCGGTACGCGGCCAGTGCACCGCGACGTTGTCCAGCCCCATCTGGGGTCACCTCTTAAGAGCGCGTGTGGAGGACGATCGAGTCGATCGTCCGGTTCCGGTGGGCAAAGATCAAGCCGGCTTCGCGACCGCCGCAAACGTACGGCACGGCCGGTCTGTCCGGAACCCCCGACCCGCCCGGCAGCGGGTGCACCCGTCGGGCGGCGCCGCCCCCGATCCGAGGCTGGCGTGTAGGGGGAGTCGTGGGAGGCGCGGTTCGCCCGGCTACGGAGATCTCAGCCGCTTTGCGAGGGTGCCGAGTGGCGGTTCTGCCGCTGGCGCACAGTAAGATTGACGCAGAGACGAAGACCCGGTGCGGAGCGACGGACCCGGGCCCTCACCGGGCCCGTGATCATTGTCCACGTCGGGTCGAGCCGATCGCGATCCGCGGGCAACCGCGGCGAACGGCGCGTACCGACCCGTGTCCGGATTCGTCCGGTCCGGTCCGCGTGCCTACGTCGCGTCCTGTCCGCCGAACCCGCGCCCGACGCGCCCCTTCGGCGTGTCACGGTGCGAGAAAGTGGCCGAGGGTGTCAGCGCAGGAAAATCAGCAGTACGGCGCAGAGTCGATCACCGTTCTCGAGGGGTTGGAGGCGGTCCGCAAGCGGCCCGGTATGTACATCGGGTCGACCGGCGAGCGTGGTCTGCACCACCTCGTCTGGGAGGTCGTCGACAACGCCGTGGACGAGGCGCTGGCCGGTTACTGCGACACCATCGACGTGGTGCTGCTGGCCGACGGCGGGGTCCGGGTCACCGACAACGGCCGTGGCTTCCCGGTCGACCTGCACCCGAAGCTGAAGAAGCCCGGTGTCGAGGTCGCGCTGACCGTGCTGCACGCCGGCGGCAAATTCGACGGCAAGGCGTACGCGGTCTCCGGCGGCCTGCACGGCGTCGGCGTCTCGGTGGTGAACGCGCTCTCCACGAAGATGGCCGTTGAGATCCAGAAGGACGGCTTCTACTGGCGGCAGAGCTACACCAACTCCAAGCCCGGCCCGCTGGAGAAGGGCGAGCCGACCGAGCGCTCCGGCTCCGCGGTGTCGTTCTGGCCGGACGCGGCGGTCTTCGAGACCGTCGACTTCGATTTCCAGACCATCTACCGGCGCCTCCAGGAGATGGCCTTCCTCAACCGCGGCCTCACCATCCACCTGCTCGACGAGCGTTCGGCGGACGAGGAGGGCAAGCCGCGTGAGGTGACCTTCCTCTACAAGGGCGGCATCGCCGACTTCGTCCGGCACCTCAACGCCTCGAAGAACCCGATCCACCGCACGGTGGTCGAGTTCGGCGCCGAGGAGGAGGGCATGTCGGTCGAGATCGCCATGCAGTGGAACGAGTCGTACGGCGAGTCGGTCTACACCTTCGCCAACACGATCAACACCCACGAGGGCGGCACCCACGAGGAGGGCTTCCGGGCGGCGCTGACCAGCGTGGTCAACCGCTACGGCGCGGAGAAGAAGCTGCTCAAGGGCGACGAGAAGCTCTCCGGCGAGGACATCCGTGAGGGCCTGGCCGCGATCATCTCGGTGAAGCTGGCCAACCCGCAGTTCGAGGGTCAGACCAAGACGAAGCTCGGCAACACCCCGGTGAAGAGCTTCGTGCAGCGCGTCTGCAACGAGTGGCTGGTGGACTGGTTCGACCGCAACCCGGCCGAGGCCAAGACGATCATCCAGAAGGCCTCCCAGGCGGCCCGGGCCCGGATCGCCGCGCAGCAGGCGCGCAAGCTGGCTCGGCGCAAGTCGCTGCTGGAGTCCGGCTCGATGCCGGGCAAGCTGGCCGACTGCCAGTCGACCGACCCGCGGGAGTCCGAGGTCTTCATCGTCGAGGGTGACTCGGCGGGCGGCTCGGCGAAGCAGGGGCGCGACCCGCGTACGCAGGCGATCCTGCCGATCCGCGGCAAGATCCTCAACGTGGAGAAGGCCCGGATCGACCGGGTGCTGAAGAACAACGAGGTCCAGGCGCTCATCACCGCGCTGGGCACCGGCATCCACGACGACTTCGACATCGAGAAGCTGCGCTACCACAAGATCGTGCTGATGGCCGACGCGGACGTCGACGGCCAGCACATCCAGACGCTGCTGCTCACGCTGCTGTTCCGCTTCATGCGTCCGCTGGTCGAGCTGGGGCACGTCTACCTGGCCGCCCCGCCGCTCTACAAGATCAAGTGGAACAAGAAGGGCGATGACGCGCAGTACGCGTACTCCGACCGGGAGCGCGACGGGCTGATCGCGCTGCGCCAGCAGAAGAAGCCGAACGCCAAGCCGGACGACATCCAGCGGTTCAAGGGTCTCGGTGAGATGAACTATCCCGAGCTCTGGGAGACCACGATGAACCCGGCGACCCGTACGCTCCGGCAGGTCACCCTCGACGACGCGGCAACCGCGGACGAGTTGTTCAGCGTTCTGATGGGTGAGGACGTCGAGGCGCGCCGGTCGTTCATCCAGCGCAACGCCAAGGACGTCCGCTTCCTGGACATCTGACGGTCGGCGGCGGGTCGGCCGGCATCACCGGCCGACCCGCCGATCCACAGAGTTATCCACAGCTTGGCCGCTATCCACAGCGGTTATCCACAGCACGAAAACGACTCTGAGTCTGATAAGGGTAAACAGTGACCGATTCCCCCGAGTCCACACCGAACGAGCCCGAGGTCCCCGAGACCGTCGGCGCTGTGGTCGCGCACGACCGGATCGAACCGGTCGGGCTCGAGGTGGAGATGCAGCGCTCCTACCTCGACTACGCGATGAGTGTCATCGTCGGGCGGGCGCTGCCGGACGTCCGGGACGGGCTCAAGCCGGTCCACCGCAAGATCCTCTACGCGATGTTCGACTCCGGCTACCGGCCGGACCGGGGCTACGTGAAGTGCTCCCGCGTCGTCGGCGACGTGATGGGTCAGTTCCACCCGCACGGCGACTCGGCCATCTACGACGCGCTGGTCCGCATGGCGCAGCCCTGGTCGCTGCGCTACCCGCTGGTCGACGGCAACGGCAACTTCGGCTCGCCGGGTAACGATCCGGCCGCGGCCATGCGGTACACCGAGTGCAAGCTCGACCCGCTGGCCATGGAGATGCTGCGGGACATCGACGAGGACACCGTCGACCTCCAGGACAACTACGACGGCCGGGCCAAGGAGCCCACCATCCTGCCGTCGCGGATCCCGAACCTGCTGGTCAACGGCTCCGAGGGCATCGCGGTCGGCATGGCCACCAAGATCCCGCCGCACAACCTGCGCGAGATCGGCGCGGCGGTGCAGTGGTGCCTGGAGAACCCGGAGGCCGACGAGGCGACCACCCTCGAGGCGCTGCTGGGGATCGTCAAGGGCCCGGACTTCCCGACCCACGGCCTGATCGTCGGCACCCAGGCGATCCAGGACGCGTACCGCACCGGCCGGGGCTCGATCCGGATGCGCGCCGTGGTGGAGGTCGAGGAGGACAAGCGCGGCCGTCCCGCGCTGGTCGTCAGCGAGCTGCCCTACCAGGTCAACCCGGACAACCTGGCCGAGCGCATCGCCGAGCTGATCAAGGAGGGCAAGCTCGGCGGGATCGCCGATATCCGCGACGAGTCCTCCGGACGTACGGGTATGCGGATCGTGCTCGTGCTCAAGCGCGACGCGGTCGCCAAGGTGGTGCTCAACAACCTCTACAAGCACACCCAGCTTCAGGAGACCTTCGGCGCCAACATGCTGGCGCTGGTCGACGGGGTGCCGCGCACGCTCAACCTGGCGCAGTTCATCCGCTACTACGTCGACCACCAGGTCGAGGTCATCCGCCGGCGCACCGCGTTCCGGCTGCGCAAGGCCGAGGAGCGGGCGCACATCCTGCGCGGTCTGGCGAAGGCCCTCGACGCCCTCGACGAGGTGATCGCCCTCATCCGTCGCTCGCCCACGGTCGAGGACGCCCGCCAGGGCCTGATCCGGCTGCTGGAGATCGACGAGATCCAGGCCACCGCGATCCTGGACATGCAGCTGCGCCGGCTCGCCGCGCTGGAGCGGCAGCGGATCCTCGACGACCTGGCCAAGCTGGAGCTGGAGATCGCCGACCTCAAGGACATCCTCGCCAAGCCCGAGCGGCAGCGGAAGATCGTCTCGGAGGAGCTCGGCGAGATCGTCGCGAAGTGGGGCGACGACCGGCGTACGCAGATCGTGCCCTTCGACGGCGAGGTCTCGATGGAGGACCTCATCGCCCGCGAGGACGTCGTCGTGACGATCACCCGCACGGGCTACGCCAAGCGCACGAAGGTCGACCTGTACCGCTCGCAGCGGCGCGGTGGCAAGGGCGTCAGCGGCGCCTCACTGCGGCAGGACGACATCGTCAGCCACTTCTTCGTATGCTCCACGCACGACTGGATCCTGTTCTTCACGAACAAGGGCCGCGTGTACCGGGCCAAGGCGTACGAACTTCCGGAAGCCAGTAGGGTGGCCAAGGGCCAGCACGTGGCCAATCTGCTCGCGTTCCAACCCGATGAGCAGATCGCACAGATCATCGAGATCCCGAACTACCAGGTAGCCCCCTACCTGGTACTGGCCACGAAGAACGGCCTGGTGAAGAAGACGCGCCTCGAGGAGTTCGACTCCAACCGTTCCGGCGGAATCATCGCGATCAACCTGCGCGATGAGGACGAGCTGGTCGGTGCTGCCCTCGTCGCGCCGGAGGACGATCTGCTGCTCGTCTCGAAGAACGCCCAGGCGATCCGGTTCAACGCCACCGACGAGGCCCTGCGGCCCATGGGTCGCGCCACCTCGGGCGTGATCGGTATGCGCTTCGCCGAGGACGACGTCCTGCTGGCGATGGAGGTCGTCCGGCCGGAAATGGACGTCCTCGTGGCCACGAACGGGGGATACGCGAAACGTACCCCCATCGAGGAATACCCGGTCCAGGGCCGGGGAGGTAAAGGCGTGCTGACTGCGAAGATCACCGAGCGACGCGGTGGTCTGGTCGGTGCGGTGGTGATCGACCCGGACGACGAGCTGTTCGCGATCACGAGCAACGGTGGTGTCATCCGGACTCCGGTGAAGCCTGTACGCCGTACGCGTGACCGGAACACAATGGGGGTCAAGTTGATGGACCTCCCGGACGGCGTGACTATCGTGGCGATTGCTCGCAATGCCGACGAGCCTGACGAACAGGACTAGTTGAATGACGGAGACACAGGCGAAGTCGGGGAACACGGGGACCTCGGCCAACCCGGTCGACGAGGAGGCCGCCTCGGGCGGCACGGCGGCCAGCGGCCGCGCCGCCGTGGGTCGGGCGACCGTCCCCGCCGACGCGCCTGCCCCGAAATTCACCCGGGCTCCCGGGATGACGCCACCACCGGAGACACCGGGCGACGACGCGGGCTCCGGTGAGAAGACCGAGGCGGTGGCGCCGGCCAAGGCGACCACCGCCGGTGCCGCCAAGGGCGGGGCCGCCGCCAGCTCGAACGCCACGCAGCAGATCCCGGTCCGCGCCGGCGCGTCGAGCGGCGCGACCGGCACGCAGCCCCGGGTGGGTGCCGCGGGCGCGCCGCAGCCCGGCGCCGGCCGGACACCCAACGGCGGCGGGCTGCCGCCGGGCATCGGCAACGCGGCCGCCGTCGGGGCCGCGCGCGTCGGTGACGCGGTACGCGCCGCGCGTACGTCGGTCAGCTCGGCCGCGTCGCGCGGACCGCGCCGGGCCCGGCTGAACCTCAAGCGGATCGACCCCTGGTCCGTGATGAAGTTCGCATTCGCCGTCTCGGTGGTGCTCTTCATCGTCGTGGTGGTCGCCACGTCCGTGCTCTACCTGGCCCTGGACGCCATGGGCGTGTTCCAGAGCGTCAACGACAGCCTCACCGACCTGGTGAACGCGGGCGGTGGGCAGAGCACCAGCGGCTTCCAGATCACGGCCAAGGGCGTGATCCTCAGCTCGGCGCTGATCGGCCTGGTCAACGTCGTGCTGTTCACCGCGTTGGCCACCCTCGGAGCGTTCGTCTACAACGTGTGCGCCGACCTGGTCGGCGGCATCGAGCTGACCCTCGCCGAGCGGGACTGACCCCACCGGACGCCGGGGCGCCGCGAAAGCGGTCGCCCCGGCGTTCCGCGTTCCGGTAGGTTCGCAAGCGACGGCGGCGCGCGATCCGACCCCCGATTTGGGGCGGCCCACGGGGATGGGTTAATCTTGCTCGTCGCAACGCGGGGCTATAGCTCAGTCGGTTAGAGCGCAGAGCTGATAACTCTGAGGTCGCTGGTTCGATTCCAGCTAGCCCCACCGCACGTCGTCCGACGGCAGCCGAGCGCAAGGGGTCGCCCCATGTTCAAGAAGCTTCTGATTCTCGCCGGCGTCGTCGGCGTGGCCGCGCTCGTGGCCAAGAAGGTCAAGGCTTCCAACGATGAGCGCGCCCTGTGGCACGAGGCGACCACCGCCCCCGACCTGCGCTGAGGCCCTTGCCTCACCGACACTGACCGGGCGGCGTCGCCGCCCTCGGGGCCCTAGCTCAACTGGCAGAGCACTGCCTTTGCAAGGCAGGGGTTAGGGGTTCGAGTCCCCTGGGCTCCACCAGCACTTTCCTTGGTTGATCTCGGTCCCGAGTACAGCCATTTGTACAGCCAAGCGGTCACGCCGTCCCCTCCTCGCCCAGCACGCTATCGATGGCCGAGGCAGCCTGACGAGCCCCGCGCCGGCAGGACGTGCCCGCACGTGTCGGCCGTCATCCGGATCGTGGAGTGCCCGAGCAGCTCCATCACCGTGCGCAGTACCTCGCCCTGGTCGAGAAGGAACGTCGCGAAGGCGTGCCGCAGGTCGTGCAGGTGCAGCCACTCCAGTCCGGCCACCGCGCGGAGCTGCTCAAAGCCGCCCGCCAGCAACCGGCGTCGATGCGACCAACGGGAGCCAGCTGGCAGCTGAGGCAGTCGTTCAAGACCGCACTGCCCGGAGCTACGGTTCAGAAGATGTCGCGGCCTGCATTGGCAGTGCCCTGTCCGGTGGACGGGCCGCCTCGGGGAGGGCGCCGCAATCGGATGGGATCGCGTACCCCCATGCTCACAACGGGTACTCGGTCGGTCCGTCGAACCAACGGTCCAGACTAGCCCCGTCGAGTAGTCCAGGAGTCGGTCTGGGCGATTCGACCGCGTCGGTGCCCGGGCTATTGGGTTCAGGAAGTTGATCCCGATCTGCTTCCGTGAGCTCCTGGTACTGGCTCCAGAAGGCTTTGAAAGGCTCGGCGAACTGCGAGGCGTAGGTGTCACTGGCAACGGCGTCGCGGAGGGCGAGTTCGCCGTTGATCACAGCTTCGGACATCTCGCGAAGAAGTGGGTTCTTCCCGTCCGCGAGGCGTAGGAGGGCATCGTGCAGCTCTCGCGCGCGGCGTTCGTCGCCGCCGGCTATGTCGTGAAGGTCGCTCATCGGTTCAGGCGGCCATGCCGGCGACGGGGTGGTCGTACCGACCGCCGTCGGGTAGGGCGGGCAGGTAGACGGAGTCGAGGTCGTTCAGGGCGCGAACGAGTGCGGCTCGGAAGGTGTTCACGACCGCGGAGAGCTTCTGGCAGAGGTTGGTGGCGTGGCCCCACAGCCGGAGCATGTTGGCGACTTCACCGGCAGCGAGGCCGTAGCCGATGAGAGCGCCGGCGCCGGTCGCGGAAGTGGCGGTCCCGGCGGCAACGCTGATGCCGGCGATGATGGCGGAGTCGAGCATGCTCTTGACGATGCCGCCGATGGCCTCGCCGATAGCCCAGACACCGTCGGCGAGTTTCGTATATGCCTGGCTGATGTTGTTCAGGGGGCCGTGGAGGTCGGCGACACCGTTGCAGGCGGTTGTGAAGTAGCGGAAGGCGGCGCCGCCCGCAGTGCCCTGCCACATCGGTCGGAGGGTGGTCGCGCCGGATTGGACGTTGTAGGCCAGGTCGTGAAGTGCGCTGCCGAGGTTGCGTGTCACTGGGCTCATGGCCGCGAGGGCTTCCCAGTCTCCGACGAGTCGGGCTTGCAGCTCTCCGATGGGGTCGAAACCGAAGACGATGTCGAAGGCGCTGTTGGCCCACGCTGATGGGCTGAGGTAGTCCATCCAGCCGAGGGCATTGGCGGGATTCTCGGCTTCACCGGGTGGTTTGAGCTGTTCGGTGACCTCGCGCGGATCGGCGAAGTTCGCCGGAGCGCAGGGGTTGTTCGCCAGTTCGAGTTCCAGCGGGGTGATGCACCGATCGACAGCGGATGGGAGGGTGCGGTCGACGGCGTCGGCCGCGGCGAGGTCGGTCGTGCGGTAGTAGGTGGCTGCGGCGCGCAGCTCGGGTGCCGAGTTCTCTAACAGGCACGCCAGTCGGTAGATGACGGCGTTTATGACGCTGACAGCGTGCTCGTGGCTGGACCTGGCGAGGTTGAATGCCTCTCCGCCCGTGCCGGCCTCGGCATACGTGGTGAGGTAGCGGCGCATCTCGGAGACGTGCCCCGCGGCTCGGTCGACCTGGCCGGCGAAGCCGGTCACCGCCTGTGGGTCAACGAAGAGGGTCACGACGCGATTTGGGATGCGATGACCGTGCCTGCCAGACCTGCGACCGCCAGCACCACCGCTGCGATGTGCAGGTACTTGGACATCGGCTCCTGCCGGACGACGTAGGTGCCGACGCCGAGGGCGCCACCGACCACGGACACTGCCATGGGCAGCAGGGTCGCAGGCGTGACGTCCCCGGCCAGGATCATGAACGCCGACAGCACCGCGAAGAAGATCGCCGCGTTGGCGATCGAGTTCCGAAGGTTGCGGAACGCTGACCGCTGCAGACGATCGACCGATCCCCGGTAGTGCTCCACGGCCTCGGCGCGCTCCCCATCAGAGACCGGCCGGCCCTGCAGACGACCGCCGTTTCCCCGTGCACGACCCATGCCCGCAACATACCAACGAACGTCACTGCATCGCTGCCCTGAGTGGCGGCAGAGCGTCTGGCAGCTAGCTAGATCAACTAGTACAAAGCCACTACAGATGAGCGCCGCAGTGGCTGTGAAACATCGAGAAACCGTGACGGGTCTGGCCGAGGTCAGGGCGTAGATCAGTCCGTTCCCGCCCACTCCGAGCCACGATCGCGGTTTAGGGGTTCGAGTCCCCTGGGCTCCACCCGCTAATCGGATATGTCCGATTAGCAAAAGCCCAGCTCGTTCGCGAGCTGGGCTTTCTCCTATCTGGGGCGGTGATCGATTCCACCGTGCGATGGCCTGGACTGCGATGGGTTTGATTGCTTGGCGGGCTGAGATCCGGCCGAGCTATGCCGGGTCGGAACAGGGTCGACCGCGTGGAGGATCACGGTCGCGTGCAGCCTGGTCGTCGCCGCGATCGGTGCGATGCTCGCCGCCCTGAACTTCGCGGCGCCGATTACGACGACACCGGTGTCGTCGACGCGCTCACCGACCTTCCTCTGCACGGCCTGGCTGGAGCCCAGCGCGCCGGAAGCAGGCCGGTGGTCCCAGCTACACCGGCTTGGTGATCTCGAAGTAGCGCAGCCGCTCGTCAGAGCGCACCTGCCGCATCCCGGACTTCTCCATCACGCGCCACATCGGGTCCACCGAAACGGATACCCAAACGGAGGGGTCCAAGACTCGCGAAGTTGCAGGCCACGGCTTGTGCCGGGGCTGAGTAACCGGCCCCGCTCGGAATGGAAGGGACGGCGAGTTGGCGAGTTGGGCCTGGGCCTCTCGCGGATATCAGGCGTGGACCGAGCTGTCCGATCACACCTTGAGGACGTCCACGTCGTACAGCGCTATCGACGCGTCGCGGGAGGCGAGGGTCATCCCTTCGGTGATTGCCTGTGCCACCAGCATGCGGTCGAAGGGATCGCGGTGATGCGATGGCAGGCGGCCGGCGGCGATGGCGTGGGCGTGGGTCACCGTGAGTTCTCGGAAACCCATGTCTCGTACCCGCTCTGCAAGGTCAGGGGGTCCGGCGAGTTTCCCGGTGCTTTGTTTAATGGTGATCTCCCACAGGGTAACCGGGGAGAGGAAGATGTCCGGCTCGTGGCGTAGTCGGTCGAGCAACTCGGTGCCGAGGGTCGGGTCGGCGGTGATGGCCCAGAGCGCGACGTGAGTGTCCAGCAACAGGTTCATGCGCCGATGCCGAAGTCGTCGGCAATCTCGGCGTTGGTCTGTGGTGAGTCCCAGTCGCCGGATAGGTCCAGTTGGCCGGCGAGGGAGCCGACTGCGGTGCGGTTAACCCGCCGGACCAGCGGTACGACCTTCGCCACCGGAGTGCCCGCCCGGTCGATGATGATCTCCTCGCCGTGTTCCACCCGTTCAATGATGCGCGACAGGTGGGTCTTGGCGTCATGCATGTTGTAGTGCACCGCCTCAGCCGACATGCGCAATCTCCTCGCTTAGCTAAGGGATTAGTCTAGCCTGCTTGGCCGCATGCGTCAGCAGCCTTGGCTGCTCAGGGCCGGGGTCGCCAGACGCCGTCCGAGTCCGTGCCCTGGGAGAAGTCAGGGTCAGCAGATCACCAGGGAGGGTGGCGGTGTGGTTTGCATGGTGGTGCCGCCGGCCCACCAGGAATTCCTTTGGTTGATCTCGGTCCCGAGTACAGCCATTCGTACAGCCAAGCGGTCACGCCGTCCCCTCCTCGCCCAGCACGCTATCGATGGCCGAGGCAGCCTGACGAGCCCCGCGCCGGCAGGACGTGCCCGTACGTGTCGGCCGTCATCCGAATCATGGAGTGCCCGAGCAGCTCCATCACCGTGCGCAGTTCCTCGCCCTGGTCGAGCAGGAACGTGGCGAAGGCGTGCCGCAGGTCGTGCAGGTGCAGCCAGTCCAGCCCGGCCGCCGCGCGGAGTTGCTCGAAGCGTCGGTTGACGTTCCGCGGCTCCATCGCGGTGCCGATGGTGCTGGCGAAGACCAGGCCCAGATCCGACCACACCTCCCCGGCCGCGAGCCGTTCCTTGGCTTGGCGTGCCCGCTGCGACTCCAACGCCCGCACAGCCAGCGCGGACAGCGGCACCGGCCGGCTGGACCGGTGCGTCTTCGGCGGCACGAACTCCAGGCCGCGATCAGTCCACTGGAGCGTTTGCCGAACGAACAGCGCCCGGCCGGGCAGGTCGACATCCGACCAGCGAAGGCCCAACAGCTCAGCCCGCCGGAGCCCCGTCGCCACCAACTTGTCGCCGAGTCACGCCTGATCCGACACTTCGCGACGGTGTACGTACTGATCCCAACCGCTCCCGGGACCTTGCCGAGATCATCTCAATAGAGCCAAGAGATCTCCTGCGATCGCGGCTTGCTCTATGTGCGGGACGGTGACCCTCGTTTTGGCTGCCACGTCACGATCGCCGAAATGTTCATTCGGCTCTCCTTGTTGTGATGTGAGACGAGGCACCTTGCGGGTATGTGAATCGTCGGATCTATTCGGTTGTTAGCAGGATTCCGATGTGGATGAATGTCGAGCCAGTTATGTCGGGACCTCGGCCTCCACGTGGCTACTGAAATCAGTAGGCTGGCTTTACGGTGAGATGGGAAGTGATGTCAGTGCGGTTAGTTGGTCGGTTGGCGATGATCGCTGTTTTTGTTGTGGGATCGAGCACCTTGACCGGAGCGCCGGCATCTGCCGAGGCAAAGCCCTCGGTGGAAGACAGCGGAATTGTGTATGGGCTGTCGACGGAGCCAACGGTCTCCGTCATGGGCAGTGGCGAACTTCGCTTCCACAAACCCGTTCAACTCTTCGAGCATGCAGGGTACAGCGGGGAGAAATACGAGATCGACGTAAACGCGTACAGCCTGGTAAACCGTGGCGGCTTCGATAACCGGGCGTCCTCGCTGGGAAACTGGGGGACCGGATATGACATGTGCTTCTACGCCGACCGAGGCTATCTGGGGCGGTGGATCTGGTTGAGGAAGGACAAGGAAATCGCGAATCTTGCCGACGGCAACTGGCTCAACGACCAAATTACGTCAGTTCGTGCGGCACCGGCGCCGGGGTCCTGCTGACGAGGGAGTTCTCCGGCTGGCCGGAGACTCAGAGTTGGCGCAGACGCCCACCCACCCGATCCACCGACCGCAGCCGGCAGGTGGGTCGGGCGAGCCGAGTACGCGGTGGCCGCCTCGCGTCCACCCGGTCTGTCAGGGTGCACACACCTCGGCCGGGCGCACCTCACCGCTGGAAGGCCCTTACGTAACACGGGCTAGCGGTTCACCCCCACTGGGCTCCACCATCTCCACTCTGTACCCGTCGTCTGTCGCGCTGTCAGCGCTGCCGGGGCTGCGGCACGCGTACGGCTGCCATGCCGGCCGCCGTCGCGGCCTGGATGCCGAAGTCGGTGTCCTCGAAGACGAGGCAGGACTGCGGCGGAACGTCGAGCAGCTTCGCGGCGAGCAGGAAGGCCTCCGGGTCGGGCTTGGCCCGCGCGTAGTCACCGGCGCAGACCAGCACGTCGAACTTGTCCAGCAGGTCGAGGGTGCGCAGCGAGGCGGTGACGGATTCCCGGGTGCTGCCGGACACCACGGCGATAGGGAGCCGTCCGTGGGCGTCGTGGATGTGCCGGAGGACGTCGGGGACGGCGGTGAGCTGCGGCAGGAGCCGCTGGTAGATGCCCTCCCGGCGACGGGCGACGACCTCGACCGGCATGGCCAGCCCCTGCTGCTCGTTGAGGTCGACGATGATGTCCGCGACCGGACGGCCGCCCCAGGCGTAGAACAGGTCCTCCGGGAGGGTGCACCCCCACTCCGCCAGCGCCCGCTCCCAGGCCACGTAGTGCAGGGGCATGGAGTCGGCGATGGTGCCGTCGCAGTCGAAGAGGTACGCCTGGAAGTCGCCGGGCGGCAGGGGCAGCGTCACCGGTCGAGCCTATAGCGGGGGATGCGCGTGCCCGCGTGGGCCGCTGGCAGGTCGTTGCCCCGGTCCAGCGCGCACCTGGTGCATCTCGGGCACGGGTGCCCTGATGGCACGATGCGTTCCGTGAGCTGGTCTCTGCTGGTGATGCCCCTGCAGCGGGCAGCCGAGAATGGTGGGCTTGAGTGGGCGGCTGGTGCCGAGTTCTCCTTTGCTCTGCCCGAGGAGCCCCCGCTCGATCGTGAGTTGCCGACGGTGGAGCAGGTTCTGCTCGCGTTTCAGGAGGCTGGCTGTCACGGCACGCCGTGATTCCAGGTCGCGGGGTATGACCTGCTCGCCGGCTTCCCGGACTGCCCCGACCCGGGCACCTGCCCGTCAGTGGGTGGCCTGGATCTGGGTGAGGTCAGTCTGGGTGTCGACGGAGCCAGCGGCGCGGAGCCCGTGACGTTGAACCAGGCCGTAACCGATATCGGGTTCCGTAAGCCGTCGGGCCGTGCCGTCCTGGCCACGGTGGTGGCACTGGCGTCGCAGGTCGGGCCGATGCTGGTGCTTGACGACGACGGCGCTCACGCGGTCGTGGTGTCGCCGGACGATGATCCGGCCAACCTGGCCCAGCACTGGCCGTGGTAGCCGTAGCGCCATCAACCGAGGTAGTAGTCGGCTCTCCAACGGGCTTGCTCGGCTACTGAGAAGGTGTCGAAGTCGCCGGCCGCCTCGCACTCGACCAGGTAGTGGAGCGCGTCGGCGGTGTCCTCGGAGCCCACGCGGAGGATCTCGCGGATGTGGGGCAGGTCGGCGATGGACGGCTGGGGGCCGTAACGGCGGAGGCTCTCGTCGTCGTTCACCGGGCTTCCTCCGCGGCGACCATCTCGGCGATGCGGGTCAGCCAGTGCAGGTCGTTGGCTCGGGATTCCGCACTGGCCCCGGTGTTCAGGATGCTGTCCAGGAACGCGGTCACGTCGTCGAGGTGCCGCTCGCTGCGGTAGTAGCCCAGCATTGTCTCGTCCGGTTCCAGGGGTCCGTAGCCCTGACGGAAGAGCGCGGCGCGGTGCGCGTTGATCGGGTGGTCGCCGAAGTCGTGGCTGTAGACGAACATCAGGTCCCGCTCGCGCGGCGCGAGGATGGGCGCGTCCCAGTCCACCACGTGCAGCGGACCGTCGCCGTCGGCGATCAGGTTGCCGGGGTGGACGTCGGCGTGGCAGACGACGTGCTGGCCGCGCGTCAGCCGGGCGGCGAGGTCGTCGACCCGTGCCGACAGTCGACGCAGCGCGGTGGCGTACCGGTCCCAGAAGGCGCCGAGGATCTCGCTCGCCGCAGCCTGCTCGCCGAGGGCGCGCAGGCGTTCGCCCGCGCCCGACCGGTAGGTCTCCACCGGCAGGACCGCGGCGAGGTCGGCGCTCGGCGTGACCGCGTGCAACCGACCGAGGAACTCGCCGTACTCGACCCACTGGCGGTCGGTGAGGCCACGGCTCCACAGGCTGCCGCCGTCGTGGAACGGGTAGAGCAGCAGCCGGTGCTCCCCGAAGGCCCGGCTGGCGCCACCGTCCGGCAGGTCGATCGGCGCCACGACCTGGCGTACGCCCTGAGCGCGGAGGAAGCCGGGCAG
Source organism: Micromonospora sp. NPDC049366 (assembly GCF_044466625.1). NCBI lineage: Bacteria > Bacillati > Actinomycetota > Actinomycetes > Micromonosporales > Micromonosporaceae > Micromonospora > Micromonospora sp. NPDC049366. The sequence continues at coordinate 106,134 of NZ_JBITMV010000011.1, forward strand.
CAGGACGGCTGCCCGGTTGACGTCGCCGCGACGCAGTTTCAGGAAGTAGCGTTCGCCGCCGGACGTGTCCACCCGGTAGGCCCAGGCGTTCCCGTCGAGCCCCAGCGGCAGGAACGCGAGGTGGGCGACGTCGACGCCCCAGGCGGCGGCCACCTCGGCCGCCAGCGACCGCTCGTCGACGTCAGGCTTGTCGATCACGGTCGAAGCCTCGCAAGCGGCGGTCCGGCCGGCAAGGCGATTTGGCCGTCGGCGAGATCGCCGGGAAATTCTGGCGCCGCACCCCTCCACTTACCGGCGTACGGGCGTGAAGGTAGTGCAGGAGGTGCCGAGTGGATGCCGACCGGCAGTCGTTCGAGGCGTATGTGCAGACCCGTGGTCCGGGTCTGTCTCGGCACGCCTACCTGCTCACCGGCGACCACCATCTCGCCGAGGACCTGGTCCAGCAGACGCTGTTGCGGGTCGCCGGCCGGTGGCGGCGGGTGGTGGCCGAGGGCGACCCCGACGCGTACGTGCGTCGGGCCCTCTACCACCAGCACATCTCCTGGTGGCGGCGGCGGACCCGGCAGGTGCCGGAGGCCCCGCTGGAGCGCAACGACCGGCCGGTGCCGGACGCGGCGGACGCGGTCGCCGTGAACCTCGCGGTCCGGGCGGCGTTGGGCCGGCTCGCTCCCCGGCAGCGGGCGGCGATCGTGCTGCGGTACTTCGCCGACCTGAGCGACGCGCAGATCGCCGACACCCTCGGCTGTCGCGTGGGGACGGTGAAGAGCCAGTTGCGGGACGGGTTGGCGCGGCTGCGCGTCCTCGCGCCGGAGCTGGTGGACCTGCTGGAGGTGCGGTCATGAGCGACCAGTTGCTGAGGGAGGCACTGCACCGGTTGGCCGAGGAGTCCCACCCGCCGCGGATCTCACCGGACACCTGGCTACTCGGTCGGCGGCGGCGACGGCGGCGTGCCGGTGCGGCGCTGGTGGCGCTCGTGGTGGCGCTGACCGGCGTACCGCTGCTGGCGACCACGCTGCCCGACGGCGGGTTCTCGCCCGCCGCGGACCGGCCGGTGGTGCCGTCGCGGGTGTTTCCGCCGCTGACCGGCGAGGCGACCGTCGTCGAGGACCCGCCGGGCCCGGCAGCCCTGGTGGTGTCCGGCGACAAGGAGCTGCGGGGCAGCGACATCTGGGGCTGGGAGGGCCGCAGCCTGCTGGTCGGGCGGGACGGCAGCTACCGGCTGGCGCGTACGGTCGGGGAGACCGCTGCGGGAACGAGTGACCTTCTCCTCTCACCGGACGGCAGCCGGCTGGCCGCCCAACCGTGGCTGGAGGGCAGTCAGTGGCCGGACGACCCGGTCGGGCAGACGGCGATCATGGACCTGACCACCGGGCAGGCGCGGCAGTACCCGGGTGGGCTGCCGGTGGCCTGGGCCCCGGACGGACGGTCGTTGCTGGTCATGGCGCAGAACGTCATCGGACGGCTGGGTCGGCTGAGCCTGCTCGACACGACCACCGGGGCGGTGCGCCAGTTGCCCCCGATCGACGGGACCGCCGCCCACGCCGGCAACCTCGCCGCCTTCTCCCCGGACGGGTCACGGCTCGCCGTGGCGACGACCGAGGCGCTGCACATCGTCGACCTCGCCTCCGGCGCGAGCCGTACCCTCGCCGCCCTCACCGCTCGGGAACGGCTCGCCGGGCCCGGTGCCTGGCTGCCCGACGGCGAGCGGATCGCCCTGTGGTCGATCAGCGACTGCGAGGACGGCGGCAGCTGCGACGAGCAACGCCTGGCGCGGCGGGCGATCCAGATCAGCTACCGCTACGTACGCACCGGCGGCCCGGCGACCGGCCCGGCGCTGCCTCCCGCGCACGGCCTGGCCGCCCGACTCCTCGGCTGGCAGCGCGACGGGGACGCCGTCGTCGCCGAGTACCAGCCGGAGGTGGGGCTGACCAAGCAACCGGACGACGAGCTCTGGTCCGAGACCGGCTGGACGCAGGTCGGCGCGGTGGAGCTGCGGGAGTTCCGGGTGGACGGTTCCCGGCGGGAATTGGTCGCGCTGCCGTCCAGCGCCCTCTTCGTGGACGTCCCGGCCGACCTGCTGGACAGCTTCGGCGGGCCGTCGCCCACCTGGCCCGAGGGCGCCCTCCGGTGGCTGCTCGCCCTCTGGTGGCCGCTCGGGCAGCTCCTCGTGGGGTTGGTCGGGTTGGTGGCGCTGGTGATCGGCTGGCGCATCGTCGCCCGCCGCCGACGGCGTCGGGCGCATGGGCGGGTCGCACCGGGGTAGGAGGACCGGCATCAACCCTCCCGCCGGAAGTGCGCTTGCGTCAGGAATCGGCGCGATCCTGGCCCAAAGTTCTCGATCACCGAGGCAAGGGCAGGGTCTCAGGGGATGAGGGGGACGGTTTCGCCCCGGGAAATCGGGCGGATCATCCTCACCAGGCCTCGGCGGCGCGCCTCGTCCAGGAAGATGGTCAGCGGCGACCGGAACACCGGGTAGTCGTCGTAATGGATCGGCACGGTCAGCCTCGGCCGGACCAGCTCGATCAGGTCGGCACCCTGCTGCGCGTCCATGCTGAGCAGGATGCCGGCGACCTTGGTGCCCCCGAGGTGGATGAGCATCGCGTCGATGTCCGGGTACCGCTCGGGGACGGCGGCGAGCATCGGCAGGTTGAGGGTGTCGCCGGTGACGTAGAGGCGGAACGTGCGGGCCCCGTCGCGGAGCAGGTCGATCATCGTGCCCATCACGTCCGGGAGCAGGCGGTCCACGATGCCCGGCCCGTGCTGGCCGGGCATCGACGTCAGTCGTAGGGTCGCGCCGTCGCGGTGCAGCTCGTGGGAGCGCCAGGTGGGCAGCCCCGCCGCGCCCCGGAAACCCCAGCGCCGCAGTTTCCGCTCGGCCTCGGGCGTCGTCACGATGGGCAGCGCGCGGTCGAGTTCACGCCGGGCCACCCGGTCGAAGTGGTCGCCGTGCAGGTGGGACAGGACCACCGCGTCGAGCGGCGGCAGCTGGGCGATGGTCATGGCCGGATCGGTGCGCCGCCGCGACCACAGCCCCTTGCCCAGATAGACGGGTTGCCCCCGGTGCAGGAAGTTCGGGTCGGTGAGCAGGGTGAACCCGCCGATCCGCAGCACCGTGGTGGCGGTGCCGATGAACGTGACCTCCGGCCGCTCTGCCAACCCGCCCACCTCCGTCCGTTGCCGTACCCCCGGATGGGCGGGCCATGCCGGCGGCGGTCGTCAGCCGTCCGCCGGCTCGTCCGTGTCGAGGCCGCCGAGGCCCGGCGCGAAACCCTGGAGGCCCCCGCCGTCGTCGGCACCCGGCGACACGCCGCCGCCGTCCTCGGACCCCGGAGACCCGGTGTCGCCGGAGGAGCCGTCGTGGGCCGGGCGGCCGGCGCCGTCGCGCTGCGGCAGCCGCTCCACCAGCCGGCTCAGCGCACCGTTGGCGAAGGTGGCGCCGAACGCCGAACCGGCGGCGATACCCCAACCCACGGGCCCGAGCGGGGTGCAGCCGAAGAACTGGCTGAGCCCGGGTGTCTGCACCACCGCACCCAGCACACCGAGTGAGGCCACCGTGGACGCGAGCACCGTCGGACTGGTGCCACCGGCCAGGACGGTCTGGCCGAGCTGGGTGCCGACCAGGGAGACCAGCGCGACCGTGCCGGCCCGCTGCGGTGTGCCGCCGGTGTAGCGGGCGAGCGTCCAGCCGGCGGTCGCGCCGAGGGTGGTCGCGGCGGCCCGCAGCCCGATCTCGCGGGTCAGGGTCTCGCCCAGCGAGGTGTCCGGCCCTTCGCGGAGAAGGTCGTCGGCGTGGTCGCCCCCGGGCGGGCGGACGGCGATCGCCAACGCCGGCGCGAGGTCGGTGAGCAGGTTGACCAGCAGCAGTTGCCGCCCGTTTATGGCGGACTGGCCGGTCGCCGCGGCGGTCAGCACGCTGAACGCGATCTCGCCGAGGTTGCCGCCGACCAGGATGCTCAGCGCGTGCCGTACGGACGACCACATCGCCCGACCCTCCACGAGGGTGGCGATGATGGTCTCCAGCCGGTCGTCGGTGACCACCAGGTCGGCCGCGGCCCGCGCGGCGGGGGTGCCCCGCTGGCCGAGGGCGATGCCCACGTCGGCCAGCCGGATCGCGGGCGCGTCGTTGGCGCCGTCGCCGGTCATCGCGACCGTACGACCGCACTTCTGCAACGCCTGGATGATCCGGACCTTGTGCGCCGGCGTGCAGCGGGCCACCACGTCGGTGTGGGCCAGCCGGTCGGCGAGCGCCTCGTCGTCGAGCTGGTCGAGCTCGGTGGCGGTCACCACCTGCTGCTCGTCGTGGTCGGTGATGGTGGCGGCGATCGCTTCGGCGGTCGCCGGATGGTCACCCGTGATCATGATGGTGTGCACGCCGGCCTGCCGGATCCGGCGTACGGCGGGGGCGGCGCTCTCCCGCACCCCGTCGGCGAGAGAGAGGAAGCCGACGAAACAGAGATCGGTCACCTGCTCGTCGCTGACCGACTGCTCGCCGATCCGGCACTCGGCGACCGCCAGCACCCGGTGACCGGCGCCGGCGCGCTCGGCGAGCAGGTGGTAAAGCTCATCCCGACCGGCGTCGTCCAGCGGCTCCGACCGCCCGTCGACGCGGCGGGAGCCGCAGCGCGGCAGCACCGACTCCGGCGCGCCCTTCACGCTGAGCAGCAGGCCGTCGTTGTCCCCGCCGACGGTGGCGTGGTAGCCCCGGGACGGCTCGAACGGCAGCCCACCCACCGCGCGCCACCCGTCCGCGCCGATCTGCTCCACCACGCCCGAGGCTTCCGCGCCGTGCCGGACCGCCCGGTCGGTCTGGTGACCCAGCTCCTCCGGGTCGGCCGCCCACGGGGTGGCCCGCAGCGCCGCGGCCAGCGTGAACCGGAGTCGGTCGTCGAGCCGGTCCACGGTGGCGTACCGGCTGGCGTCGCCGTCACCGACCCCGGCGAGCAGTAGCTGCCCCTCGGTGAGGGTGCCGGTCTTGTCGAAGCAGAGCACGTCCACCCGGCCGAGCGCCTCGATGGTGCGTGGGTTGCGCACCAGGGCGCCGTGGTCGGCGAGCCGCCGGGCCGCGGCGAGCTGGGCGGCGCTGACCAGGAACGGCAGCCCCTCCGGCACCGACGCCACCGCCAGGTTCGCGGCGGTCGCCGCCGTCTGCGCCAGGGGTACGCCCCGCAGCAGGCCCGCCCCGGCGACGGCCACCGCCGAGCCCGCCGCCAGCGGGACGGCTGCCCGGGTCAGCCGGCCGAGGCGGGCTTCGACACCGCCGCTCGGCGGGGCCTGCCGGGCCAGGGCGAGGCTGCGGCCGGTCTCCGTGTCGGCGCCCGTGGCCACCACCACCGCGCTGCCGTGTCCGGCGGCGACGGTGGTGCCCTCGTAAAGCATGGAGTGCCGATCCGCGACGGCGGCCGCCACGACCGGCTGATCCGTCTTGGTAACCGGCAGGGACTCCCCGGTCAGCGACGACTCGTCCGCCTCCAGCCCGTCGGCTTCGATGACCCGGCAGTCGGCCGGGACGGCGTCCCCGGGCTCCAGCCGCACCACGTCCCCGGGCACCAGGTCTTCGGCCGCCAGCACCCGCTCCGCGCCGTCGCGCCGCACCCGCGCGGTGACCGCCGATCGGGACAGCAGCTCCGCCAGGGAGCGTTCGGTGTTGCGCTGGTGCACCGCGCCGATCAGCGCGGAGCCGCCGACGACGCCACCCACCAGGGCGGCGTCCACCACCGAGCCGAACGAGGCGGAGAGCACCGCGCCGGCGGCCAGCACCGGGGTGAGCGGGTTGGCGAGCTCGTCGACGAACGCCCGGAGCAGGCCGCCCTGGCCCTGACCGTCCGGGCCGCCGCCGGCGCGTCGTCGCTCCGCCTCCGCCTCCGCCAACCCGTCCCGATCGGTGCCGAGCCGCTCGAAGACGGTCCGCACCGGCATGAGGTGCCAGGCCGTCGCCACCGGGGCCGGCGTGTCGTCCGGCTGGGGCAGTCGACTGGCCCGCCAGACGCCGTTGCCGAACGCGATCGCCGCCGCGCCGTTGACCGCGTGCAGGCTCCGGCCGGGCAGTTGTTGCGGGGCGGCGGTGAACGCCCCGAGCGCGCCGAGGCCCGTTCCGGCCATCGCCACCTTGATGTTCTGCGCGGTCATCCGGCGGGCCACGCCGGCCGCCTCGACGATCAGCGCCACGACCCGCAGATCCGTGCCGACCAGCAGGTGCGCGCCCCACGGCGGCGGCTCGTCGGGGGCGGACAGGCCGAGCCCGCAGTCCGCGGCGCCGAGCGCAGACCGGTCGCGGGACACCAGCATCACCATCGCGCCGTCCCGCTGGAGCGACCGCACCGATTCGGTCAGCCGGTCCCCGCCGGGCAGCACGGCGTCGGCGAAGCCGTACCGCTGATCGTCGTCGCCGGCCACCACCAGCCGCAGCCCGGCGTGGCGGGCGGCGGTGGGCAGCCCGTCGACGCCCGGTGCGGGCTCGGCCTCCACCCGCAGCAGCGCGGCGAGCGTGCCCCGATGGGCCAGCCCGAGCAGCCGGCCGCCCTGCTCGCGGAGGCGGCGGCTGTCCTCGGTGTCGCCCGGGTCGTCGGCGTCGAGGCGGTCCAGCGGGCCCATCCGCCAACCGTCCGCCTCGTGGACGCGGTCCGGGTCCTCCGGGTCGAAGAGCGCGAACGCCTGCTCGGCGACGTGCCCGGTCTCCGCGCCGGGCAGCGGCGCGAGGTCGGCCAGGACGCCCCGATCCGAACCGAGTACGGCGGCGTCCAGCACCAGTGTGTCGAGCCGGTCGAGTTGGCGCAGCACACCGCGGTCCATGGCGATCACGCCCCGGCGGGCCAGGATCCGGCCGAGCTGGGCGGCGTAACCCTCGCGGCCACTCCCTGGGGCCTTGGGCAGGGCGGAGAGGCCGAGAGCCGCGGCGCGTTTGCGGCCGGCGACCGGGGCGGCGGCCGCGGCGGCGACGGCGCCGGCCGCGAGCATCCGGGTCGCGTGCCGCTCGACGGGGCTGTCCGGTTTGGGGCGGGGCCGGTCGAGGACGGGCCACCGGGCCACCGCCAGGTCGGGCTCACCGAACAGCCGCGGTTCGGCCTTCTCCCAGACGGACAGTTGGGCCCGGTCCTCACCCCATTGCATGATCCGCTGGGCGCCGTCGAGCACGATCCCCGCCCAGCCACCGGTGAGGCCCTGCACCACCGCCTCGGCGAGGGGGAAGAGGATGTCCGCCCGGGGGTCGGCGCGCAGCCCTCGACCGGCGAGCGAGTGTAGACGCGGGTGCAGGTCCACGGCCGAGAGCAGCCCGGCCACCTCGCCCGGCACCGGGGTGAACGGCAGGATCCGGGTGGCCGCGGAGATCGTCAGGCCCAACGCGTCGGAGGCGAGGGCACCGAGCGTGCGTGGGGTACGCGGGCCCTCCTCCGGCGGGTGCGGCGGCGGGACCTCCGGGTCGGGCTCGTGCGGGCAGGTGCGTTCGGTGCGGGCGATCGTGGCGATGAGGTCGCGCAGCTTCGGCTCCGGTGGCTCGACGGCCACCACCACGCGGCCGGACGGCGCGTTGACACGCGCCCACGCCACGCCCGGCATCCCCTCCAGGGCCGCTTCCACCTGGCGGGCCAGAGTGTCGCCGCCGTCCTGGCAGACGCCGTGCACCTCGATGTGATGCCGCCCCGGCCGGGACCACACGCGGCGGTTGGTGACGCCGGCCAGCCGGGCCAGCCGTGACGCGGCGGAGCCAACCGTGCGCCCGGCGTCTTCGACCAGCCGTGGCACGCCGACCGGTGGGAGGAGCCGACCGGCGACGCGACCCGCCAGCGTCATCGAGGCGTACGACCGGACGATCGCCGGCCAGACTCCCCGCTGCTGCCGTTTCTGCCGTACGCCATCTCGCCTCCCACGCTCGCGTCGGCGGCCTGGCTTCCCGCCGCGTCGTCCGTTATGCCCCCGGAGCAGAGGAAGTTTCCCCACCTTCGGGCGCATGGACCGGATCGGCGGTGGAAAGCGGCGGACGTCAGAAGCCAACGGGGAGGCCGCGATGAGCAGTCTGAGTCGACATCTGAACGGGGCCCGCGAGACCGTCGAGATCTACAGCCGGCGGGTACAGGTGCCGATGCTGGGCGAGATGGCAGTACCACCCGTCGATCGGCTGGCCTACTACGCGGGGATCGGGCTGCTCGCCGCGGTGCAGATCATCGAGTGGCCGCTGGCGCTGGTGATCACTGCCGGCCACCTCCTGTCCGACCAGCACTTCTCGGGCCTGGTGAAGGGCGTGGGCGAGGCGTTGCAGAGCGCCTGACCGAGGCCGGTCCACCCGCCGTCCGCGTTTTCCGGTTGACCTGAACCCGGCTTCAAGTCGCAGGCTGGGTCGCATGACGATCGCACCGGCGCGGACCCGACCATGACCGCCACCGTCGCACCGGCGACACCGGCCACGAGCCTGTTCGCACCCCGCCTGCGCGCGATGACCGTGGGCAGCGTCGCGCTGGTCTCGCTGCTCGCCTTCGAGGCCCTGGCCGTCGGCACGGCGATGCCCACGGTGGCCCGCAGCCTGGACGGCCTGGCCCTGTACGGGTTGGCGTTCGGGGGATCCTTCGCCGCCGGTGTGGTCGCCATGGTGCTCTCCGGCATCTGGTGCGACGCCCGGGGGCCGCGCCCGGCGATGTGGCACGGGCTGGTCTGGTTCGTGGTCGGGCTGGTGGTCGCCGGGACCGCACCGGTGATGGGGGCGCTGGTCGTCGGTCGGGTCGTGCAGGGCTTCGGTTCCGGGCTGCTCTCCGTCGCGCTGTACGTGATCGTCGGTAAGGCGTACCCGGAGGAGCTGCACCGGCGGATCTTCGCGGCCTTCGCCGCCGCGTGGGTCGTACCGTCGCTGGTCGGACCGGCGGTGGCCGGTCTGATCGTCGAACACCTCGGGTGGCGGTGGGTGTTCCTGGCGGTGCCGGCGGTCGCCGTGCCGGCCGTGCTGCTCGTCCACCCCGGGCTGCGGTCGATCGGCCCGGCCGCGGCGACCGGCGTGCCGGCGGGCGCCCGGGCGCGGATCGGCTGGGCGGGCGGGGCGGGGGTGAGCGCCGCTCTGCTGCACATCGGGGGCCAGCAGCGCGGTGCCGTCGCCGTGGTGGTGACCGCGGTCGCGGTCGCCGGCCTGCTGGTCTGCGCGCCTCGGCTGCTGCCGGCCGGGTTCCTGCGGTCCGCCCGCGGGCTACCCACCGTCATCGGGCTGCGCGGCCTCGCCTCGGGCGCGTTCGTCGGCGCCGAGGTGGTCATCCCGCTGATGCTCTCCCGGGAACGCGGCTTCACCCCCACCGCGGCCGGGCTGGTCCTCACGGTCGGGGCGCTGTCCTGGTCGGTGGGCTCGTGGATCCAGGGACGGATCCCGAAGCCGGCCTCCCGGGCCACCCTGCCGCGCACCAGCCTGGCCCTGATCACCGCCGGCATCGCGACCGTGGCCGGCACCGTCGCCCCCGGGGTGCCGGTCGCGGTGGGCGTGCTGGGGTGGGCCCTGGCCGGGCTCGGCATGGGGCTGCTCTATCCGTCCCTGTCGGTGCTCACGCTGGAGCTGTCCGCCCCCGGCGAGCAGGGACGCAGCAGTTCGTCGCTGCAACTGGGCGACTCGCTGTTCGCGGCGACCGTGTTGGCCCTGACCGGGGCGGTGCTGGCGGCCGGATCGGCGCCGGGCCCGCGCGACTACCTGGTGACCCTGGCGGTCGCCGCCGGCCTGGCCCTACTGGGCGCCACCCTCGCCCCCCGAGTGACCCCGCTCGCCCCACACCGGTGACCCCCGGCCCACTCGGCCCCGGCACTGCCCAGCTCGGCCTCGACTCGACGGTGGGCGGGGTGAGGTAATCCCTCGAAGGTCCGGCGAGGTGGGCGGGGGGGCCGGGAGGATGGGCGGGCGATGAACTTCCTGACCATCCTGCCGCTGGCCGTGGTCATGGTCGCCGGGACGCAGATCGTCGCGGCGGTGCTGCTGGCCTCGGCCGAGCGACCACGTGCCGCCTCGCTCGGTTACCTGGGCGGGACGGGCGCGGTCGTGCTCGCCGGGGTGACGGTGAGCTGGCTGGTCACCCGGGTGCTGGGTGGCCCGGTCGGCGACGCGGAGAGCCATGTCAGCCGGTTGCAGCGCACGGCCACCCGGATCGACTGGGCGGTGCTGGGGCTGCTGGTCGTCCTCGCGGTGATCGTCTATCTGCGTCGCCACGAGACCGGCCCGCCGCGCTGGATGCAGCGGTTCCAGCGCGCCGCCCCGGCGACCGCGGCACGACTCGGTGCCGTGCTCGTCGCCACCTCCCCGACCGACGACCTGGCGATGGCGGCCGTCGGCGCCAGTTCCGCCCGGCACGGTCTGGCGTGGTGGCACCTGCTGCCGTTCGTGCTGCTGACCTTGCTGCTCCTCGCCTTGCCGCTGCTCGTGCTGCTGATCGCCGGACGGCACGCGGCCGTGACGCTGCCCCGGATCCGCGGCTGGGCCAACCGGCACGCCTGGGTGGTCAGCGAGGTGGTGATCGCGTTCTTCGCGCTGGTGACCGTGCTGGACCTGCTGCGCTAAACGGTGGCGGTGGGGCCGGTGAGCTGCCGCACAGCCCGTCACGCCACGAGCGACCGTGCCGTCAGGGCGACGGAGAGCCGTCGAAGGAGGACGAGATGAAGGTGCTGGTAACGGGGGCCGGAGGACGTCTGGGCCGGGCCGTGGTGGCGCGGCTGCGCAGTGACGGGATCGCCGTACGGGCGACGAGTCGCCGGCCGCGTACGGACCCGGACGTCGAGTGGGTCGTCGTCGACCTGGCCACCGGCGAAGGGCTGGACGAGGCGGTCGCCGGAGTGGACGCCGTTCTGCACCTGGCGTCGTCGCCCACGGGTGGGCGGACGTACGAGGTGGACGTGCTGGGCACCCGCCGGCTGGTGGTCGCCGCCGGGCAGGCCGACGTGCGGCATCTCGTCTACACCTCGATCGTCGGTGTCGACCGGGTGCCCATGCCGTACTACCGGCACAAGCTCGCCGCCGAGCAGGTCGTCGCGGCCGGTCCGGTGCCCTGGTCGGTGCTGCGGGCCACCCAGTTCCCGGAGTTCCTCGACGAGCTGCTGGTCGTGTCCAGCCGGTTGGGGCCCACGATCGGCGACCGGAACGTCCTGGCCCAGCCGGTCGACCCGCGCGAGGTGGCGGCGCGGCTGGTGGCCCGCCTGGTCGCGGGCCCGCTGCGCGGCATCGAGGAGTACGGGGGCCCGGAGGTCCTCCGCTTCGACCAGGCCGTACGCGCCTGGCGGGCCGCCCGCCACTCGCGCCGGCCGCTGCTGCCGGTGCGCCTGCCGGGGCGCCTCGGTCGGTCCCTGCGCGAGGGCGGCCTGATCACCGAGGCCCTGCCCCGGGGAGCGCGGACGTGGGCCGACTACCTCGCCGACACGTACGGGGGAACCGCCCGGAGATGAGAGCGTGCACCGTTCACGTTCGGCTTAGCGTGACCGCATGTTCGCTGTCGTCATGGCCGTCATCCTCTACTGCTTCGGTTTCGTCTTCCTCTACGGCGTGATCCGGGTCGCCGTCCGGCACGCCTTGGAGGACCTGGAGGTCCGCCGCGCCCAGGCGCTGCGGGCCGAGGAGCTCGCCGCCAACCGGGACCGCACGTTCCTCAAGGAGAACGCCTTCCTCGCCGGCAGCTGACCGGCGTCCGCGCGCCGCCGTGGACTTCGGTGGGCGACACCGGGTCACGGGTGCGAGGATCGCACCCGTGATGGGGACGCTGAAGACAGAACCGGCCCGCACCCGCCCGGACCTGCTCGCACCGCCGGTCGCCGCGGCGCTCGGGCAGTGGCCCGCCGACGCGCCGGTCGACGTGGACGACGTGCTGGTCGCGCCGATCGACGCCGACCTCGCCGACACCGCCGCGTTCTGCGCGGCGTACGAGGTGGGGCTGGACGTCTCGGCCAACTGCGTGGTGGTGGCCGGCAAGCGGGAGGGCGTGGTCCGCTACGCGGCCTGTGTCATCCTCGCCACCACCCGGGCCGATGTGAACGGGGTGGCCCGCCGGGCGCTCGACGTGCGCAAGGCCAGCTTCGCGCCGATGGCGGACGCGGTCGAGCTGACCGGCATGGAGTACGGCGGCATCACGCCGATCGGCTTGCCGGAGGAGTGGCCGATCCTGGTCGACGCGCGGGTCATCGCCACGCCGCACGTGATCATCGGCTCGGGGGTCCGGCACAGCAAGATCGCGCTTCCCGGGCCGGCGCTCGGCGCGCTGCCGGGCGCCCGGGTCATCGAGGATCTCGCCCGCCCGGCCTGACGTGCCGTGCCGCCGTGCGGACGCTGCGGCGCAACCCGAGCCCGTCGGACCCGGCGGCCCGCCGAGACCCGTCGGATCCGGCCGCCGAGAACCGGAAGGGCCGGACCGGCCAGCCATCGGGATCGATGTCGTTTCACATGAAACATCATCGGCGCCGATGCATCGACGGTCCGGCCCTGGTCGGGCTCAGTTGTCGGCGGACTCCCGGCGCTCCACCTCGGCGAACGCGGCGAGCAGGGTCGCGGTGTCCTGGGCGCCCTGGACGGCGTACTTGCCGGCGAGCACGAAGGTCGGCACGCTGTTGACGCCCAGATCGTGGGCGGAGGCCAGGTCGGCGGCGAGCTCCTTGGTGCCCTCCTCGGAGTCGAGGTAGCGGCGGGCGTCGGCGGCGTCGAGGCCGACCTGCTCGGCCAGCCCGGCGAGGGCGTCGGGCGAGCCGACGTCGACCCCGTCGACGAAGTGTGCCCGGTAGAGAGCGTCGAGCATCTCGCCGGCCTTGCCGCGCTCACCCGCGTAGCGCACGAGCCGGTGCGCGTCGAAGGTGTTGGCGGCGAGCGCCCGGTCGTAGTCGAGCGTGAGACCCGCGCCCGCGGCCACCTGGGTCACCCGGTCGATCATCTGGCGGGCGGTGTCGGGGCCGCCGAACTTCGCGGCCAGGGCCTGCGGCACCGGCAGCGGCTCGGGCACCGGCGTCGGGTCGAGCTGGAACGGCCGGTAGCGGACGGTGACGTCACCGTCGTACGCGGCGACGGCCTCGTCCAGCCGGCGCTTGCCGATGTAGCACCAGGGACACACCACATCGGCGTAGATCTCGATCTCCATGACCGGTGCCAACTTCCCGTTCAGCCCAGTTGTTCCCGGACCTGGCGCTTGAGCCGGGCCAGGATCGCGGTGCCGCCGCGTACGCGCAGCGGGCTGATCGCCTGGGCGAGCCCCATCCGCTGGTAGAGGTCGTCCGGCACGGCGAGCACCTCGTCGGCGCTCGCCCCGGCCAGCCCTTCGGCGAGGATGCCGGCGAACGCCCGGGTGGTGGGCGCCTCGGGCGGGCAGTCGAAGAGCGTCTCCACCGTCTTCTCCGGAGTCACCCGGGCACGCAGGAAGAACGCGGTCTGGCACTCCGGCACCTGCTCCATGCCCTCCCGCTCGGTGCTGTCGGGTGGCAGGGGTGGGATGACGTCGGCGTATTCGAGCAACATCTCCAGCACCACCTCCCGGGGGGCGGCGGCGAACTCGTCGACGATCTCGGCCAACCTGGCCGGCATGGCGGACATGACTCGAAGGCTACCGCCGGTGATCAGGGGCCCCCACCGTTACGGCAGGGGCCCCGGTCACACTGTCGGCGCCTGTTCGCTGATCTCGCTGAGCGCCGACTGGGGGTCGAGCTGCATCGCCAGGTCACCCAGCGAGACGATCCCGACCAGCTTGCGGTCGCTGTCGCAGACCAGCACCCGCCGGATGCCGCGTTCCCGCATCAGCGCGGCCGCCTCGCCGGCCGTCGCGTGCTGCTCGATCATCACAACCTCGCGGGTGATGATCGCGCCGATCGTCGTGCTGGCCGGGTCGGCGCGTTCCGCGACGGCCCGGACCACGATGTCCCGGTCGGTGAGCATGCCGGCGAGGCTGGCGCCGTCGGTGACGACGACGTCGCCGATGTCGGCCTCCTTCATCACCTTCGCTGCTTCGTCGAGCGTGGTGTCCGCGGACAGGTAGACGACCTGCCTGGTCATCACGTCGGCGACCCGGTAACCGGTCATGAGAGCCTCCGAAAACACAAACAGTTATCCAGGTGCGGTACCCGGTGACGGCCTCGCTACACCCGGTCCCGGCGGACGTCACCCACCAGTGTGTCCACCAGCTCCGGCACCGGCAGCTCGCTCCGCTCGCCGGTGGCCCGGTCGCGCAGCTCGACGTACCCCTCGGCGAGCCGGCGCCCGACCACGACGGTGCGGGGGATGCCGATCAGCTCGGCGTCGGCGAACTTCACCCCGGCGGAGACGCCGGTGCGGTCGTCGACCAGCACCCGCAGGCCCGCCGCCGCGAGCTGCCCGCCGAGGTCGACCGCCGCTTCCAGCTGCGGCCCCTTGCCGGCCGCCACCAGGTGTACGTCGCACGGCGCGATCGCGGCCGGCCAGACCAGTCCCCGGTCGTCGTGGTGCTGTTCGGCGACCGCGGCCACCGCCCGCGACACCCCGATGCCGTAGCAGCCCATGGTGGGCCGGACCGGCTTGCCCGCCGGGCCGAGCACGTCCACCGCGAACGCGTCGGTGTAGCGGCGGCCGAGCTGGAAGATGTGCCCGACCTCGATGCCCCGCCGGATCGTCAGCTCGCCCGAGGAGCAGGACGGGCAGGGGTCGCCGGCCCGGACGTCGGCGGCCTCGATCGTGCCGTCCGGCGTGAAGTCCCGACCGCTGACCACGTGGGTGGCGTGCCGGCCCGGCTCGTTCGCCCCGGTCAGCCAGGCCGACCCGGGCGCGACCCGCGGGTCGACCAGGTAGCGGACGCCGAGCTTGGCCATGATCTGCGGACCGATGTAACCGCGTACCAGCTCCGGGTGGGCGTCCCAGTCCTCGAAGACGGCCACCGCCGCCGGGGCGAGCGCCGCCTCGACTCGCTTCAGGTCGACCTCCCGGTCGCCCGGTACGCCGATCACCAGCGGCTCGGCCAAGTCCGCGCCCGGCCGGCGTACGGTCAGCACGACGTTCTTCAGCGTGTCGCCGGCCGTCCAGTAGTCCCGGCCGCCGAGCCGGCGGGTGTTGGCCAACTCCACCAGGCTGGCGATGGTCGGCGTGTCCGGGGTGTCGTGCACCTCCACCGGCGGGTGCGCGTCCGGGTCGGCCGCAGCCGGCGTCGGGGTGCTCACCGCCTCCGTGTTCGCCGCGTAGTCGCACGAGGTGCAGCCGACGAAGGTGTCCTCACCGACCGGCGTCGCGGCCAGGAACTCCTCGGACGCCGAGCCGCCCATCGCGCCGGACATCGCCCGCACCACCGTGTAGTCCAGGCCGAGCCGGTCGAAGATCCGCCGGTACGCGCCCCGGTGCCGGTCGTACGCGGCCTGCAGCCCCGCCTCGTCCAGGTCGAACGAGTAGGCGTCCTTCATCAGGAACTCCCGCCCGCGCAGCACGCCGGCCCTCGGCCGGGCCTCGTCCCGGAACTTCGTCTGCACCTGGAACAACGTCACCGGGAAGTCCCGGTAGGAGGTGAAGAGGTCCTTCACCAGCAGCGCGGCCAACTCCTCATGGGTCGGGGCGAGCAGGTGCTCGGCGCCCTTGCGGTCGGCGAGGGTGAAGATGTCGTCGCCGTACTCCGTCCACCGGCCACTGGTCCGATACGGCTCCGCCGGCAGCAGCGCCGGGAAGTGCACCTCCTGGTCGCCGATCGCGGTGATCTCCGAGCGGATGACCTCGGTGATCCGGTCCAGCACCAGCTTGCCCAGCGGCAGCCAGGTGTAGCCGCCCGGCGCGGCGCGTCGGATGTAACCGGCGCGCAGGAGCAGCCGATGGCTCGGCACCTCCGCGTCGGCCGGATCCTCGCGCAGGGTCCGCAGCAGCAGGGTCGACATCCGTAGCAGCATTGGCGCAGCGTACGACCGGCTTGTCCGGGGTGGCGACGCAATTCGGCCAGGTCGACGGCCGAGACTGTCGGTGATCGGCGTTCCGGGCGGCAACCACCGGTGGCCGGGCAGACGTCTGGGATGGCATCGGAATGCCGTGCACCACCAACTCCAAGGATCGGCTCGTGTGGACCCTCAGCTGAGTGAGTTCGACTCGTTCGTCCGTACCCGAACGCCGGCGCTGCTGCGCTCGGCCTACCTGCTGACCGGTGACCAGCACCTTGCCGAGGATCTCGTGCAGTCGGCGTTGGCCCGGACGCATCGCTCGTGGAGCCGTCTGCACCACACCGGCAACGCCGAGGCGTACACCCGCAGGACGATGTACCACCTCCAGGTCTCCTGGTGGCGTCGCCGCCGGGTCGCGGAGTCGATGACGGGCGAGCTGCCCGAGCCGCGCGGAGGAGGCTCGGCTCCCGATCACGCCCAGCAGACGACGCTGCGACTCACCCTGCGGGCCGCGCTGGCCAAGCTCTCCCCGAAGCAGCGCGCCGTGCTGGTGCTGCGCTTCTTCGAGGACCGGACCGAGGCAGAGGCCGCCGAACTGCTCGGGGTCACCGTCGGCACCGTCAAGAGCCAGACCTCCAAGGCCCTGGCCAAGCTGCGCGGCGTCGCCCCCGAACTCGCCGAGCTGTACGTCCTGGAAGGAACCGTCCGATGAACGACGACCGTCTCCGGCTCGACCTGGCCGGCCTGGCCGACGAGGTCACCCCGGTCGACCTGCGGGACCGCGCCCTGCGGACCTCCCGCCGGCTCGGCATCCAGCGGGTCGTCGCGACCTCGGCCGCGGCGCTCGTGCTCGTCGGCGTGGCGGCCGGCACCGCCTTCGCCATCCGCCCTGACGCGACCGCGCCGTCGATCCCCGGCGACTCCCCGCGTCCCGCCGACTCCCCGTCGGCGAACGTCAACCCGCCGGGGCTCTCCACCCCGTCGATGTCGCCGCCGGTCGCCCCGAACACGAGCAGCACCGTGACGACGGACCCGTCCGCCGCGACCATCGGTCGGGTCGTCTACGGCACCGCCGCTGACTCTCCGGGCGACGAGCGCCACGGCTTCGTCCACTCTTGGCGGCCGGGCGGCAAGGTGGAACGGTCCACCGAACTCCCCCGCGAGGCGACCAGGCTGAACATGGTGGTCGCACCGAACGGCCGGACGCTCGCCTGGGTGTCGGGCGGTGCGCTCTACACGTCCGACGTGGACGGCTCCGGCAAGAGGAAGATCCGGGACGGGGTCGACCCGGCCTGCTGGAACCCCGCCTGGTCACCGGACTCGCGCGAGCTCACGATCGCGGTGGTCACCGCTGCCGAGCCCGCCATCACGCAGGTCGGCGTTCTGGATGTCGGCAGCAACGAGTTCACCGAGCTGCCCGGCACCGAGGGGTGCCACCCGGTCTGGTCCGCGAGCGGCGAGTTCTTCGCGTACGCCGACGGCTCGACGGGCAAGGTGCTGCTCGCCCGCTTCGACGGCCCGGTCCGGCGTGCCGTTCCCGGGCTGGGTGGCGAGGCGGCCCCTGGCAGCCTCGACCTGGCCAGCCTCTCGCCCGACGGGGGACGGATCGCGCTTCTCCGGCGCGGCGCCGACGAGCCGGGCGGCGATGTGGCCCGCGATCTGCGCGTCAACGTCGTGCTCGACACCCGCACCGGCGAGGAGGTCCAGCTGCCGCTCGGCGGTCGGGAGCTGTGGCAGGCGTACTTCCAGGCGGACGGGACGCTGGTGGCCCGGGTGAAGTCGGGCGACGGGTTCGCGCTGGTGTTGGTCGACGCGACGGGCCGGAAGATCAGCGAGGTCGTCGAGCCGGCGGAGCTGAACGACGAGCAGATCATCGGGGTGGCCGCCTGACCCTCGGCGCCCCCGCCCGCCGAGTCGATCTCGCCTCAGCGGTTCGTGGCCCGGAGGTCGTACCGCAAGCCCATCGTCGAGCCGCCCGCCCGGTAGCGTGCCGCGATGAGTTGTGCCACGTTGCCCGGCGGAGGGAGCCACCGGTGCGGCTCGCGGTGCCAAACTGGTCGCCGCAGGCAACGAAGAGCGGTGAGGGGGGCGCGATGCGTTGGCGGAGCTTCGTGGCGGTCGGAGACAGCTTCACCGAGGGAATGGACGACCCCTACCCGAACGGCACCTACCGGGGGTGGGCCGACCTGGTCGCCACCCGGCTCGCCGCCGAGGCGGGCCCCGACTTCCGGTACGCGAACCTCGCCATCCGTGGCCGGCTCTTCCCGAACGTCGTGGCCAACCAGGTGCCCGAGGCGATCGCCATGAAGCCGGACCTGATCAGCTTCGCGGCCGGCGGCAATGACGTGCTGCGCCGGTCCTTCGACGCGCACGCGTTCGTCGCCCGCTTCGACGAGGTGGTGGGCCGCCTTCGCGGCACCGGCGCCGACGTCATCCTGTTCCGCTTCGCCGACGTGATGGCGCACCTGCCCGGCCAGCGGCTCGTTGTGCCCCGGGTCACCCTGCTCAACCAGTTGGCCGGCGAGATCGCCGACCGGCACGGCGCGATCCTCATCGACCTGTACGCAGACGACACGTACCACAACCCGCTGCTGTGGAGCACCGACCGGCTGCACCTCTCGCCGGCCGGGCACCGCCGGGTCGCCGGGCAGGTGCTGACCGCACTCGGGGTGGGCTGCGACGAGGAGTGGCTGCTGGTGCCGGAGCACCCGGCACCGTCGCCGTGGCTCGCGGCACGGGCAGCGGACCTGCGCTGGGCCGGGCAGCACCTGGCACCGTGGATCAAGCGTCGGCTGACCGGCCGCTCGTCCGGCGACACCGTCACCGCGAAGCGCCCGGCGCTCGGCCCGGTCGGCGACTGACCCACGCCCCTCCCCGAGCCCGGCAGGTTGGCGGCGCGAAGACCGAAAAGAGCCGCTTCGAGGGTCCCGCCCGTTAGATGAATCGGGATCGCCTGATGTCCGCCGGCCCGGATCGCATCCGCTGCCCCCGTCGATCGAGCGCGGGGACATTCGGGGAAAGGTGGATGAGGGATGACCCACCGTGGCTGGCTGACCGTCCGTCGAGCCGGCCCCCCAACCCGCAACGGATGGGGGGCCGGTCACGTTTTCCGGTTGGTCACCGTGATCCGGCGTAGGTTGGGGATCATGTCTGTGCCGAGCGATCCTGATCCGCGCCTGCAGGCGTACGCGGATCCGCAGCGGCTGGTCACGACCGAGTGGCTGGCCGAGCACCTGGGCGACGAGGGCCTCGTCGTCATCGAGTCCGACGAGGACGTCCTGCTCTACGACACCGGTCACATCCCGGGTGCCGTGAAGGTGGACTGGCACCTGGAACTGAACGACCAGGTGACCCGGGACTACCTCGACGCCAAGAGCTTCGCCGAGCTGTGTGCCGCCAAGGGCATCGGCCGCGACGACACGGTGGTGTTCTACGGCGACAACTTCAACTGGTGGGCCGCGTACGCCCTCTGGGTCTTCTCGCTCTTCGGCCACCAGGATGTGCGGCTGCTCGACGGCGGCCGGCAGAAGTGGATCGCCGAGGGGCGCGAGCTCAGCCGGGACAAGGTGTCCCGGCCGCGGGCCGACTACCCGGTTCCGCAGCGGGACGACGCGCCGCTGCGGGCTTACCGCGAGCAGGTGATGGCGCACGTGGCCGCCGGCCGGCCGCTGGTCGACGTGCGGTCCCCGGGTGAGTACACGGGCGAGATGCTGCACATGCCGGACTACCCGCAGGAGGGCGCGCTGCGCGGCGGGCACATCCCCGGCGCGGTCAACAAGCCGTGGAAGTCGGCGGCCAACGAGGACGGCACGTTCAAGTCCGCCGACGAGCTGCGGGCGATCTACGCCGACCAGCTCGGGCTGACGGCGGACGACGACATCGTGGCCTACTGCCGGATCGGGGAGCGGTCCAGCCACACCTGGTTCGTGCTGCGCCACCTGCTCGGTTATCCGCAGGTGCGCAACTACGACGGCTCGTGGACCGAGTGGGGCAACCTGGTGCGGGCCCCCGTCGTGAAGGGTGACCAGCCCGGCGGGCTGAACCCCTGACAGTTGGCCTCCGACGGCCCGTCCCCGACCCGGGGGCGGGCCGTCGCCGTTCGTCACTCCTGGGGTCGTCCGGTCAGGTAGCGCTGGAGGGTCGGCGCGAGCCACGCGACCAGCTCGTCGGGTGTCATGTCCACCACCGGCGGCAGCCGGACGATGTACCGGGCGAAGGCCAGGCCGAGGGTCTGACTGGCCACCAGCCCGGCCCGCCGCGCGGTGCTCGCCGGGTCGGTGCCGAACCGGGCCACCGCGTCGGTGAGCTGGTTGGCGAAGATGTCGCGGATCCGCTCGGCGGCGCCGGGATTCGTGCTGGCGGCGCGCAGCAGCGCGGCGAGGGTCTCGTCCCCCTCCCACCGGTCGAGGAAGTGCCGCACCAGCACCTGCCCCAGCCGCTGCGGCGGCACGTCGGCCAGGTCGGGCAGGCGCAGGTCGAACTCGGCCGCCGCCGCGAACAGTCCCTCCTTGCTGCCGTAGTAGCGCATCACCATCGACGGGTCGATCCGGGCGTCGGCGGCGATGGCGCGGATGGTGGCCCGGTCGTAGCCGTCGGCGGCGAATCGTTCCCGAGCGGCCCGCAGGATGGCGGCTCGGGTGGCGTCGGAGCGGCGGGCACGGGGTGCGGCGGCGGTCATGCCCACGACTGTAGGCCAACAAGCGTTGACATCGACGGAGGCCCACCTCTACCGTTGCGCCAACAAGTGTTGGCAAACGGCCGTTGGCATTCGGAGGTGGGCCATGCTGCCCCAACGCACCGACGTCCTCGTGGTGGGAGGCGGCCCGACCGGCCTCGCCACCGCGCTCACCCTCGCCCGGCGCGGCGTCGACGTGACCGTGGTCGACCAGCAGGAACAGCCCCCGCTGACCTCCCGCGCGGCGGTCGTCCACGCGTACACCCTGGAGGTGCTGGACCGGATCGACGCCGCGGCGCCGCTCGTCGCCCAGGGCGTCCGGGCGCCGCGGTTCACCGTGCGGGACCGGGACCGGGTGCTGCTCGCGGTGCCGTTCCACCGGCTGCCGACCCGGTTCCCCTACGCGCTGCTGGTCTCCCAGGCGGTCACCGAGGCGGTGCTCACCGCGCGGCTGGCCGACCTCGGGGTGCGGGTGCGGCGGCCGTGCCGGTTGACCGGCCTGACCCGCACCGCCGACGGGATCGTCGCCGGGACCGACCGCGGCGAGGTGCGGGCCCGGTTCGTGGTCGGCGCGGACGGCCTGCACAGCGCCGTCCGCGAGCTGAGCGGCATCGGCTTCGCCGGCCCGACCGCCGTCGAGTCGTTCGTGCTCGCCGACGTCCGGGTGCACAGTGCCCTGCCCCGCGACGAGGCCGCCCTCTTCCTGGCCCGCCCCGGGCCGCTGGTCTGGGCGCCGCTGCCGGACGGAGTCGTCCGTCTGGTCGCCGCCGTGCCGACCGCGCCCGCCCAACCCGACCTGGCCCACCTTCAGGCGCTGCTCGACGAGCGCGGGCCCGCGCGGCGACCCGACCGGGTGACCGAGGTGCTCTGGGGCTCCCGGTTCCGGGTGCACCACCGGATCGCCGACACGTTCCGGTCCGGGCCGGTGCTGCTCGCCGGCGACGCCGGGCACGTCCACAGCCCGGCCGGCGGGCAGGGCATGAACCTGGGGATCTGCGACGCGGTCGCCGCCGGCACCGCGCTGGCCGACGTGCTCGCCGGAGGACCGGACGGACTCCTCGACGCGTACGCCGCCCGGCAGCGCCCCATGGCCGAGGACGTCCTGAGCTTCGCCGCCGGGCTCACCCGGCTGGCCACCCTGCCCCCCGGCCGGTCGACCGGTGCGGGACGTGCTGCTCCGGGTGCTCGGCGCCCTGCCGCCGGTCCGGCAGCGGATCGCCCTGCGTCTCTCCGGGCTGTCCCATCGCGAGCGGGGTCCGGTGCCGGAGCGGCCGGTCGCAGCACCCGCCACGCCGCGAGGGTGACCAGCCCGAACGTGCCGGCCGCCGCCACCGCCACGGGTGCCGTCCCGTACGCCGCGCCGACCAGTCCGGCGAGCGCGGCGCCGAGGGGCGCGGTGACCAGACCGAGCATCCGCTGCACGGAACCCACCCGACCGAGCAGCCGGGCCGGCACGCGCTGCTGCCCGTACGACGCCCAGAGGCTGTTCCACACCGACGTGCCCGCGGCGAACACGGCCAGCGCCAGCCCGGCCGGCAGCGGGTGCCGGGCCACCGCGAACCCGGTCAGGGCGCCCGTCTGCACGGCGAGCACCGTACGCAGGGCGGGCACCGTGCCCAGCCGGGCCGCGAGCCGTCCCGAGCCGAGCGCACCGGCGACCCCGCCCAGGACGGCGGCGGCGACGAACAGCCCGTAGCCGGCCGGCGGCACCCGCAGCACGTCCAGCGCGTAGAGCACCAGGACCGCCAGCAGCCCGCTGATCGCCAGGTTGCTGGCGGCGGTCAGCAGATTGATCCGCAACAGCGTGGGCTCTCCGCGAACGAACCGCAGCCCCTCCCGAACATCCGCCCACACGGACGCGCGCCCGCTACCCGTTGCCCCGACCGTGCGGTCACGGCCCGCCGTGTCGGGGCGCGACATGCCCGATCGCGGGGCGGTGGAGACGGCTAGCACCAGCGCGGCGGCGACGGCGAACGTCACGGCGTCGGCGGCGAACGGGAGGGCCGGTGCGGCCGTGAACAGCAGTCCGGCGGCGGGCGCGCCGAGGAACCCGCCCGCCACCGCCGCGCCCGCCTGCAACCGGCCGTTGGCCCGGGGCAGCGCCGCCGGCGGCACCAGCGCGGGCAGCAGCGCGAACGAGGCCGCGTCGAAGAGAGTGCCCAGCGCGGCGAGCAGGAACGCCGCCACCAGCAGCGTCACGATGCCCACCCCGTCCAGGGCGATCGCCACCGCGAGCGCGGCCACCACGACGGCCCGCAGCCCGTCCACCGCGGCCATCGTCCGGCGGCGGTCCCAGCGGTCCGCGTACACGCCGCCGAGCAGGCCGAGGAGCAGCGGCGGCACCTGCGCGGCCACGGTGACCGCGGCGATCACCCGGGCGTCGCGGGTCACCGTCGCGGCCAGCAGAGCCAGGGCCGGCGTACGCAACGCGTCGCCGAAGCGGGAGGAGACGGTGGCGGACCAGAGCAGGTGGTAGTCGCGGCCGAGCCGGGAGTCGGGCATGGCGGCGATCGTGCGGTCTCGACCCGGTCGAGGGTCAACCCCGCCGGATGAAAGGGGGACGCGGCTGTCGGTGATCATCGGTACGGTTGGCGCCGGCATCGGACCGGGGAGCTTCCACTCGTGGATCACACCTTTCAGGTCGACCTCCGAGGCGTGGTCGACCTGCTCAGTCACCATCTCTACGGCAGTCCGCGGGTCTACGTCCGCGAGCTGCTCCAGAACGCGGTCGACGCGATCACCGCGCGGCGGGCCACCGAGCCCGACGCGCCCGCGCTGATCCGTGTCGAACCGCCCGAGCTGACCGGCGACGGCACACTGCGGGTGCACGACACCGGGATCGGGCTCACCGAGGCGCAGGTGCACGAGCTGCTCGCCACCATCGGCCGCAGCTCCAAGCGCGACGACCTGGGCTTCTCCCGGCACGAGTTCCTCGGCCAGTTCGGCATCGGCCTGCTCTCCTGTTTCCTGGTGGCCGACGAGATCCGGGTGCTCACCCGGCACGGCGACCAGCCGACGGTGCGGTGGACCGGCCACTCCGACGGTCGCTACGCGGTCGAGCCGGCCGCGCCCGGCGAGGAGCGCGGCGAGCCGGGCACCACCGTGACGCTGGTCCCGCGCCGCGACGCCGAGCAGTGGTACGCCACCCCCACCGTCACCGAGCTGGCGCGGCTCTTCGGCTCGCTGCTGCCGGTCACCGTGCGCGTCGGCGACGTCGTCACCACCGCCGGGCCGCCACCGTGGCCGACCGAGCCGGGAGCGCCGGTGGACCGGGCCGCCCTGATCCGCTACGCGCGGGAGACGCTCGGCTTCGACCCCTTCGACGTGCTGCCGCTGTCGGTGCCGGAGGCGGGGTTGACCGGCGTCGCGTTCGTCCTGCCCGAGCCGGTCAACCCGGCGGCCCGCACCGGCCACCGCGTCTATCTCAAGCGGATGCTGCTCACCGAGCACGCCGACGGCCTGCTGCCCGACTGGGCGTTCTTCGCACACTGCGTGGTCGACGCGAGCGAGCTGCGCCCGACCGCCAGTCGGGAGGCCCTCTACGAGGACACCCTGCTCACCGCAGTCCGGGAGGCGCTCGGCGACCAGGTACGCGGATGGCTGGTCCGGCTGGCGAAGCACGACCCGCGCCGGCTCGCCGAGTTCCTCCAGGTGCACCACCTCGGGGTCAAGGCGCTCGCGCTGCGCGACGACGAGATGCTCCGCCTGGTCGACCAGTGGTGGCCGATGGACACCAACGTCGGCACGCTCACCCTGGCCGAGTTCCGCGCCCGGCACGGCCTGATCCGCTACGCGGCCAGCCTCGACGAGTTCCGTCAGCTCGCCGCCGTGGCGGCGGCGCAGGATCTGGCGGTGGTCAACGGCGGCTACACCTACGACACCGAGCTGATCGAGCGGCTGCCCACCATCGACCGGTCGGTGCTCATCGAACGGCTGGAGCCGAGCGACCTGACCACCCGGTTCGACGCCCTCGACCCGCAGGTCGAGCTGGCCCTGCGGCCGTTCCTCGCCGCCGCCCAGCGGTCCCTGGAGCGCACCGGCTGCGAGGTGGTGATCCGCGCGTACGACCCGGTGTCGCTGCCCGCGCTCTACCTGATCAGCCGCTCGGCCGCGTTCAACGACCAGCTCGCGTCCAGTCGCGACCGGGCCGACGAGCTGTGGGGCGGTGTGCTCGACGCGCTGGCCGCGTCCGCGCCGCCGGACCGGCCGCAGCTGGTGCTCAACCACCGCAACCCGCTGGTCCGCCGGGTCACCACGCTGACCGACCCGCAGCTGGTCGGGCTCGCCGTGGAGGCGCTCTACGGGCAGGCGTTGCTGCTCGGCCACCACCCGATCCGCGCGGCCGACGCCGCGCTGCTGAACAGTTCCTTCCTCGGCCTGCTCGGCCGGGCCGTACCGGGACAGGAGTGAGCGGTGACCACCAGCGAAGAGGACCTGTGGCGGGTGCTGCGCGAGGTCAACGGCATGCCGTACGGCGCCGGGCAGATCGCCGCCCTGGAGCAGCTGCTCCGGCGGGTCGACGCGGCCGACGACCGGCACCTGGCCTTCGTCACCCGGATGCAGGCGACCACCGCCTACATCTACGGTGGCGAGCCGGCCAAGTCCTTCGTGACGTTCTCCTGGTGCCTCTCCGAGTTCGACCGGGATCCGCAGCCCTACCACGCGCGGCACTCCCGGCAGCTCCTCTGGCACTTCAAATACATGGTCAACGGGATGCTGACGTTCCCGGAGGTGCCGCTCGACCGCACGTACGCCGTGCTCGACGACATGGAACGGCGCTACCGAGCCGCCGGGCACAGCCTCCAGGCCGTCCACAAGCACCGGTTCCGGGTCGCCGACCACATCGGTGACACCGCTGCCGCCGCCCACTGGTACCGGCTCTGGCAGACCACCCCGCGCGACGACCTCAGCGACTGCGCCGGCTGCGACCCGACCACCCAGGTGCAGTACCTGACGGACACCGACGCGTACGCCGAGGCGGTGACGCTCGCCGAACCGGTGCTCGCCGGGCGGCTCAGCTGCAACGAGCAGCCGCAGGCGATCCTGACCGCGCTGCTCCTGCCGTACCTGCGCACCGGCCGGCACGACGAGGCGCGCGGCGCGCACCGGGAGGCGTACCGGCGGCAGCGCGGCAACCTCTCGGACCTGTGGGACATCGGCCAGCACATCGAGTTCTGCACGTTGACCGGCAACGAGGCGCGCGCCCTCGAACTGGTCGAGCGGCACCTCGACTGGCTGGACCGGGCGCCCTCGCCGGCCGCCGCCATGCACTTCGCCGCCGCCGCGGCCGCCGCGCTCCGACAGGTGGACGGCGAGATGACCGTCTACCGGCGGGCGGCGGGCGACCGACCGGCTGCCGACGTCCCGGCGGCCCGGCTCGCCGACGAACTGGCCGACACCGCCACCGCGCTGGCCGTCCGCTTCGACACCCGCAACGGCACCGGGCATCAGTCCGCGCTGGTCGCCGCCCGACTGGCGATCCGACCGACCGGTGAGCACCTGCCGCTCTCGGCGAGCCTGCGCCGCCGGCCCGCCACCGTCGCGGTCGGGTCGGCCGGAGCCGGCGGCGCGGCACCCGTCGACGACTCCGTTGCGATCCCGCCCGCCCCCGTCGAGGTGCCCGCCGACGCGAGCCCCGACGACCTGCTGCACTTCGCCGAGGACCACTGGCGACGGCACGACCCGGACACGTTCCGGGCCGCGCTGGCCGCGTACGACGAGCGCTTCGCCGGCACCGAGCTGCCCCCGGCGACCGTCGCGCACCGGACGGAGCTGCGCTCGGCCGAGCTGACCGACGACGGCGACCACCCGGCCGCGGTCGAGACCGCGCGGCTGGCGCTGTCGGCGTACCGCGAGCTGGGCGACGAGGTCCGGGCCCAGGTGGTGACCGGTCGGCTCGGGGTGCTGCTCAGCATGACCGACGAGGGCGCCGAGGAGGGGTTGGCGCTGGTCACGGCCGCCGCCGAGGCGCTGGAGACGATCGGTGACGCCCGGCTGCGGGCCGCCGGGCACGACCGTGTCGCGTTGGCGCTGGTGCACGGGCAGCGCTGGGCCGAGGCGCTGGCCGCGCTCGACCGGGTGCCGGCCGACGCCGGCGGCGACCCCTACCTGGCACTGCGCGTGGCGCTGCACCGCACGCACCTGCTCGAAGAGCTGGAACGGGAGGACGAGTTCCGGGCGGCGGCCGGGCACACCCGTGGGCTGGCCCGGGAGCTGGGCGTCGGTGAGCTGCTGATGACGGCCTCCCTGGCGTACGCCCGGGCCACCGATGACCCGGAGGAGGCGGTCGACGCCTGCGACGAGGCGCTGCGCGTCGCGCCGACCGCCGCGCTGCTGCCCGTCCGGGTGGCGCGGGGCCGGGCGCTGATGGCGGCCGGACGCGCGGGTGAGGCGGTGGACGACTTCGCCGAGGCGGTGACGCTCTGCGTCGAGCAGGGGGCGGAGGGCGACGCGTTCCTGCGCTGGGAGCTGGCGAACGCGTACCGCGTGGCCGGACGGTTGGGCGAGGCGGCCGAGGTCGCCGAGGAGGCGGTGCTCGGGCTCGACCGGCTCGGCGCGCAGGCCGAGGCGGACCGCTGTCGCCACCTGCTCGCCGGCGTCTACCAGCGCCTCGGCGAGATCGACCCGGCGCTGGTGCTGCTCGACCAGCTCGCCGCCAACTTCGACGGGCCCGACAACCTGCCGCACCGGGGCCAGGTGCTGGAGGAGGCCGGCGGGATCCTCTACGACGCCGACCGCGACGCTCTGGCCGCGCAGCGGTTCGGGGCGGCCGCGCGGGCGTACGAGCTGGCGGGGCTGCGCCTGGACGAGCTTCGGGCGCGCCGCCGGGAGGTGCACGCGTGGCTCTGGTCCGGCGACGGCACGGCGGCGGCGCGCACGCTGGAGGTGCTGGACAGTCGCGCGGCGACCGTGGCCGGTGGGGCGGACCTGTCGCCGCCGGAGACGTATGAGCTGGCGCTCGCCGCCGAGGCGGGCGCACGGGTGCTGGCTGCCGACGGCCGGGAGGACGCGGCGCTGGACCGGCTGGCCGGGGTTCCCGAACGGCTCCGGTCGATCGAGGCGTTCGGCGAGGCGGCGCAGAGCGAGGTGTTCGGCGGCGAGTTGCTGCTGCGGCTGGGCCGGCCGGAGGAGGCGGAGCGGGTGCTGCGGGACGTGCTGCGCGGGCTGCCCGCCGGCCGTGGCCCGGCCCAGCAGGCCGCCTGGCTGCTCGCCAGGGCGCTCGACGAGCTGGGCCGCCCGGACGAGGCGACCGCGTTGCGCGCGGAGCACGGGCTCGACCACGAGCACTGAACGAGGCGGGGCGGGCGTGCCGGTGGGCGTGCCCGCCCCGGTGAAGTGTGATCAACCGCCCGGTAACCACGCCTCCACCTCGCGCTGCCACAGGTCTACGCTTGCCCGGTGAGCGTGGAGCAGCAGGCACGGGGCGCGGCGGGCGCGGGTCGTCGCCGCTCCCGCAAGGACGAGATCCTGGAGATCGCGGTCGGTCTCTTCGCGGCCCGCGGCTACCACGGCGTCTCCATGGACGACATCGGTGCGGCCGCCGGCGTCACCGGGCCGGCGCTCTACCACCACTTCGCCGGCAAGGAGGCGATGCTGGTCGCCGCGCTCGTCCCGGTGAGCGAGGGACTGCTCGCCGGCGGCCGGGAGCGGGCCGCCGGCCACCCCGACGACCCCCGGGGCGCGTTGGAGTCGCTGATCGACTTCCACGTCGACTTCGCCCTGGCCAACCCGGCGGTCATCGCCCTGCACCTGCACGAGCTGGACCGGCTCCCCGACGAGCCGCGCCGTCGCATCCGCCGGCTCCAGCGGATGTACGTCGAGGAGTGGGTCACCGTGCTCACCGCCCTGCATCCCGGCATGTCGGCCGGCGAGGCGCGGGTGCTGGCCCACGCCGCGTTCGGTCTCATGAACTCGACGCCGTTCCTCGGCGGCGAGGTCGACCGCCGCCGCCGCGCCGAACTGCTGCGCGGCGCCACCCTGGCCGCCCTCCTGGCCTGACCCCCACCCCTCGCCGGCCCGACCGGGGCCGGGGAGGGTCCGGGTGAGGGTGCTCGTGGGGGGTGGGGGTGGCATGGTTTCCTGACAGGCGTCCCGACATCTGGACACTGGGGAGGAACCATGATCGATTCACTGCTGGTGGCCAACCGGGGCGAGATCGCCCGCCGGATCATCCGGACCGCCAGGCGGCTCGGCGTCCGCGCCATCGCGGTGCACTCCGAGGCCGACGCCGACCTGCCCTTCGTCACCGAGGCCGACGAGGCGGTCTGCGTGGGCCCGGCCAACCCGGCGCAGAGCTACCGCAACACCGAGGCGATCCTCGCCGCCGCCAAGGCCACCGGTGCGCAGGCGATCCACCCCGGCTACGGGTTCCTGTCGGAGAACGCGGACTTCGCCCGTACGGTCGAATCGAGCGGCCTGATCTGGGTCGGACCCGGCGCCGACGCGATCGACGCGATGGGCGACAAGATCAATGCCCGGAATCTCATGGCGGCGGCCGGTGTCCCGGTCGCGCCCGGCACCACCGAGCCGGCGGCCGACCTGGCGGCCGCGGTCGCTGCGGCGGCGGAGATCGGCTACCCGGTCATGGTCAAGGCCGCGGCCGGCGGTGGCGGCATGGGCATGGGCGTGGCGGTCGACGAGGCCGCGCTGAGCACCGAGTACGACAAGGTGCGCGCGTTCGCCGAGCGGATGTTCGGTGACGGGTCCGTGCTGATCGAGCGTTACTTCCCCCGGGTACGCCACGTCGAGGTGCAGATCCTCGGCCTCGCCGACGGGCGGGTCGTGGCGCTCGGCGAGCGGGAGTGCTCGGTGCAGCGGCGCAACCAGAAGCTCGTCGAGGAGTCGCCGTCCCCGGCGCTCACGCCGGAGCTGCGGGAGCGGTTCCTGGCGGCGGCGGTACGCGCCGGCGAGGCGGTCGGCTACCGCAACGCGGGCACGGTCGAGTGCCTGTTCGACCCGGGCACGAACGAGTTCTTCTTCCTGGAGATGAACACCCGGCTGCAGGTGGAGCACCCGGTGACCGAGCTGGTCTACGGCCTGGACCTGGTGGAGGAGCAGCTGCGGGTGGCGTCGGGTCTCGCCCCGACGTTCGACCCGGACGCCCTCGCCCCGCGCGGTCACGCCATCGAACTGCGTGTGAACGCCGAGGACCCGAAGCGCTTCCTGCCCGGCCCGGGTGTGATCAGCGTGTGGAACGAGCCGGTCGGCGCGGGGGTCCGGGTCGATTCCGGGTACGTCGCGGGCAACACGGTCACCCCGTTCTACGACAGCCTGATGGCGAAGTTGATCGTCAGCGGCGCGGACCGGGCCGAGGCGATCGAGCGGGCGAAGGCGGCGGTGGCGGCCTTCGAGGTCACCGGCCCGAAGTGCAACCTGCCCTTCTTCGCCGAGCTGCTGGAGAACCCCGAGTTCCTCAGCGGCGACTACGACACCGCCATAGTCACCCGCCTCCGTTGACCCCCCTCCGCGCTGATCACGAAGTTGTTGCCGTCCGGATCGGCGTGTCGCGGCAACAACTTCATGATCACGCGAGACCGAGGGGCGGGTGGGGGTGACATGCTGGGGGCACCGAGGACCAGCACCGCGTCACAGTGAGGTGACCCCTTATGACGAGCCTGCCGAACTCCGTGTCGATCCGTGAGGTCGGGCCCCGCGACGGCCTGCAGAACGAGGATCCGATCCCGACCGACGCCAAGGTGCAACTGCTCGACGCGCTCTCCGGCACCGGCGTGCAGCGGATCGAGGCGGTGTCGTTCGTCCACCCGAAGGCGATCCCGCAGATGGCCGACGCGGACGAGGTGTGGCAGCGCGCGCGCAGGGCCGACGGCGTGCGCTACTCGGCGCTGGTGCCGAACACGCGCGGGGCGCAGCGCGCCCTGGCCGCCGGGTTCACCGAGATCGAGGTGGTCGTCTCGGCGAGCGACATGCACAACCGGCGCAACGTCAACCGGTCCACCGAGGAGTCATTGGACGACATCGCCGAGCTGATCGACCTGCTGCACGGCGCGGGCGCCCGGGCCGAGGTGATCGTGGCGACCAGCTTCGGCTGCCCCTACGAGGGGGACATCGACCCGCAGCGGGTCGCCGGCATCGTCGACCGCGTCGTCCGCGACGGCGCGGACCGGGTGGCGTTCGGCGACACCACCGGCATGGGTACGCCCCGGCGGGTCCGCGACCTGCTGACCGCGGTACGTGACCGCAACGCCCACGTCCCGGTGCTCCTGCACTTCCACAACACCCGGGGCACCGCCCTGGCCAACCTGCTCACCGCCTTGGAGCTCGGGGTGACGGAGTTCGACGCGAGCGTCGGCGGCCTCGGCGGCTGCCCGTACGCGCCGGGCGCGAGCGGCAACCTGGCCACCGAGGAGGCGGTGCACATGCTGCACGACATGGGCATCGACACCGGCATCGACCTGGACGCGCTCGTCGAGGCGGCGGAGCTGGCCGAGCGGCTGGTCGGCCGGCAGCTCCCGTCCGGTGTGCTGCGCGCAGGCCCCCGCACCCGCCTCACCGCCGCGTAACAGCGGCCGGATCGTCGAAGAGCCGGCCCCGGGTGACCGACGGCGACGCCGCAGGGGTCGGGCCCGGCGTGACCGACGGCGACGCCGGAGGGGCGGCTCGGGTGCCAGCCCCTCCGGCGTCTCTGGTCGGGACGGGACGTCAGCCCACCGTCGCCGGCGCGGCCGGCCAGCTGTCCTGGAAGATCATGGTCCCGGCGTCGGCGGCGCGCTCGGCGGCGCTGCTGCGGGTGCCGGCGAAGAGGTTGGTGACCCGGTTCGCCTCGGTGCTGCTCGGGTAGGGGTTGGTGCAGCTGGTGCCGGCGCTGCCGCCGGACATCAGGATCGCGCAGTTCCCGTTGTAGTTGTCCGGCAGGCCGAGGATGTGCCCGATCTCGTGGGTCATGATCCGCAGCGGGCTGTACTGCTGGGCCTGCTGGGTGTCGATGTAGACGCGACCGTTGCCGAGGCTGGTCCGCACGGCGTACGAGCCGCCGCCGGTGATCTGGTAGATCCGCAGGTTGCTGCCGCAGTTGGCGGTGAGCGTCAGGTTCGAGGTGGCGTTGTTCCAGATCGAGGCGGCCTGGTTGGCGATGCTGGCGTAGCTGGGCGCCTGGCTGGTGTTGTAGCAGATCGTCATGGCGGCGGCGGCGGGCGACGGGTTGGCGACCGTGACGCCGAGGGTGGCGACCGCCGTCGTGATCGACGCGGCGGCGAACCGTTTGATGCGAGAGGTCATCTCTGACTCCATTCGGATGGGGTGTCAGGAGCCTAGGCATATACATCTATTAATTTCAATGTCTTGAGTCGAGTCGGTGGTCGCGCGCGGGGTGCGGCCTCCGGGTGGTCCGACGTCGCCGAAATGCGATAGCCTAACGATCGTTCAGGTCGGTACGGCGAGGGAGTCGGCGTGACGCTCGACGGTGAGGCACTGGAGCAGCTGCGCAAGCGGGCCCGGGCCGGCGGGGCGGACAAGTACCACGCGGCGAACGCCGCCAAGGGCAAGCTGTTCGCGCGGGAGCGGGTCGCGCTCCTGGTCGACGAGGGCAGCTTCGTCGAGGACGGCCTCTACGCCAACGCGCTGGCCGAGGGCCTGCCCGCCGACGGCGTGGTCACCGGCACCGCCACCATCGACGGCCGCCAGGTGTGCCTGATGGCGAACGACTCGACCGTCAAGGCGGGCAGTTGGGGCGCGCGCACCGTCGAGAAGATCATCCGCGTCATCGAGCGGGCCTACACGACCGGCGTGCCGATGGTCTACCTGGTCGACTCGGCCGGCGCCCGGATCACCGACCAGGTCGAGCTCTTCCCCGGCCGCCGGGGTGCCGGAAAGATCTTCTGGAACCAGGTCCGCGCGTCCGGTTCGATCCCGCAGGTCTGCGCGCTGTTCGGCCCGAGCGCGGCGGGCGGGGCGTACATCCCGGCGTTCTGCGACGTGGTCGCCATGGTCGACGGCAACGCCAGCATGTATCTCGGCTCCGACCGGATGGTCGAGATGGTCACCGGCGAGAAGACCACCCTCGAAGCGATGGGTGGCGCCAAGGTTCACTGCGCCGAGTCCGGTGTCGGGCACTTCCTCTGCAAGACCGAGGCCGAGGCCCTGGACGTGGTGAAGCGCTACCTGTCCTACCTGCCGGCCAACTGGACGCAGGAGCCGCCGGCCGTCGAGGCCACGCCCGCGCCGGAGAAGGCCGACCTCGCCGCGCTGGTGCCGGCGAGCGAGCGGCAGGCGTTCGACATGCGGCGGTACGTCAAGGGCCTGCTCGACGAGGGCTCCTTCTTCGAGATCCAGGCACTGTGGGCCAAGGAGCTGACGATCGGCTTCGGCCGGCTGAACGGCGAGGTCGTCGGCGTGGTCGGCAACAACTCGATGTTCAAGGGCGGCGTGCTCTTCGTCGACTCCGCCGACAAGGCGACCCGGTTCGTCCAGCTCTGCGACGCGTTCAACGTGCCGCTGCTCTTCCTGAGCGACGTGCCCGGGTTCATGGTCGGCAGCGCGGTGGAGAAGCAGGGCATCATCCGGCACGGCGCCAAGATGATCACCGCGATCTCCGAGGCCACCGTGCCGAAGATCTGCGTCGTGGTCCGCAAGGCGTACGGCGCCGGCCTCTACGCGATGGCCGGGCCGGGCTTCGAGCCGGACGCCACCATCGCGCTGCCCACCGCCAAGATCGCGGTGATGGGCGCGGAGGCCGCGGTGAACGCCGTCTACGCCAACAAGATCGCCGCGATCGAGGACGAGGTCGAGCGCGCCGCGTTCGTCGCCGCCAAGCGTGAGGAGTACGAGCGCGACATCGACATCGTCCGGCTCGCCAGCGAACTGGTCGTCGACGCGATCGTTGAACCGCACGACCTGCGGGACGAACTCGTCCGCCGGTTCAGGGCCGCGCGCGGCAAGGAACGGCACTTCTCGCGGCGGCGGCACGGCGTCACCCCGGTCTGACCCGCACCGACCCGTCCCGGCCGGCGTCACGAGCGCTCGGCGGGCCCGTCCCACAGGAGGAACCCATGGACTTCCGGCTCACCGAGGAGCAAGAGGCGCTGCGGGAGAGCGTGCGGGACTTCGCCCGCGAGGTGGTCGCTCCGGTCATCGCCGAGCACTACGAGAGGCACACCTTCCCGTACGAGGTGATCCGGCAGATGGGCAAGATGGGCCTGTTCGGGCTCCCCTTCCCCGAGGAGCACGGCGGCATGGGTGGCGACTACTTCGCGCTCTGCCTGGCCCTGGAGGAGTTGGCCCGGGTCGACTCGAGCGTGGCCATCACGCTGGAGGCCGCCGTCTCGCTCGGCGCCATGCCGATCTACCGCTTCGGCACGGCCGAGCAGAAGGCGCAGTGGCTGCCGAAGCTGCTCAGCGGTGAGGCCCTGGCCGGCTTCGGGCTCACCGAGCCGGGCACCGGCTCCGACGCCGGTGGCACCCAGACCCGCGCCGTGCTGGACGGCGACGAGTGGGTGATCAACGGCTCCAAGGCGTTCATCACCAACTCGGGCACCGACATCACCGCCCTGGTGACGGTCACCGCGGTGACCGGGGTCCGCGCGGACGGCAGCAAGGAGCTGTCCACGATCATCGTCCCCAACGGCACCCCCGGCTTCACCGTCGCGCCCGGCTACTCCAAGGTCGGCTGGTCCGCGTCGGACACGCACGAGCTGACCTTCGACGACTGCCGGGTGCCGGCCGGGAACCTGCTCGGCGAGCGGGGCCGGGGCTTCGCCCAGTTCCTGCGCATCCTCGACGAGGGGCGCATCGCCATCGCCGCACTGGCGGTCGGCCTCGCTCAGGGCTGCGTGGACGAGTCACTGACGTACGCGAAGGAGCGGCAGGCCTTCGGCCAGTCGATCGGCAGCTACCAGGCGATCCAGTTCAAGATCGCGGACATGGAGGCGAAGGCGCACACGGCCCGGCTCGCCTACTACGACGCCGCCGCGCGGATGCTCGCCGGCGAGCCCTTCAAGCGGCAGGCGGCCATCGCCAAGCTGCACGCGAGCACGATCGCCGTGGACAACGCGCGCGAGGCCACCCAGATCCACGGCGGCTACGGCTTCATGAACGAGTACCCGGTCGCCCGGTTCTGGCGGGACTCCAAGATCCTGGAGATCGGTGAGGGCACCAGCGAGGTCCAGCGAATGATCATCGCCCGCGACCTCGGGCTCTGACGCCGCCCGGCGACCGCCCCGAGGCGGGGCCCGGCTCCGGCGGGCCGGCGCGGCCGTTGTCGGATATCGGCACCGGCGCGTCGGCAGCCCGACGCTCGACTGCCGGAGATCCGGGCCGGTCCGTAATCTTCCACTCCATGACTCCGGCGAACGATCGATCGACCGCTCAGAGCGGTCGTGCCGGTCTCCCGGACCTGCTGCGTGGGCACCGGCTGGCGGCCGGGCTGACCCAGGCCGAGCTGGCGTCCCGCGCCGGCATCGGTGTACGGACGGTGCGTGACCTGGAGCGGGGCCACTCCTCCCGACCACAGCGGACGACGGTCGACCTGCTGGCCGACGCCCTCGACCTCGACGGCGCGACCCGGGCGGCCTTCGTCGCGGCCGCTCGGGCGGCGCTCGTCACCGGCACCCGGGGCCCCGCCGCCGACGTGCCGTCCGCCCCGGCCGACGACGGTGAGCCGGTCCCGGCCGGCGCACCCATCGCGCTGCCGCCGCCCGTCGAGCTGATCGGGCGGGACCGTGACGTGGCCGAACTCGTGGACATGCTCAGCGACGAGACGGGCCCCCGGCTGGTGAGCCTGGTCGGGCTGGCCGGGGTCGGCAAGACCGCGCTGGCCCTGACCGTCGCGCACGCGGTCGCCGGCAACCACCCCGGCGGCGTGGCGGGTGTCCTGGTCGGCGAGGGGTCGGACGGGCCGGACGTGCTCGCCGCCTCGGTGGCCGTCCACGGCGCGGCCCGCGTCTCGGAGCTGGCCGCCCGGGTCGCCGGCCGCCCGGCGCTGCTCCTGGTCGACGCCGCCGAGCGCGCCGCCGACCCGGTCGCCGAGGCGGTGCACCGACTGGTCGCCGCGGTGCCGTCGCTGCGGGTGCTGGTCACCGGCCGGCATCCGGTCGGCCTGCCCGGCGAGCGGGTCTGGCCGGTCGTACCGCTGGAGGTGCCCCCGCCGGAAGCCGACCGGTCCGGGGCGGCGGCGCTGGCCGCGTGGCCGGCGGTCGCGCTGTTCACCGCCCGCCTCGCCCAGGTACGCCGCGAGCCGCCCGCCCCTGACGAGCTGCCCGCCCTGGCCGCGCTGGTCCGCCGGCTCGGCGGGTTGCCGCTCGCCATCGAGCTGATGGCCGCCCGGGGCCGCATCCTCGACGTCACCGAGCTGCTCGACCGGTACGGCGACCGCGTCCTCGACCTGGCCGCGCCCGGGGACGCCGGACCGCGCCACGGGTGGGACCGGCCCCTCGGGGCGGACCCGTCCCGCCCGGCGGTGGCGGTCACCCTGCGGGACGCCGTGGCGGCGAGCTACCGGCTGTTGGCCCCGCACGAGCGGGCCGCCCTCCGCCGGCTGGCCGCGTTCGGCAACCGCTGGTCGGTCGACCTGGCCGAGGAGATGCTCGCCGCGGACGACGATCCGGAGGGGACGGTCGCCGTCGACCCGGTGCCGTTGCTGGACCGGCTCGCCGAGCTCGGCCTGTTGGGCGTACGCGGCGCCGGGCGGTCTCGGTTCCGTCTGCTGGACGCCGTTCGCGACTTCGCCACCGAGCAGGCGGCGGGTGCCGGGGAGTTGACCTGCATCCGGCGACGGCACGCGGGTGTGATCGCCCGCCTGGTGGGGCGTACCGCCCCGGATCTGGTCGGTGCCGGGCTGAGCGAGGCGGTACGCCGGCTCGACGAGGTGAGCAGTGACATCAGCTCCGCCCTGGCGCACGCGGCCAACGACGACCCGTTGACCGCCCTGCGGTTGGCGTCGGGGCTGTCCCGCTGGTGGCGGTTCCGGGGCCGGGACGTGGCCGGGCGGCAGTGGCTGCGTCGGCTGCTGGCCGACCCGCGTACGGCCGACGCCGACCCGCCGCTGCGGGCGTGGGCGTCGATCGGGGCGGCCCAGCTCGCCGCCGAGCACGGGGCGGGTGCGCAGGAGTTGGGCGGCGTGCGCGCTGCCCTCGACGTGTTCCGTCGGATGGGCGACGTGACCGGCGAGCTGGCCGCGCGTACGGTGCTCGGCGGCCTGCTGATCGGCGTGGGGCAGCAGGACGAGGCGCGGGAGCAGGCCGAGTCGGTGCTGCGGCTGGCCGCGCGCAACGGGCGGATCCGTGACATGGCGGTGGCGCAGAACCAGCTCGCCTGGCACGAGCTTCGGGCCGCCGACCTCGCGGCCGCCCGCCGTCGCCTCGCCGCGGTCGACCGGCTCTCCGCCCAGTGCGGCGAGCAGCGGCTCCGGGTGCTGACGCGGGCCAACCTGGCCGAGGTGGCGCGCCTTGAGGGCCGCTACGCCGACGCCGTCGACCAGGGCCGCCGTGCGGCGGCGGTGCTCGCGGAGCTGGGCGACCCTGGCCATCGGCGTCGGGTGCTCGGCCGGGTCGGCATGGCGCTCGCCCAGGGCGGACGCGCCGCGGAGGCCGTCGAGGTCCTGACCGAGCTGCGTGCGTTCGGCCCGATGACGGTCGGGCGGCCGATTCGGCGGGACAACCGGGTGCCCCGGCAGCGGGCCGCGCCGCAGACCGTCCATCCGGGTGGGTGGAGCGGAGGCGCACATCCCGAGGAAGGGATCTGCGCGCTGATCGAGGGCACCATCGCGCTGCACCGGGGCGACCGGGAGTTGGCGGCGGAATGGTTCGCGGCGGCCGTCGAGGCGGGCGCGGAGGGGCAGGACCGACGGGACGTGGTCGAGGCGCTGGTCGGGCTGGCCGCCAGCACCGGCGACCCGGCGGTCCTGGACCGTCTGGACCGGGCGTGCCGGGAGGACGGGATCCGGCTGCTGCCGCAGGAGGAGGGCCTGCTCTATGCGCTGGTCGTGACCCGGGGCGGCCCGAGCCACTGAGCGTGCGTCACGGCGGGGCCGAGTGGCCGGAGGAGGGGCCGAGCGCCGGGGTGGGGCGCGTGACGGCACGGGGCCGGGGTGGCGCGAGCGAAGAGCCCCCTGTTGCTACCCCTCGCTGTTCGCCCGCGCCGTCACCCCCCGGTGAATCCCCGCTCGTCGCACACTAGCCACCCGTGACGAGGGGTTTTGTCGGTTGTAGGGGTATGTGTCCGAGTGACGCGGGCAGTTCTGCCGGTCTTTCTGCCGGTCGGAACCCGCCGGCCGGTCCGGGCGCCGGCAGGCGCTGGTTGAGCGGGCCGCCGGCGGTCAGCCTGCGGCCGACTGGTCCTCCGGGTGGCCGACGCTGCCGGCGGTCGCGCAGGGATGCACCGCGTCGCGCACCCGCCGGAGCCCGTCCAGCAGCGCCCGCAGGCCCTCCGGGTCGAGCTGACCGGTGAACCACTCCTCGATGATGCGCAGGTGCCCGGGGAGCACGTCCTCCAGCCGTTGCATGCCGGCGGCGGTGACGACCGCGTACGAGCTGCGCCGGTCGGTGGGACAGGCGCTGCGCGTCAGGAGGCCGTCGCGCTCCATCCGGTCGACCACGCGGGTCACGCCGCTGGTGGACAGGGAGGTCTGTGCCGCGAGGTCGGTCATTCGCAGCCGGTTGTCGGGTGACCGGGCCAGCCGGGTCAGCACCTCGAACTCGACCGCGGAAAGATCATGCTCCTCGAACTGGGCGGCGAACCGGGCGGAGAGCCCGGAGTGCACTTCGTAGAGGAGACCGACGGCGGTGATCCGAGGGTCGTCCAACGCGTTGTTCACCCGTTCATCGTACCAGTACTTGACACGGGGAATATTGCTCTGACTATAGTTGCTGCGGCAGTTGTTGGGCCATTCAACACCCCCTGGAGGAGAAGCGCCATGACCAGCAGCACCGAGTCGGTCACCCGCGACTGGGAGGGTCTCACCATCCCCACCCCCGGCACCTACCTGCTGGACGCCGCGCACGCGCGGGTCGGCTTCGTCGCGCGCCACATGATGGTGAGCAAGGTCCGTGGGCAGTTCGCCGACGCCACCGCCACGATCACCGTGGCCGAGAACCCGCTGGAGTCGTCGGTCACCGCGACCATGCAGGCCGCCAGCATCGACACCAACCAGGCCGACCGGGACGGGCACCTGCGCAGCGGCGAATTCCTCGACGTCGAGAAGTACCCGACGCTGGAGTTCCGCAGCACCGGCGTCAAGTCCCACAGCGGCAACGAGTTCGTGCTCGTCGGCGAGCTGACCATCAAGGACGTCACCCGGCCGGTCGAGCTGGAGGTCGAGTTCGAGGGCGTGGGCCGCAGCCCCTTCGGCCAGGACATCTTCGGGTTCTCCGCGAGCACCGAGATCGACCGTGAGGAGTTCGGCCTGACCTGGAACGTCACCCTGGAGACGGGCGGCGTGCTGGTCAGCCGCAAGGTCAAGATCGAGATCGAGGGCGAGGCCATCCGCCAGGCCTGATCCCACCGGATCTCCCGTACGCCGGGCCCGCGCCGCACGTCGGCGCGGGCCCGGCGTCGTCGTACGTGCGAATTGTCACGACCAGTTCGCCGCTTCGGACGGTGGTGGGCAGGTCAGGCGGGGTAGAGATGCCGGCGGGAGCGCACTCCGGGTCCCGCCCGGGGCCGTCTCCGCACCGGATACCCGAGTCCGCCTCTGGTCCTGGCGCGGTGGGCGCTTCTACCGTGATGGCTGACAACGCGCGTCCGGGGCGGCACCGCCCCGACCGCGCCTCGCGCCGGGAGGACACATGGGCAGGGACGTCTCGCAGGGCGCCTTCACCCGCGAGGACCGGGTCCGCTACCGGCAGAAGGTCCGGCGCTGTCTGGACGTCTTCGCCCTGATGCTGGACGACTTCGGCTTCGACGCCGACCGGCCGATGACCGGGCTGGAGATCGAGCTGAACCTGGTCGACTCGGCCGCCGAGCCGGCCATGCGCAATGAGGAGATCCTCGCCAACATCGCCGACCCGCTCTTCCAGACCGAACTGGGACAGTTCAACCTGGAACTGAACGCGTTGCCGCGGCTGATCGAGGGCGCGGGCTTCGCCGACTACGAGCAGGACCTGCGCAGCAGCCTGTCCCGCGCGGACGAACGGGCCGCCAAGTCGGACGCCAAGATCGTGCTGGTCGGCATCCTGCCCACGCTCACGGAGGGGCACCTGGTCGCCGACAACCTCTCCACCAACGAGCGCTACCGGGTGCTGAACGACCAGATCGTCGGCGCCCGGGGCGAGGACATCGAGCTCGACATCCGGGGCGTCGAGCGGTTGCAGACGCACACGGACTCGATCGCGCCGGAGGCGGCCTGCACCAGCCTCCAGTTCCATCTCCAGGTGGCGCCGGACAGCTTCGCGGACTACTGGAACGCGTCCCAGGCCATCGCCGGCGTCCAGGTGGCGATCGGCGCGAACTCGCCGTTCCTCTACGGTCGGCAGCTCTGGGCGGAGACCCGGATCGCCCTGTTCGAGCAGGCGACCGACACCCGCCCGGACGAGCTGAAGGCCCAGGGCGTACGCCCCCGGGTGTGGTTCGGTGAGCGGTGGATCACGTCGATCTTCGATCTCTTCGAGGAGAACGTCCGCTACTTCCCGCCGCTGCTGCCGATCTGCGAGGACGAGGACCCGGTGGAGGTGCTGCACGCCGGCGGCGTGCCGCAGCTCGGTGAGCTGCGGCTGCACAACGGCACCGTCTACCGGTGGAACCGCCCGGTCTACGACATCATGGACGGTCGCCCGCACCTGCGGGTCGAGAACCGTGTGCTGCCGGCCGGCCCGACCGTGGTCGACATGCTGGCCAACGCCGCCTTCTACTTCGGCCTGGCGCGGGCGCTGGCCGAGGCGGACCGGCCGATCTGGAGTCAGCTCACCTTCAGCTCCGCCGAGGAGAACTTCCACGCCGCCGCCCGGCGCGGCATGGACGCCGTCCTGCACTGGCCCCGGCTCGGCGACGTGCCCGTGACCCAGCTCGTCCTCGACGTCCTGCTGCCCAAGGCCGCCGCCGGGCTGGACGGGTTCGGTGTCGCGCCGGCCGAGCGGGACCGGCTGCTCGGCGTGATCGAGCAGCGCTGCCGGACGGGTCGCAACGGCGCGGTGTGGCAGACCGAGGCGGTCTGGGCCGCCGAACGCCACCGGGGCATGGACCGCGCCGCGGCCCTGCACCACATGGTCCAGCGGTACGCCGAGCTGCAGCGCAGCAACGAGCCGGTGCACACCTGGCCGGTGGACTGACCCGTCCTCAGTCCGACCGGCGTGGGGATCGTGTCCGCCGGCCCTCACCCTTGGTCGGGGTCACGTCCTGGTCCGCCCCGGCCGGTTCCCGCTGCTCCTGCTCGCCGACCCGGGGCGCCGGCACCCGCGGCCCGGTCACGCCCACGGTCTCGCCGCTCGGGGATCCGCTGCCGTCGGCCGCGGTCGCGGCGTCCTCGGGCGTCGTGACCGGGCGCCGGGCGCGTCCCGAGGTGGCCCGCCTGGCCCGACCGGACGCCACGGGCTCGACGCCGCCCGACGCGCCCAGCTCGGTCGGCGTCCCCGGCTCGGTCGGCGCGGCCCGCTCGGTCGGGGCGGGCGGCGGGGCGGCCTCGACCACCGGCGTCCGCGTCGCCGTGGCGGCCGTCGACCGACGGTCGGCGCGCTGGGCGAGCGCCGCGATCAGCACCGAGCCGCCGATGCCCCCGATCACCGCGTACGGCGCGATGAGGTGCGCCGACACCTGCTCCGGGCTGATCGCCGAGAGCCGTGGCACGGCCAGCAGGTACGCCAGCGCGACGAGCAGCGGCCCGGCTCCACCGGAGACGGTCGCGCCGACGCGATGCCGGGCCGACCGCGCCCCGCGCCGAGCGGTCAGCACACTGATCACCAGCGCGGACCCGAGCGACAACACGGCCCCCGGCCAGTAGAGGTAGTCGCGGATCCAGAACTCCGGCCGGTCCGCGCTGATCTGCCAGATGCCGAGCTGCGCGGTGGTCAGACCACGACCGGAGAGGACTCCGTCGACGACCGCGATCACGGCGAGCAGCCAGAGCCAGGCCACGGTGGCGATGATGTTGCTCGCGGCGGCCCGCGACCGGAGCGCCCAGAACGCGGAGAGCACCCCGATCACCACGCCGATCATCGCGTACGCGGCGGCGACCCGCTGCGGCGTCGCCGTGTCCGGAGCCTCCGCGACCCGGGCGGGAACGGCGATCAGCAGGGCCGTCACCAGGGCACCCAGGCCGGCGGCGAGGGCCAGACCGAACCGCGCCAGCGCCCCGCCTCCGGCGGGCTGCTCAGCGATCCTCTCGACGGAACCGGCCGGGACGCCGGCGGAATCCGCGGAGGCCGCGCCGGAGCCGGCCGGGACGCCGCCCACGACGGCCGTGACGGTGCCAGCGGGTCCGGCCGAGGCCGTGGCGGGACCGGTCGGGGCAGCATCGGCGCCGGTCGTGGCGGGACCGGTTCGGGCGTCGGCGCTGGCCGTTGCCCGCTCGTGTAGCCGGTGCGCGCACACCGCACCGAGGACGGTCGACGTCGCCGCGATCCAGGTGGCCCAGACCAGGCTCGCCACCCAGGCCGCCGGAGCCGCATCAGCCTCGGTGGGCGCCCAGTTGATGATGCCCAAGCCGTACCCGAAGCCCAGTTGGGCGGCACCGGTGCCGGCAGCAACGCCGATCGCGGTCG
This sequence comes from Micromonospora sp. NPDC049366, assembly GCF_044466625.1. NCBI lineage: Bacteria > Bacillati > Actinomycetota > Actinomycetes > Micromonosporales > Micromonosporaceae > Micromonospora > Micromonospora sp. NPDC049366. The sequence goes on from NZ_JBITMV010000011.1 coordinate 148,248, forward strand.
CGATCGATCCTCCCCAGCCGCGTCTGGCCATGCGGGGCAGCGTAACGTCCCGTCGTCGGCGCGGCGAGCCATCGGCGACCGGCTGTCCGGCAAGGGCGGCGGAAGCTCGGCAGACCGTGGCGGTGGCATGGCGGTGTGTGGTGGCACGGGCGGTTGGGCGGCCGGCGGTGCCGGCTTGGCCGGGGCCGGTACGGTCGCCGGTGACGGAGGCGGTGGCGTGTGACGGACGGGAACACGGGTGGTGCCGGCGAGGCCGGTTCGAACCGGCTGCACCTGGTGCTGGGCGGCGGCCTGGCAGCGGTGCTGCTCGCCGCCATCGGTGCGACCGGTGGCTGGGTGCTGGCCGGCGAGGACGACGTACCGCCGGAGAATCCGCTCGCGGTGGCGACCGCGAGCGGCGGTCCCAGCGACGGGCCCACGCACCGGCCCACGGCCACCCGGAGCGCCCCATCGGCTCCTCGGACCTCCGCGTCCAGCGGCAACGGGCTGACCGTCCCGCCGGTGATCGGCCTCGACTTCGTGAAGGCCCGGTCCGAGCTGCAGGGACGGCGGCTGGGCTGGCGCCTGGAATTCGGGGACGGCAGCGGCCGTACGGTCGAACGGACCTCGCCGGAGGTCGGCGCCGAGGTGAAGCGCGGGGCGACGGTGACCCTCTACGTCACCGGGCCGGCCCCGACCACCACTGTGCCGGACCTCGTCGGCGAGGAGTGCGCCGACGCGGCCGAGGCGTTGGGCCAGGAGGGCTTCTACCCGCGCTACCCGAGCGGCCGGCACGGCACCGTCAGTCGGCAGGACCCTCCGGGGGGAGGCACGGCGCGCTGGAACGACGAGGTTCACATCTGGTGCGGCGCCCCGTCGGACGACGAGCCGACGACGAAATCGACCCGCTGACGGGGGCGAACGTCCCGACCGTGCCGCTGTGCCGTCCCGGACAAGTCGGCAAGGCGATACCGACCGATGGTGGCGTGGACCGATAGGTTGACGGTCGAGGGCCAGGGCGCCCGCCCGGTTCGGGAAGGACGGTGCGATGAGCGACGAGCGCCAGGAACCACCGAACAGGGACCACGACGGCGACGAGACCCGGCCCCTGCCTCGCCCGGCCGAGGAGCCGTCCGACCGCACGCAGCCGCTGGACCGCACTCCGCCGGCGGATCGGACCGCGCCGCTGCCGCCGGAGCGGTCGGCGCCGTGGTCCGGGCGCGCCGAGGTGCCGCCACCCCGACCGGCCGACCAGCGGGATCCGGCCGCCGAGTGGTACGCCGAGGACCAGGGCGGCCGTCGCTGGTGGCTGCCGATCCTCTGGGGCATCCTGGCGCTGCTGCTGGTCGCGTTGCTCGGCACCGCGGTGTGGTTGGTGCTCAGTGCCGACGATGATCGGCCCGGCCCCGAGCCCACCCTGTCGCCGTCGCTGACGACGGCCGCCCGCACGAGTGCCCCGCCGACGTCGGAGGCGCCGACGAGTGAGCCGCCCAGCAGCGCGCCACCCACCACCGAGGCGGCCGGAACGCCCGTGCCACCGGTGGCGGGGCTGTCGAGGGAGGCGGCCGAGTCCCTCCTCGATCAGCTGGGGATCCGTCACCGGGTGCAGTTCCGCCCGTCCGAGCTGCCGCCGGGAGTGGTCATCAGCAGTGAGCCCGGGCCGGGCGAGCTGGTGGCCGACGACGAGGAGGTCCTGCTCCTGATCTCCCAGGCAGACCCGTCCCCCTCGTCGGAGGCGCCCACGCCGACCCCGACGCCGACCACCACGCCCTGACCGCCGAGACGTTCGGGGCCGGCAGTCGGGGGCCGGGGCGGATCTTGGAGGATCAGTGCCCCCGGAGGAGCCGGCAGTCTCCACGATCTGCGGACGTGGCCGGCGTGGTCACCACCTTCGTCGTCGGGTGCCGACCAGGCCGAGCCCGACCAACGAGATGGTCAGGCCGATGACGCCGGACCAGAAGAGCGAGCGTCGAATGTCCGCCGCCGAGTGCGGTCCGCCGGCCGGGGCGGTGTCGCCCGCGAGCGCGTCGGAGCCCGAGCCGGCTCCGTTTCCGGTGGTGACGCCGCTGCCCGGTCCGGCATCCGCGCCGTTCGACGAGCCCGCGTCGATGCCGCCGGCGGCGTCCGGGCTGCCGTGCCAGCCGGCGTCGTCCTCGGGCTCGGGCGGGCCGCCCTCCCCGATCACGGTGATCTCCGGTGCCGGTACCGGCTCCTGGAGTTGGGTGGAGGAGAGCGCGGGGTCCCGGACCAGGAGCGCGAGCGTGGTGGCGGCGCCGAACAGCGCCAGGATGCCGAAGGCGTAGCTGATACGTGAGCGGTGGTGCCGCCGCGCGGCGGGCAGATTGACCATGACCATCCCAGGGTCGGGGTCCTGACGCGCGGGGTGGAACGTGCCGGGGTGGGCGTGCCTCGATTCTATGGCGACGGCACGCCCGCCAGCAGCGGTTTCGCCTGCTCAGCCCACCCGAACGGGCGTACGCGCGAGCGGCCGGCGCGGGCGCACGGTGTGCGGGCGCGGCCCCGGGGCGGAGGTCAGTTGCTCCAGCCCCTCCCGCAGTACGAAGATCGACCGCCGGTTGACCGCGTCCCCCGCCGCGTTCAACTCGTAGCCGTCGAGCCAGAGCCAACCGTCGTAGGTCGGCCAGTCGAGGACCCTGATCACGCGGAACGTGATGGGCCGGAGGAACTGGACGCTCGCCGCGCGAGTCACGTGCAGTACGTCACCGGAGCGGGGAAGCACATGGGCTCCTGAAAGGTTCGGCCGGCGGACGTGCCGGCGATTCGGGTCGGGGGACGTCTCGGCCGGTGAACGGGGTCGTGCCGCGCGGACCGGTGTGATGCGGGTGGTGGTGGTCGGGCCGTACCCGCTGGTGGCGTGCCGCCACCCGACCATCACCCATGCTGCCGTCCGGGTATCGCGCCCGCCGCCACAGCCAACTGGCGTGCAGCGGCGGGGTCTCACCCCGGTGCAGCTCTGGTTGCCGTAGGCCCGGTCACCCCGTCGCCCAGCCGCCCCGACCGGCATGATCACCAGCCGGGTTGGCGTGGAGACGGTGAGTAATCCGTGCCATACGGACAGGGTGCACCAGAGTCATGCTTGATGCAAGTTGCACGTCGACTTTTGCCGATACATGAGTGCGTCCCGCAAACCGGCGCTTGTAGCCGTTGGCGTTCGGACGGCACACTGAGGGCCGGTTTCGCCCGTCGCGGCCGGTCGAGGACCGGCACCACCCCAAGCCGCGAAACGCCCGCCGGTCGAGGGTCGCGCCCGCGGCGGGCGGCGAGCATCGGCGCGTCGACCGGAGGTAGGCCGGGTGAGGCGAGCAGCCAGCGTTCCCAGCAGGTGCCCGAGTGCACGAAGAGCGGGCCGGGCCCGCCGGTGGGGACCGAGGTGGCCCAGTGAGTGAACGGCGCAGCCCGACGATCCGGCGCCGGCGGCTCGGCGCGGAACTGCGCCGGCAGCGCGAGTCGGCGGGCATCACCATCGAGGTGGTCGCCGAGCAGCTGGAGTGCTCGGCTTCCAAGATCTCCCGCATCGAGACCGGCCACACCACGGCGACCCCCCGCGACGTACGGGACATGCTCCGGATCTACGGGGTGGTGGGCGCCGAGAGCGACGAGTTGGTCCAGATCGCCCGGGAGGCCCGACAGAAGGGTTGGTGGCACCCCTACAGCACCGTTCTGGTCGGCGCGTACGTCGGACTCGAGGCGGCGGCCAGCTCCATCCGGGCGTACGAACAGCAGGTCGTGCCCGGTCTCCTGGAGACCGAGGAGTACGCCAGCGCGATGATCCGGGCCGCCCGGCCGGACTTCACCCCGGACCAGGTCGCACAACGTGTCCGTGTCCGGCTCGGTCGACAGTCGTTGCTGACACAGGATGATCCGGTCGATCTGTGGGTGGTGCTCGATGAGGCGGTGGTGAGCCGTCCGGTGGGCGGGGACGAGGTGATGCGTGGCCAGCTCAAGCGGCTGGTCGAGGTCGCCGAACTGCCGAACGTGACGTTGCAGATCCTGCCGTTCGAGGTGGGGGCGCACGCCGGCATGGACGGGACCTTCACGATCCTCAGCTTCCCTGAGCCCGGTGATCCGGATGTCGTGTACGCGGAGAACGCCACGGGTGGGCTCTTCCTGGAGAAGAGCGACGAACTGCAGAAGTACAGCTTCATCTTCGATCACATCCGAGCAGCGGCCATTCGTCCGGAGGAGTCCGTCGCACACATCGCGAAACTGGCAGAGGAGCCGTTGTGGAAATGGCGACCAAGAGGTTCTCCGTGAACCTGACGCAGGCAACGTGGTTCAAGAGCTCGAAGAGCGGACCGAACTGTGACAACTGCGTGGAGGTGGCGTACGTGACCGGCGCGGTCGGAGTGCGGGACTCGAAGGACAAGTCCGGTCCGGCCCTGGTCTTCGCGCCCGGCGACTGGCGGGCGTTCGTCTCCCACGCCCGGGAGGGCGCGTTCGACCCGGCCTGAGCCGCCGGGTGGACAACTGACGGACCGATCCCCGTCCGGATCTGCCGGACGGGGATCAGTCGCGTGCGCCGCGCCGCCAGTCGTCGCCCGTGCGGGCCAGGATCCGCCGGGAATCCCGTCGCCACATCCGTCCCGCCTCGTTGAACCCGTCGTTACGGCGCTGGTCGACAACCCGCCGCAGGGATCCGCAACCGAGCGAGGCAGGCGAGACGGATGACGACGATCGGGTCAGACAACCTCACGAACGGTCCCGGGAAGCCGGAACGGTTCGGCGGCAAGTACCGCGGGGCGCGCCGGGACACCGTCCTCACCGAGGTGATCTCGACCGATTCCGACCTGGACGAGCGGGACGCGCCGGCCCCCGAGCAGGCCGGCCCGCCGCTCTCGCTGCCCTCGCTGGACCCGAACCCGCTGACCGAGCCGTCCTTCCCGCCGCACGGCTGGACGACCGAGCCGGGCGAGTCGCTGGTCGACCACCCGCTGCTGCGCGGCCTGCTGATGGAGTTGCCGCCGAAGGGCAGCGTGCCGCCTCCGGGCTGGTTGGACCGGTGGTTCGAGGCGACCCGCGCCATCCTGGAACTGCTATACGTGCAGGGCGCGGGCCGCACGCGTTGACGGCGACTCGGCGCGAGCCACCGCCGGCATCGGGCGGCTAACCGCCGGCTCCGGGTGGCCCGCCGCCGGCCGCGGATGGGCTGCGGGCGTACGCCGACGCTCCGCCGCCGCGGGCCGCCGGGCCCGTTCGGCGAGCCGGTTGTGCCGCAGCGCGTGCCGGACCCCGACGGCCAGGACGGCGACCGCCCCGACGGTGATCGTCGGGCCGGTGACGCCCGGTGCGGCGAACAGGGCACTGCCGCTCGCCGTGATCACCGCCGGCACCGTGAGCAGGCCGGTGACCTGCAGCGGCAGGCCGATCAGCGGGTGCGCCGCGGCGGCACGCAGGCCGTGCGACGCGGGCGTGTCCGGTGCGGTGGCGAAGGCGCCGGCGCCGGACCACAACCGGTGCACCCGGCGTACGGTGCAGGCCGCGGCCACGAGCGCGGGCAGCGCGGCGAGGCCGAGCGCGGCCGCGGCCCGGTCGGCCGTGGCGCCGCCGGGGCTGAGCAGCCCGGCCCCCAGCACGGCGGCGGTCAACGTCAGGCCGGTGAGGGTCAGGACGAGCAGCCATCCGGCGCGGCTACGTAGCGCGCAGGCGCGATCCAGCCCGGGGAGTCCGTCGGCGAGGACGCCGGCGGCCAGCCACACGGCGGCGATCGGCACGACGACGGCGAAGTGGCTCTCCATGCTGGACACTCTTGCCCGATTTCGGTCTCCGTGAATCCGGGCGTGTCCCCTGTTCGCCCCGGACGTCGTCCCGTAGGGGCCATCGTTCCCGCGTTATGAAAGATTCGACATGTTTCTCTTCGCCATCGTCCTGACCTACTCTCGGCTAGATCGGCTGCCGTCGATCTGAGCGTGACCCGCCTCGGGCGGCTGCCGGCCGGAGAGGGAGGTAGCAAGATGGGTCTTGCCCACAGGTCCGTGCTCGTCGGGGTGGCCACGCTGAGCATGCTGGCCGCCGCGACACCCGCGCTGGCCGCGGAACCAACGGGAACCATCCGGGCGGCGGGTGGGGAAACGGCCGTCGCCGACAGCTACATCGTCGTCTTCAAGGACACCGCCGTCGGCCGCAACGCGGTCGGCGACAACGCCAGCCGGCTGGTCGGTCGGCACGGCGGCACGGTCGCCCGCACCTACGGCGCGGCGCTGCGCGGCTTCGAGGTCCGGGTCGGCGCGAAGGCCGCCGCACGGATCGCCGCCGACCCCGCCGTCGCGTACGTCGAGCAGAACCACACCGTCTCGATCGCCGGCACCCAGACGAACCCGCCGTCCTGGGGCCTGGACCGCATCGACCAGCGGAACCTGCCCCTGAACAGCTCCTACACCTACCCGAACACGGCGTCCAACGTGCGCGCGTACATCATCGACACCGGCGTGCTCTACGGGCACAACGACTTCGGTGGTCGCGCCGTCTCCGGTTACGACGCGGTCGACGGCGGCTCCGCCGACGACTGCAACGGTCACGGCACGCACGTCGCGGGCACCGTCGGTGGCTCCGCGTACGGTGTGGCGAAGGGCGTGCAGATCGTCGGCGTCCGGGTGCTCAACTGCCAGGGCAGCGGCACCAACGCCCAGGTGGTCGCCGGCATCGACTGGGTGACCGCGAACGCGGTCAAGCCGGCGGTGGCGAACATGAGCCTCGGCGGGTCCGCCAACAGCTCGATCGACACGGCGGTGAACAACTCGATCAACTCCGGCATCACCTACGCAGTGGCCGCCGGCAACGGCAACGCCCTCGGTGTCCGGCAGAACGCCTGCAACTACTCTCCGGCCCGGGTGCCGGCGGCGATCACCGTCGGCGCCACCCAGAACAACGACGCCGCCGCCAGCTTCTCCAACTACGGCACCTGCGTCGACATCCTGGCGCCGGGCGTGAACATCACCTCGGCGTGGTACACGAGTGCCAGCGCGACGAACACCATCAGCGGCACCTCGATGGCGTCCCCGCACGTCGCGGGGGCCGCGGCGCTCGTGCTTTCGGCCAACCCGTCCTGGACACCGCAGCAGGTACGGGACAACCTGGTCAGCAACTCCACGCCGAACGTGGTGACCAACGTGGGCACCGGCACCCCGAACCAGCTGCTCTACGTGGTCAACGGGACCCCGCCGGCCAACGACTTCTCGGTCTCGGTGTCGCCGACCTCCGGCTCCACCGCGCCGGGCGGCTCGGTGACCGCCACCGTCGGCACCGCCACCACCGCCGGCTCCGCCCAGTCCGTCAGCCTCTCCGCCAGCGGCCTGCCGGCCGGCGCGACCGCGTCGTTCAGCCCGGCGACGGTGACCTCCGGCGGCTCGTCGACCCTCACCATCGCCACCTCGGCGAGCACCCCGGCCGGCACCTACCCGGTCACGATCACCGGGACCGGCGCGGCCGGCGCCCGTACGGCGACGTACACGCTGACGGTGACCGGCTCGGGTGGCGGCGGCTGCTCCGGCACCAACGGCACCGACGTGGCGATCCCGGACACCGGCGCCACGGTGGCCAGCACGATCGCGATCGCCGGCTGCAACCGCAACGCCTCGTCGTCGTCGACCGTGGCGGTGAACATCGTGCACACCTACCGCGGTGACCTCGTCATCGACCTGGTCGCCCCGGACGGGTCGTCGTACCGGCTGAAGAACAGCAGCTACCTCGACGGCGCCGACAACGTCAACACCACCTACACCGCCAACCTGTCGAGCGAGGCGGCGAACGGCACCTGGCGTCTGCAGGTGCGCGACGTCTACGCCGGTGACACCGGCTACATCAACACCTGGACCCTGACCCTCTGAGCGAGGCGAATCGCGGGGCCTCTCCGGTCATCGGAGGGGCCCCGCACCCTGTGACCGGCCCGGGCTCGCCCTTCGGCGAGACTCGTCGGACGAGGCACACCGCGGACGTCACCCGCGACCTGGCCCGGAAGGTCCGGGCCCTGCTCGGCTGAGGCGGTTGCCCGCCGGGAGCGTGGTCAGACGGCGAAGCCGGTGGGACGCTCGGTGGCCGGCGCCGGCGGGGTGGCCTTCCACAGGCCGAGCTTCTGGGCGGCGAGTCGGCTCAGGTAGGCCGGGTTGAGGATGATGTACCGGCGCCAGAGCCGCTTCGGCTCCAGACCGAGCCGCCAGAGCCACTCCAGGCCCGCCCGCTGCATCCACGACGGAGGCTGGTGCAGCAGCCCCGCGTGGTAGTCGAACGCCGCCCCGACCGCCATCAGCGGCATGTCCAGCAGGGGCCGCATGGCGTACGCGAAGACCTCCTGGCGGGGGCAGCCGAGCCCGACCAGGACGAGCCGGGCCCCACTGGCCCGGATCCGGTCGGCGATCTCGGCGTCTTCGCCCGGCTGGGCGGCACGGAACTTGGACGGCTCCACGCCAGCGATCTTCAGGGCCGGGAACATCCGCTCCAGGGCCGGGATCAGCCGTCCGAGGGTCTCCTCGGTCGAGCCGTAGAGGTAGACCGGGAGGCCCTCGTCGGCGAAGCGGGACAGCACGTGCAGGGTCAGGGTCGGGCCGTAGACCCGGTCGGTCAGGCCGGCGTGGTGCAGCAGGTTGAGCGCCCAGCGCACCGGCTGCCCGTCCGGGGTGACCACGTCGAACGAGTTGAGTCGGGCGTTGTGGGCCGGGTCGAGCACACCGGTCATCACCCCGTGCACGGCCAGCGCGGTCAGCGCCAGCGGGCGGCGCTCACGGGCGGCGGTCACCACCTGCTCGGTCGCGGCCGCGTAGTCGGTGGCGTCGACCAGGACGCCGAGGACGTTGCGCTTGCCGTGTCCGCTCATGCCGTCGGCACCCACTTGTCGACGTTGGCCTCGTAGATCTCCCGCAGGATCATCGGCACGTCGTAGGTGATCTTCCAGTTCGGGTAGTGCTCCTCGAACCGGGCCATGCTGCTGACGTACCACTGGTGGTCGCCGGTGCGCGCCTTGTCGACGTAGTTGATCTGGGCCTCGCGGCCGGTGATCTGCTCGGCGATCCGGAACGCCTCGATGTGCGAGGTGTTCGAGTGCCGGCCACCGCCGAGGTTGTAGACCTGCGCCGACCGGGGCTCCCGGAAGAACGCCTCGAAGGCGGTCAGCACGTCGTGGGAGTGGATGGCGTCGCGCACCATCTTGCCCTTGTAGCCGAACAGGTTGTATGTCCGGCCCTCCATCACGCAGCGCATCAGGTAGGCCAGGAAGCCGTGCAGCTCGGCCGCCGAGTGGGCCGGCCCGGTCAGCGTGCCGCCCCGGAAGCAGGCGGTCTTCATGTCGAAGTAGCGGCCGTACTCCTGGACCATCACGTCGGCCGCGACCTTGGAGGCGCCGAAGACCGAGTGCAGCGACTCGTCGATCGACATCTCCTCGGTGATGCCCGCGTGGAACGGGTGGTCCTCGGGCAGCTCGTAGCGGGTCTCCAGCTCGACGAGGGGCAGGCTGTTCGGCCGGTCCCCGTAGACCTTGTTGGTCGAGCAGTGGATGAAGGGCGCGTCGATGGCGTGCCGGCGGGTGTTCTCCAGCATGTTGAGCGTGCCGCCGGCGTTGACGTCGAAGTCGGTGTAGGGCTCCTTGGCGGCCCAGTCGTGGCTCGGCTGGGCGGCGCTGTGGATCACCACCGCGATGTCGGCCCCGTACTTCTTGAAGATCTGCTCCAGGCCGTCGCGGTCCCGGATGTCCACCGAGTAGTGGGTGTACGACCCGCCGAGGTCGGCGCCGAGCCGCTCCAGGCTCCAGGCAGTGGAGCCGTCCGCGCCGAAGAAGTACCGCCGCATGTCGTTGTCGATGCCGACCACGTCGAGACCGAGGGCGGCGAAGTGCCGTGCCGCCTCGGAGCCGATCAGACCGCCCGACCCGGTCACCAACGCGACACTCACACGCCACTCCTGGTTCCTCGGAGGCAGAAGACGAATCGGAGCATAGCGTGACGCCCGACATGCCCCAATATGCGGGAAGGGCCCCGCATCAATGTGCGGAGCCCTTCACTCTGGTGGGGAAGGGGGGAGTTGAACCCCCACGCCCTTTCGGGCACACGGACCTGAACCGTGCGCGTCTGCCATTCCGCCACTTCCCCGTGGCACGACCGGATCACTGTAATCCGCCCCGGCCTCGCCGTCTCCGGCGGGGCCCGGAACATATTACGCTGTCCCGGTCATCGCCTCGAACGAGTACCGTTCGCGGCGGACGAAAGAGTAGCACGACAGAAGCGGCCCGTCCGAACGGGCCGTGAGCAGGCGGCCGAGCGGCGTGTGAGCTGCGCGCGCGCCGGCCGGATACCATCATGTCCTCGGGACCCGAGGAGGAGCCGGTGAGCGTGCTGCAACGCTTCGAGAAGCGTCTGGAAGGCCTGGTCGAAGGGGCCTTCGCCAAGGTCTTCAAAGGGGTGGTCCACCCCGTGGAGATCCTCAACGCCATGCAGCGGGAGGCCGAGGCGCACAAGGCCATCCTGGCCGGTGGGCGCACGTTGGTGCCCAACCGCTACGTGATCGATCTCTCGCCCTACGACCACAGTCGTCTGGCGCCGTACGCCGCCGCGCTGGCCCAGGAGCTGGCCCAGTCGCAGGCGGAGTTCATCGGCGAGCAGGCGTGGACGGTCTACGGCGACGTGATCGTCGAGATCGAGCGCGGCGAGGGGCTGGACACCGGCATGTTCCGGGTCACCGCCGAGGTCTACACCGGTGGCGAGGTCGCCCCCGCGCCCGGCCCCGGCTACGACGCCGGCCCGCCCGCCTACCCGGCGTACGACCAGGGCGGCGGCTACGGCCCCCCGCCCGGCCACGGCGGCGGGCGCAACGTGCGGCTGGTCTCCGGCGACGGGCGCACCTACCCGCTGCAGATGGGCTCGACGGTCATCGGCCGCGGCGACCAGGCCAACCTGCGCCTGCCGGACGTCGGGATCTCCCGGCGCCACGCCCGGCTGGACTTCGACGGCGGTCAGGTCGTGCTGACCGACCTCGGCTCGACCAACGGCACCATGGTCAACGGCCAGCGGGTCTCCGCCGTCGCGCTCAACCCCGGCGACATGATCCAGCTCGGCACCACCACCCTGACCTTCCGCGTGGACGGCTGATCCGCCTTGCCGGAGCTCGTCATCACCGTTGCCCGGTTCGGGTTCCTGATCCTGCTGTGGATCTTCGTGTTCACAGTGGTCGGCGTCATTCGCCGGGACCTCTTCGCGGGTGCCCGCTCGGGCCGGCTGGTCGCCGCGCCCCGGGCCGTCGGCGCGTCGACGGGGCAACCCGCGAAACCGGCGAAGGTGAAGCGGGGCAGGGCGGCGCACCAGTTGGTGGTGACGGCCGGTCAACTGGCCGGCACCCGCATCACGCTCGGTGAAGCGCAGATCACCATCGGTCGGGCGGAGGACTCCACCCTCGTGATCACCGACGACTATGCCTCCGCGCGACACGCCCGGCTCGTGCCGCGCGACGGGCAGTGGTTCGTCGAGGACCTCGGTTCGACTAACGGCACCTATCTGGATCGCGCTAAGGTCACCGGACCGACCCCCGTTCCCCTCGGCGTGCCGATCCGGATCGGCCGCACTTCCCTCGAATTACGGCCATGACTCTGACCCTGCGCTACGCGGCCCACAGCGACCGCGGTCTGATCCGAGACGGTAACCAGGACTCCGTCTACGCCGGACCGCGGCTACTCGCCGTTGCCGACGGCATGGGCGGCATGGCCGCCGGTGACGTCGCCAGCAACATCGTCATCGGTGCCATGGCACCGCTCGACGAGGACGTCCCCGGTGACGCCCTCGTCGACGCGCTGCGTTCGGCCGTGGGCACCGCCAACCAACAACTCCGCGAGACCGTGGACGCCAACCCTCAGCTCGAGGGCATGGGCACGACGCTGACCGCCACGCTCTTCAGTGGCAGCAAGATCGGCATGGTGCACATCGGTGACTCGCGGGCCTACCTGCTGCGCGGAGGTGAGTTCGCGCAGATCACCAAGGACGACACGTACGTCCAGATGCTGGTCGACGAGGGCCGCATCAGCGCCGAGGAGGCGAGCAGCCACCCGCAGCGGTCGCTGCTCACCCGAGCGCTCGACGGCCGGGACATCGACCCGGAATACTCCGTCCGCCAGGTCCTGCCCGGCGACCGCTACCTGATCTGCAGCGACGGGCTCTCCGGCGTGGTCAGCGCGGACACCATCGCCGAGACCATGCGGGATTACGCCGACCCGCAGCAGTGCGTCGAGCGGCTGGTGCAGCTCGCGCTGCGCGGCGGCGGCCCGGACAACATCACGGTGATCATCGCCGACGCCACCGACCAGGACATCGTCGAGGCGTCCCCGATCGTGGGCGGCGCCGCCGCCCGGGACCGGGGCATGGCCACCGCGGCCGACGACTCCACCCCGGCGGCCCGGGCCTCCGCGCTCTCCGCGCCCCGACCCCCCGCGCCGGAGGAGCCCGCCGCATCGGCGGACGACGAGCCGGAGCGGCGCCGCCACCGGCCGGTCCGAGCCGCGGCCATGGCGGTGGCCCTGTTGGTGATCCTCGGCGGCGGACTCTTCGGCGGCTGGAGCTACACCCAGCGGCAGTACTACGTCGGTGCCACGGAGGACGGCCAGGTGGCCGTGTTCCGGGGGATACAGGGCCAGATCGCCGGCATGGACCTCTCCAGCGTCCACTCCCGCAGCCCCGCCGATCTGGACGACCTGACCCTGGCCGCTCAGGAGCAGGTCAAGCAGGGGATCCCCGCCAAGAGTGAGCCCGACGCCGCGCGGCGGCTGGCCGAGCTGACCAGCGACAGCCCGACCAACCCCAACCTGAAGCCGATCTGCCCGCCGAGCCTGTCGCCGGGCACGGAGACGGGCACACCCACGCCGACGCCGAGCGGTGTCGCGACGTCGCCCGGGGTGGACGCCACCCCCACGGCCGGCGCTCCGGCCACCGGCAGCCGCACCCCGGTCGCCAACCCCAGCCCGAGCAGCAGCGTGGCAGTCGGTGAGCCGACCGCCACGCCCGACGCCCCGCCCTCCGACTCGGCTCCGCCGGCGCTCGACCCGGCCGGCTGCCGGTCGCCCGAGTGAGCGCCGGCCCGACTCCGAGGACCCTTTCGTGACCGCAGCGGCCACACCGGCAGCCTCGCCCGCCATCGCGGGCGAGCAGTCCGGCGTACGCCTCGCCCGGTCCCGGCGTAACGCGGAGCTGTCGCTGCTGCTGCTCGCCATGGTGCTGGTGGCCGCGTACGGGGCGACCGTCGAGGCGAACATGCTGGACACGGTCACCCCGGACTTCTGGCTGCCCGCCGCCGCGCTCGGCGCGGTCTTCCTCGGCCTCCACCTGGTCATCCGGTTCCTCGCCCCGTTCGCCGACCCGGCCCTGCTGCCGGCGGTGGCGCTGCTCAACGGCCTCGGGGTGGGCTTCCTGCGCCGGATCGACCTGGGCGAGGCGCTGCCGGTGGACCGGGAGGACCTGGCCATCTTCGCCGGCATCGGCGGGCGGCAGCTGGCCTGGACGCTGGTCTCGGTGATCCTCGCTGCCGCCCTGCTCGCGATCATGCGGGACCATCGTTCGGTCTCCCGGTACGCGTACACGCTGGGCCTCGGCGGCATCGTGCTGGTGATGATCCCGGCGGTGCTGCCTCGCCGCTTCTCGGAGATCAACGGCGCCAAGCTGTGGATCAAGTTCGGCGACACGTTCTCGATCCAGCCCGGCGAGTTCGCCAAGCTGGCGCTGCTGGTCTTCTTCGCCTACTACCTGGTCCGCAAGCGCGAGGTGCTCTCGCTGGCCAGTCGGCGGTTCCTCGGCATCGACTTCCCCCGCGGGCGCGACCTCGGTCCGGTCGTCGTGGTGTGGCTGATCAGCCTCCTGGTCCTGATCTTCGAGAAGGACCTGGGCACGTCGCTGCTCTACTTCGGCATGTTCGTGGTGACGCTCTACATCGCCACCGAGCGGGTCAGTTGGCTGCTCATCGGTCTCGTGCTGTTCTTCGGCGGCGCCTACCTCGCCTACTTCCTCGGCGAGATGGTCGGCGGGCCCTTCGCCAACTTCTACCTGCGGGCACAGATCTGGTTGGACCCGTTCGCCGACCCGACCGACAAGGGCTACCAGTTGGTGCAGGGCCTGCTCGCGCTGGGCACCGGCGGGCTCTTCGGCGCCGGGCCGGGCGGCGGCCAGCCGGACATCCTGCCCGAGGTGCAGAACGACTTCATCTTCGCCGGCATCGGTGAGGAGATCGGCCTCTTCGGGCTCTCCGCGCTGCTGGTGGTCTACCTGCTCATCGTGGAGCGGGGCCTGCGCGCCGCGTTGGCCGTCCGGGACTCGTTCGGCAAGCTGCTCGCGGGCGGCCTCGCCTTCACCCTCGGCCTCCAGGTGTTCGTGATCGTCGGCGGGATCAGCAAGCTCATTCCGCTGACCGGGCAGACCACCCCGTTCCTCTCCGCCGGCGGCTCGTCGCTGATGGCGAACTGGCTGCTCATCGCCGTGCTGCTCCGGGTCTCGGACGCCGCGCGGCGGCCGGTGGCCGGGGGCGGCGGCAAGGCCGCGCGGCCGGCGAGCGGGCCCCCGGAGCAGTTGCACGGTGCCCCCACGGAGGTGATCAAGCCGTGAACGCACCGCTGCGCCGCGTCGGCGTCGTCGTGATCGTCCTGTTCGGCCTGCTCTTCGCGAACCTCAACTGGATCCAGGCCTACAAGGCGGACGAATACCGCAACAGCGACTACAACGGTCGGGTCCAGGTCGCCGAGTACGAGCGCAAGCGCGGCAACATCGAGGCCGGCGGCACCGCCGTCGCACTCAGCAAGGAGACCGACGGCAAGCTGAAGTTCCTGCGCAGCTACCCGGGCGGGCCCAAGTACGCGCACGTGCTCGGCTACAAGCCGGTCAACCTGGGCGACACCGGCATCGAGCGGGCCGAGAACGACTTCCTCGCCGGCACGAGCGACCAGCTGCTCGGCGACCGGATCAAGGACATGTTCACCGGTGACCAGACCGGTGGCGGCAACGTGCTGCTCACCCTCTCCAAGCGCGCCCAGGACGTGGCGTACGACCAGCTGCGCAACAACCAGGTCGGCGCGAAGCGGGGCGCGGCGATCGCCATCGATCCCCGGACCGGGGCCGTGCAGGCGCTGATCTCCATGCCCAGCTTCGACCCGAACCCGCTGGCCAGCCACGACACCCGGGAGGCCGCGGCGGCGTACAGCCGGCTGGAGCAGGACCCGGAGGGCCCGCTGAAGAACCGGGCGCTCTCCGAGACGCTGCCGCCGGGCTCCACGTTCAAGATCGTGGTGGCCGCCGCCGCCTTGGAGAACGGGATCGGCAAGAACACCGAGATTCCGGCCGGCTCCAGCTACACGCCGCCGACCTCGGGCACGCCGATCCGCAACGCCGCGGCATCGATCTGCCCCGAGTCCCAGGTCACCCTGATGGAGGCGGTCACCGAGTCCTGCAACACCGGCTTCGCGCAGCTGGGCGTCCGGCTCGGCGCCGACGCGATCAAGGAGAAGGCCCGGCAGTTCGGCTTCGAGCAGGAGGACCTGACGGTCGGCCAGCTCGGCGAGGACGGGCTGCGCACCGTGCCCAGCCGGACCGGGGACATGCAGAACCCGGACGGCAGCACCGACCAGGCCGCCTTGGCGCAGTCCTCCATCGGCCAGAACAACGTCCGGATGACCCCGCTGGAGGGCGCGCTGATCGCCGCCTCGGTGGCCAACGGTGGCAGCCAGATGCGCCCGTACCTGGTCCGACAGCTGCTCGCCCCGGACCGCACCACGAGCTACTACACGGCCAACCCGCGCGAGCTGCGGAAGCCGATCAGCGGGCAGGTCGCCAGCGACCTGCGCGACATGATGGTCAGCGTGGTCGAGAAGGGCACCGGCACCCGGGCCAAGATCAGCGGCTACACGGTCGGTGGCAAGACGGGCACCGCCCAGTCCGCGCCCGACCGGCCCGATCACGGCTGGTTCATCGGCTTCGCCATCGACAAGAACGGCAACGCCGTCTCGGCGGTCTGCGTCGAGCTGGAGCAGGCCGGGCCGGGCGGCAGCGCCGAGGCCGCGCGCATCGCCGGCCAGATCATGCGGGCCGCCATCGCCGACCCGGGAGGCCGCTGACATGCTCAGCCCCGGTGTCCAGCTCGGCAACCGCTACCGTCTCGACGAGCGGATCGCCAGCGGCGGCATGGGCGACGTGTGGCGCGGCACCGACCAGGTGCTCGGTCGGACGGTCGCGGTCAAGAGCCTGCTCCCGGCACTGCTGGACGAGCCGGGCTTCGCCGAGCGATTCCGCGGTGAGGCCCGGACGATGGCCACCATCAACCACCCGGGCGTCGTCGACGTCTACGACTTCGGCAACGACCAGCAGATCGCCTTCCTCGTGATGGAGTACGTCGAGGGCGACGCGCTGTCGGCGACGCTCAGCCGGGTCGGCCGGCTCACCCCGGCCCGCACGATGGCCCTGGTCGCCCAGGCCGCCGACGCCCTGCACGCCGCCCACGAGAAGGGCATCGTGCACCGGGACGTCAAGCCGGGCAACCTGCTCGTCCGACCCAACGGCACGCTGGTGCTGACCGACTTCGGCATCGCCCGCTCGGACCTGGTGGGCCAGCTCACCGCCGCCGGGTCGGTGCTCGGCACCGCCTCGTACATCTCGCCCGAGCAGGCCATGGGCAGCGTCGCGTCACCCGCCTCCGACGTCTACGCGCTGGGCGTGGTCGCGTACCAGTGCCTCGCCGGCCGACGCCCCTTCGAGGGTGACAATCCCCTCGAGATCGCGATGCGGCACGTCCAGGAGGCCCCCCGCCCGCTGCCGGCGGACATCCCGCCGCAGGTCCGGGCCGTGGTCGAGCGGGCCATGGCCAAGGACCCGGCGGCCCGGTGGCCGAGCGCGGCCGCGCTCGCCGGGGTGGCCCGTCAGCTGAAGGCGGCGCTCTCCCAGCAGGCGCGAGCCGGCGGGCAAACCCGCCCGATCTCCGGCGTGCCGGCCTCACCGGCCGCCCCGGGTCGCGCCCAGGTGCCGCCCGCCCAGCAGTCCCGTCCGCGGGCCGCCCCGCACCACCCGCCCGCCAACGCTGCCCGGCCCGCCCCGGTGGCGCCGGCCCCACCGCACCGCCCGACCGCGGTCGCCCCGGCCGTGGCCCAGCCCCGGCCGCCGGCAACACCGGCCAGCTACCCGCGCGGCGCCGCGCCCGTGCCGCCGGCTCCGACCCGGCACGACCCGGCACCGGCGTACGCTCCCCAGCCCGGCCCGCCGCCGGCGGCCCCCGGCCGGTCCCGGCCCGGGATGGTGCTCGTGGCCATCCTGTTGGCGGTACTGGTACTGCTCTGCTCCGGCGTGATTTCCTACAACCTGCGGAAGGCGCAGTCGTCCGGTCAACCCGGAGCGACCGCCCCGCGGACCGTGACGTCCGGCGCGCTGCGGCCCGACGGACGCGACGATCTGACCCAGACGTCGTACCGTCGGGAGGAACGGCTCCAACCGGCCAGCGGCGAGACGACGACGAGCGAAGGACGACAAACGCGATGACAGCGCAGGCCCGCCTGCTCGGTGGCAGGTACCAGGTCGGCGAGCTGCTCGGCTACGGCGGCATGGCCGAGGTGCACCGCGGTCGCGACCTCCGGCTCGGTCGGGACGTCGCGATCAAGATGCTCCGGACGGACCTGGCCCGCGACGCGACCTTCCAGATGCGGTTCCGCCGTGAGGCGCAGAATGCGGCGTCGCTGAACCACCCGGCGATCGTGGCCGTCTACGACACCGGCGAGGAGACCGCGCCGACCGGTGAGACGCTGCCGTTCATCGTCATGGAGTTCGTGAACGGGCGGACCCTCAAGGAGGTGCTCGGGGCCGAGGGACGCCTCCAGCCCCGGCGTGCCCTGGAGATCTGCGCCGACATGTGCGCGGCCCTGGAGTTCAGCCACCGGCACGGCATCATCCACCGGGACATCAAGCCCGGCAACGTGATGCTGACCCAGACCGGCCAGGTCAAGGTCATGGACTTCGGCATCGCGCGGGCCCTGGCCAGCGGCGCCACCACCATGACGCAGACCAGCGCGGTGATCGGCACGGCTCAGTACCTCTCGCCCGAGCAGGCCCGGGGCGAGGCGGTCGACGCCCGCTCCGACGTCTACGCCGCCGGCTGCGTGCTCTTCGAGCTGCTCTGCGGTCACCCGCCGTTCGTCGGCGACAGCCCGGTCAGCGTCGCCTACCAGCACGTACGCGAGGCGCCGCCGACGCCCAGCGACATCAACCCCGAGGTCACGCCGGCGATCGACGCCATCGTGCTGAAGGCGTTGTCGAAGAACCCGCTCAACCGCTACCAGAGCGCCGGCGAGATGCGGGCCGACCTGCTCCGCGCCGCCGCCGGGCGGCCGGTCCTGGCCACTCCGGTGATGCGCGAGCAGGAGACCATGCCGATGGCTCCCGCCGCGGGCGCGGCCGGCTACCCCGCCGGGGGTGGGGCTGCAACGTCCACCCGGCAGATCCCGGCTCGGGTCGGCGACCCGCGCCGCCGCAAGGCGTCGTCCTGGTTGATCGCCACGTTCGCCGCGGTCGGCGTCCTGGCGGTGATCGCGCTGGTCGCGGCGCTGTTGTGGAGCCGACAGGGCGACAAGCAGGTGAGTGTCCCGACGGTGACGGGGCTGACCCAGCAGGAGGCGTTCGCGGAGATCGAGCGGGCCAACCTGGTCCCGCGCGCCGGTGACCAGGTCCTCAACGCCACCTGTGAGAAGGGCAAGGTCGTCGGGCAGGACCCGCAACCGAACACCCGGTTGGAGCCGACCCGGACGGTGACCGTCCAGGTCTGCGGTGGCCCCAACGTGAAGGCCATCCCCAACGTGGACGGCTCCCCGTTCGAGACGGCGAAGAGTCTCCTCGAGAGCCAGGGGTTCCGGGTCGCCAAGCCGATCGAGAAGGACAGCCCGAAGGAGAAGGGGACCGTCATCGGGGTGTCCCCGGCCGTCGGCAAGCAGGTGGCCGAGGGCACCGAGGTGACCCTGACCATCTCGAAGGGCAACGTCGGCAAGGTCCCCAACGTGGAGGGCTCGACGGAGGAACAGGCTCGCAAGGAGCTCGAGGACGCCGGCTACACCGTGCGGGTGATCGACGGTGACGAGGTGCCCGCGGCTCAGGCCGGCCGGGTCCAGCGGCAGAACCCGAAGTCCGGCACCGAGCTGCCCGAGGGCCGGCAGGTGACGATCGAGATCGGCATCCCCGAGCCGGAGGCGCCGCCGACCGGCACGCCCCCGCCGACGCCGAGCACGACGCCGAGCACGCCCGGCAACGGTGGTGGCGGTGGCAGCGGCCTGCCGCTTCCCCCCGGCACGCCCCCCATCTGGCTCCCGGGCGAGGAGTAACAACCCTTCGTCGCCCCGCGCCTGCCCCTCCCCGGCGCGTCGATCTTGCAGTTCCGCCCTGCGCGCGGGCGAATTTCCCCTTATTCCCGGGCAAAAAGTGCAAGATCGCCGAACGGGTGGCGCCAGGGGTAGCGCGGGAGGGTGATGGGGTCAGGTGGTGACGAAGGCGGCTTGGCGGCGGGCGTCGACCTCGGCGGCCAGGGCCGGCGCCCGGTCCAGCGCCTCCGGGTGACCGCAGGCGGCCAGCCAGTTCGCGAGCATCAGATGCCCACCCTCGGTCAGCACCGACTCGGGGTGGAACTGCACGCCCTCGATCGGGAGGGTGCGGTGTCGCATCGCCATCACCACCCCCGACCCGGTCCAGCCGGTGACCTCGAGCTCGTCCGGCAGCGTCTCGGGCAGGACGGCGAGCGAGTGGTAGCGGGTGGCGGTGAACGGGTCCGGCAGGCCGGCGAGGACGCCGACCGACCGGTGACGGACCTCCGAGGTCTTGCCGTGCAGCAGCTCCGGGGCGCGGGCCACGGTCGCGCCGAACGCCTCACCGATCGCCTGGTGACCCAGGCACACGCCGAAGATCGGCAGCTCGCCCGCGTACCGGCGGATGACGTCCAGGCAAATGCCCGCACGGTCGGGGCTGCCGGGCCCCGGCGAGAGCAGGATGCCGGCCGCGCCGACCCGGCCCACCTCGTCGAGGTCGATCTCGTCGTTGCGGCGTACGTCGCAGTCCACCCCGAGCTGGCCGAGGTACTGCACGAGGTTGAAGACGAACGAGTCGTAGTTGTCGATCACCAGGACGCGCATGGTTTCACCGGCTCGGAGAGGGGGGCGGGGCGTTGTTCCGCTCCGTGTCGTACGGCAGGTCGTGCTCGTCGCCGGGTGGGGCGTCACCCGGTTCGTTGCCCGGCACCACGTCACCGGCCGGGTCGGTCAGGTCGGCGTCCTGGCTGACCTGCACGTCGTCGAAGGGCAGCAGCGGCTCCGCCCACGGGAAGACCACGAACCAGAGCAGGGCCACCGTGGCGGCGCCGAGCAGCACCGAACCGGTCAACTTGCCGGCCAGGCCGAACGGGAGCTTGCGCCAGATGAACGCGTACACCGGAGGTCAGCCTCCCAGCTCCGCCGGTCGACCGTCCGACTTCGGCTGGCTGCGCTCCAGCTCGGCGTGGATGATCAGGCGCTGGTAATTGTCGAACTTGGGGTTGCACGTGGTCAGGGTCAGCATCCGCTTGGTGGGCTTCTCACCCGGCTTGCCCGGGACCGGAGCCACCACCTCGACCTGGGTCGGCTTGACGATCCGGGACTGCGACACCTTGTAGACGTACCAGTCGGTCTTGCTCTCGACCACGATCACATCGCCGTCGTTGAGCTCGTCCAGCCGCCAGAAGGTGGCCCGGTTACGGTGCCCGGCGACGGAGAAGTTGCCCACCTGGCCCGGCAGCGCGCTCTTCGGGTAGTGGCCCGGCGCGTACCGGATGTCGGCCTGCGTGACCCCCTCGACGACCACCCAGTTCTTGTCGAGCTTCGGAATGTAGAGCCCGGCGATCGGCTTGCCGTGCACCGGCGGCGACGGCTTGGCCGACGGGGTGGCGGCGGCCGGCGCGGAGACGGTCGGGTCGCCGGTAGGCCCCCACGCCTGGGCCAACTGCTGGCTCAGGTCGTTCTGGTGGGCGTCGACGATCGCCGACTTGCCCCAGACCTCGTAGCCGGCGAACAGGAGCACCACCAGGCCGAAGGTGATCAGCACCTCGCCGCTGACCCGGATGCCGGTGCGCAGGCGGGAGGCGAGCGAGGGCCGGGTCAGTTCGGAGTAGACGCTCTTGTACCCCTCGCCGGTCTGCTCGGGCCGCAGCTGAACGACCCGTTCGCCCCGCCGGGGACGGGGCGGCTCGGTGGCGTCGCCGGCGGCCGGCTCGTCACTCTCGGGCGCCAGGGGCACCGCCCCCATCAGCGTGGTCGTGTCGATCGCCGGGTGCTGCGGCGCGCTGGCGGGCACCTTCGGGATCAGGGCGGTGGCTGCCGGGTCGGCGGCCGGGGAGACCGGTGCGGTCGGTCCGGCACCAGCGACGGAGGAAGGCCGGTCACCTCGTGGGCCGACCGATGGAAGGAGCGCGGTGGGCCCGTCCGTGGCCGTCGGCTGCTTGGGCGTGGCGTCGCCCGTGCGCGGGCGAAGCCCGTCGGTGCCGGACGCGGGGCCGCGCGCCGCGCCGCCCGCTGCCCCGAAACCGCTGGCGCCACTGGTGCTACTGGGGCTGCTGTGGGGACCCAGCGGGGCGCCGAATCCGCCTGTGCCGCTCGCACCGGCTGTGCCGCTGGAGCCGCCTGAGCCGGGAAGGCCGCCTGTGCCGCCTGCGCCGTTCGCGCCGGTGGCGCCGTCTGGGCCGGGAAGGCCGGTCGCGCCCCCGGTAGCGGCGGCGCCGGGGGCCGCCGGCCGAACGCGGCGTGCCAGCGGGTCGCCAGCCGGTGCTGACGGCGCCGGCGGGTCGGCCGGGCGGGCCGGGTGCACAGGCGGGGCCGGGTGCGCGGGCGGCGCGGGCGGGGCGGGCCGGGTGGACGGCGTGGGCGGAGTCGTGGGCGTGGCGCCAGTCAGACCGGGCCACGGCGGGGGCGGCGCGTTCACCGGACCGCTGGCCGACGGCAGACCGTTGGCCGATGGCAGACCGGTGGCCGGACCGCTCGCGGGCAGCCTGCCGGGCGCTATGTCGCGTGCGGACGGCCCGCCGGTGGCGGGGCCGCTCGTCGCCGCCCCGCTCGTGGACGGCGCGGTGCGACTCGGGTCGGTGGCCTGCGGTCGGTTGGGTTCGTCGGGGAACCGGCCGTGGTTCGCGGGCCCTGCCGGTTCGGCAAGACCGCCCGGTTGAGCGGGCGCGGGGTTCGTGCCGGCCCGGCCGGGGACCGACCGGGCCGAGGTCGGCTCAGCCGCGGGCGGCCAGGAAGCGGCCGTCGGCGTTGCGGGAGCCGGGATCGTCGGGCCGGAGACGTACGTGGAAAACCCGGTCGGGGGCGGCGTGGTCGGCACCGCCGGCGCGGCCGGAGCCGGCGAGCGGGGCGGCAGGACCGGATCGGGCCAGGCGTTGCGGCCGGGCCGTTGCGCCGGCGACTCGGGGCGGTGCGGCGCCGACTCGCGGGGGGACGAGCCCTCGGGGCGGCGTGTCGCCGACTCGCGGGGTGGTGCGGATTCGGGGCGGTGCGGCGCCGACTCGCGGGTCGGCGCGGCCTCGGGTCGGTCGACCTTCGGTAGGAAGCTCGTCCGGTCGTCGCTGCGATCCCGGTGTCGGCCGTCGGGCTGGTCGTCCGCGCTCATTCAGGCACCTTCGCGGAACGTAGGGCGGTCGAGTCCTCGAACGCCGGCACGGTCACCGTGGAGACCCGCTCCTGGTAGCCGAGCTGGTAGTGATCGACCGCGTCCTTGAACCACCGGACTCCCTCAGATGCGGCGAGGGCCGCCTGCAGGGCGGCAGGATCGCCGATTGCTACGATCTTGAAAGGCGGGGAGTACACCCGGCCGTGCAGCAGCAGGGTGTTACCGACGCAGCGTACCGCGCTCGTGGCG
Source organism: Micromonospora sp. NPDC049366 (assembly GCF_044466625.1). Taxonomy (NCBI): domain Bacteria; kingdom Bacillati; phylum Actinomycetota; class Actinomycetes; order Micromonosporales; family Micromonosporaceae; genus Micromonospora; species Micromonospora sp. NPDC049366. The sequence goes on from NZ_JBITMV010000011.1 coordinate 171,092, forward strand.
AGCACGCGGACGTTCATGATTGACATTGCCTCGGCGCCGCCGGCCCACAGCGCGTTGACCACCGCCTGGACGTCCCCCTGGTGGACGACCAGGTCGTCATTGCTCACCCCTTCGGGCAGTCGCCCGTCGCCGCGGCCGGGCGCGTCGTTCAGCTCGACGGTCACACCGGGGCCGGTCAGCCTGGTGAAGCCGGCCGCCTCCCGGACGGCCAGGGCGCGACCCTGCTGGGCCCGGATCGGCCCGTCCTGCTCGGCGAGGGTGCTGGTCCGCTCCTCCAGGTCGTGGCGGAGCGTCGCGGCCCGCTGCTCGCTCGCGGCCACCTGCTCCCGGCGTTCCTCGATCAGCTGGTTCAGCTGCGGGCGCCGGTCCTCGCGCAGGGCGGTGCCACCGGCCGTGGTGGCGGTGGTGGTGAAGAGCAGGCCGGCCGCGGCGGCGATGAGCGGCACGCCGACCGACCAGCCGGGTCGCCGGAGCCCCTTGCGGCGGGGCACCAGCCCGGCGACGGCGCGTCGCAGCACCTTCTGCCAGGAGGCGGCGCCGGATGTGTACTCCACCGCGGTTCCTTCCGGTCGTTCCGCATCCAGCGCTTGTGATCCGAAAGTCTCCCCCATTTCGGTCACTCCGCGCATCTGGCTGACCCCATTCGTGGTTTGGGCCGGCCTTCCGGACTACGCTAGCTGTCGAACATTATTGGCCATGGACCGTCGCCCTCGCGCCCGGTTGTCAGGCCGGACGAGGTCGTTACCCCCTCCTGGAGAGCGTCGTGCCCAAGTCTCAGGTCCGCAAGAAGAAGGTGTACACCCCGCCGACGGACGTACGCCCGACGACGACGGCGGCGTCGCGCAAGCCTAGCCCGGTGTGGTTGCCGGTCACGGCGGTCGCGCTCATCGTCGCCGGCATCGGCTGGCTGGTGGTCTACTACCTGTCCGAGCAGGCCTACCCGGTCATGTCGTGGGGCTACTGGAACCTCGCCGTGGGCTTCGGCGCGATGGTCTCCTCCCTGATCCTGCTCTCCCGCTGGCGTTGATCCCGGTCCCACACCCGACGGCCACGGTCGCCGGGTGTGGGACCGGTCCATGTCACCCGACGCCGCCCCTGCCCGGGCAGTTTCGGCCGAAGCCACCTATGGTGTGCGCAGGGCGGCGCGGCCTGGTGCGAGATGACTCACGTTACTGCTGGGTAACCTTGCCAGTAGGCTGCACTGCATGACCGAGCGGAGCGAGGTCATCGGCCGGTCCGGTCGTGGGTGCGGTGGCGGCTCGCCGATCGCGTCCTGACCCGGCTTCCGGTCGCCGAACCGCTCGACAGGCAGCAGACCGGGGAGGCCAACTCGATGGGCAGCGTCCAGATCGTCACCACGATCCTCGCGGCCGCCATCACCGCTGCGGCGGTGGGGCTGGCGGTACGCGCGGTCCTGAAGATGGTGGCCGTCATCCGCCTCGGCCAACCGGCGCCCGAGCGGTTCGCCGACCGGGGTGCCCGGACGAGGACGATGCTGGTCGAGACGGCCGGCCACACGCGAATGCTCAAATGGAGCGTGGTGGGTGCCGCCCACTGGTTCGTGATGGTGGCCTTCATCGTGCTGTCGCTGCTGGTCCTCGAGGCGTACTTCGAGGTGGTCAGCACCGGCGGCGGGTTGCCGATCATCGGGCACTGGACGATCTTCGGCCTGGCCACCGAGGTCATCGGGGTGCTCGGCCTGGTCGGCATCCTCGTGCTGATGGCCATCCGACTCCGCAACCGGCCCTCGCGGCCGGGTGGCCGTTCCCGGTTCACCGGCTCGACGATGTGGCAGGGCTACTTCGTCGAATGGGTCGTGCTGCTGGTTCTGATCTTCGGCTTCCTCATCCGCGGCTTCAAGGTCGCCACCGACCACTTCGAGTACCCGGTCTGGGCGACCCCGGTCAGCCACGCGATCGGCAACGCCCTCCCGGCCTGGGAGGCCGGGGTCAGCGTCGCCGCGCTGATCAAGATCGTCATCTCGATGACCTGGCTCATCGTGATCTCGCTGAACGTCACGATGGGCGTCGCCTGGCACCGCTTCCTGGCGTTCTTCAACATCTTCTTCAAGCGGGAGCCGGCCAAGCCCGCCGGCTCGGGCCTCGGCGCGCTGCGGCCGATGACGAGCAACGGCAAGCCCCTCGACTTCGAGGAGGCCGACCCCGAGAAGGACCAGTTCGGTGTGGCCCAGGTGGAGCAGTTCACCTGGAAGGGTTTGCTCGACTTCAGCACCTGCACCGAGTGCGGCCGCTGCCAGTCGCAGTGCCCGGCCTGGAACACCGGCAAGCCGCTGTCGCCCAAGCTGCTCGTGCTGAGCCTGCGCGACCACGCGTACGCGAAGGCGCCCTACCTGCTGGCGGGCGGCGGCAAGGACCTGACCGGGGAGGAGAAGGCGACGGCGGCGCAGCTCGCGCACGTCGACGTGCTCGCCCTGGCCGAGGCCGACAAGCCGCTGGTCGGTGACGCGGAGTCCGGCGGCGTCATCGACCCGGACGTGCTCTGGTCCTGCACCACCTGCGGCGCCTGCGTCGAGCAGTGCCCGGTCGACATCGAGCACGTGGACCACATCGTCGACATGCGCCGCTACCAGGTGCTGATCGAGTCGAGCTTCCCGTCCGAGGCCGGCGTCATGCTGCGCAACCTGGAGAACAAGGGCAACCCGTGGGGCGCCCCGCAGAGCACCCGCGAGGACTGGACCAAGGGCCTCGACTTCGAGGTGCCCCGGGTCGGCGAGGTCGACGACTTCGAGTACCTGTTCTGGGTCGGCTGCGCCGGGGCGTTCGAGGACCGGGCCAAGAAGACCACCCGCGCCGTCGCCACGCTGCTCCACGAGGCGGGCGTGTCGTTCGCGATCCTGGGCGAGGGGGAGACCTGCTCGGGTGACCCGGCCCGCCGCATCGGCAACGAGTTCGTCTTCCAGATGCTCGCCCAGCAGAACGTGGAGACGCTGAACGAGGCGTTCGAGGGTCGGGAGAAGAGCAAGCGCAAGATCGTCGCCACCTGCCCGCACTGCTTCAACACCCTCGGCAACGAGTACGGGCAGCTCGGCGGCGAGTTCGAGGTCGTACACCACACCCAGTTGCTGGCCCACCTGGTCGCCACCGGCAAGCTCACCCCGGTGCAGCCGGTCGACGGCGGTGTCACCTATCACGACCCGTGCTACCTGGGCCGCCACAACCGGGTCTTCGCCCCGCCGCGCGAGGTGCTCGGCACCGCCATCGCCGGCGAGCTGACCGAGATGCCGCGCAACAGCGAGCGCTCCTTCTGCTGCGGCGCCGGCGGCGCCCGGATGTGGATGGAGGAGAAGATCGGCAAGCGGATCAACGTGGAGCGCGTCGAGGAGGCCATGGCCACCGGCGCCAGGACGGTCGCGGTGGGCTGCCCGTTCTGCTCGACGATGCTGAGCGACGGGGTGAACGGCAAGGGCGCCGGCGAGCAGGTCGAGGTGATCGACGTGGCGAGTGTGCTGCTGCGTTCGGTCCGGCCGGAGCAGCAGGCGCCGGGCGACAGGGAGGCGGAGCCGGTCGCCGGCTGACCCGCGTACCGTCGAGGTTTCGGCGCACGACGGCGGTGGCACCCGGTGCCACCGCCGTCGGCGTCCTCGTCAGGAGACGGTGGTGGTCACGATCGCCGCGGTGGCCGCGGCGGTGGTGGCCGCGATCAGGGCCGCCTGGGTCTCCCGGATCGCCCGGGTCGTCGCCTCGGACGCCCAGCTGCCCTCGGAGATCTCCGTGAGCCTGCGCTCGACCCGGTCCTTCGGCAGCTCGCGGAAGACGCCTCGGTCCAGGCTGACGGCCCGGGTCAGGCTCACCAGCGCGGCGGTGCGGGGCTCCACCGGCCCGTCCGTCGTGACCGCCGGCAACGGGTGGAGCGGGCGTCGCGGGACCCCTACGCGGGGTGCCGCCGTGGAACAATCGCGCCCGAGGTGAGCGACCATCGATGTCCTGCTCCTGACCACGCTGCTGCCCCTGGTGGGTTTCGCCGCGCTGACCGCCGGCAACGCGTTCTTCGTCGCGGCGGAGTTCGCGCTGGTCACCGTGGACCGGGCCGAGATCGACCGGCGGGCCGAGAGCGGGGACACGAGGGCGGGCACCGTCCGTCGGGCGTTGCGGGAGCTCTCGTTCCAGCTCTCCGGGGCGCAGCTCGGCATCACCATCACCGCGCTGCTCACCGGCTACCTGGCCGAGCCGGCGCTGGCCCGGGTGTTCGCGCCGGTCCTGCGCCCGCTGGCCGGTGACGCGACCGACCGGTTCACCCCGTTCCTCGCCCTGGCCCTGGCCACGCTGATCTCCATGCTGTTGGGCGAGCTGGTGCCGAAGAACATCGCCCTGGCCCGGCCGATGCCGGCCGCGCTGGCCACCGCCGCTCCCATGCGCGGCTTCTCCCGGGCGTTCGGCTGGCTCATCCGGGCGCTCAACGGGTCGGCGAACCGGCTCGTCCGCGCGCTCGGCGTGGAGCCGCAGGAGGAGCTGGCCAGTGCCCGGTCGCCGGAGGAGCTGGGCCTGCTCGCCGCCATCTCGGCGCGGGCGGGCGCGCTTCCGCCGGACACGGCGATGCTGCTGCGCCGGACGATCCGGTTCGGCGACAAGCGGGCGGCGGAGGCGATGACCCCGCGGGTCGACGTGGTGGCGCTGCCGGTGTCCGCGAGCGTGGCGGAGCTGCTGGCGCTGTCCCGGAACACCGGACGGACCCGGTTCCCGGTCTACGAGGAGACGCTGGACGCGGTGACCGGGGTGGCGGGGGTGCCGGACGCGCTCGGCGTGCCACCGGACCGCCGGGCCGTCACCTCGGTCGGCGCGGTGGCCCGCGAGCCGGTGTACGTGCCGGAGAGCCTGGACCTGGACGGGGTGCTCGCCGCCCTTCGGACCGCCGGGGCCCAGCTGGCCGTGGTGGTCGACGAGTACGGCGGCACCGACGGTGTGGTCACCGTCGAGGACCTGGTGGAGGAGCTGGTCGGGGAGATCGCCGACGAGTTCGACCCGGACGCGGTGACGGACGAGGGGCCGGTCGAGCTGACCGTGCCGGGCGGCGAGCGGACGCTCCTCGTCGACGGCGTGCTGCGCTCCGACGAGCTGGCCGAGCGGACCGGCTTCCGGCTGCCCGACGGCCCGTACGAGACGTTGGCCGGCTACCTGCTGGCCCGGCTCGGGCACATCCCGGTTGCCGGCGAGACGGTGGCGGCCGGTGGCTGGGAGTTCACCGTGGTCGAGGTCGAGCGGCACCGGATCGAGCAGGTCCGGGTGGTACGCCCCGAGGCGCCGGACGACGATGGCTGAGCTGCTGCTGACCGTGCTCCTGCTGCTCGGCAACGCGTTCTTCGTGGGCAGCGAGTTCGCGCTGATCGCGTCCCGGCGTACGGTGCTGGAACCGCTCGCCGCCACCTCGCAGCGGGCCCGCTGGGCGCTGTCGGCGATGAACCAGATCCCGCTGATGATCGCCGGGGCGCAGCTCGGCATCACGGTGTGCTCGCTGGGGTTGGGGGCGATCGCCGAACCGGCGCTGGCCCACCTGCTGGAGTCGCCGTTCCACGCGGTGGGCCTGCCGGACCGCGCGGTCCACCCGGTGGCCTTCGTGCTCGCCCTCGGGATGGTGGTCTTCCTGCACACCGTGGTCGGCGAGATGGTGCCGAAGAACATCACCCTCGCCGGCCCGGAGCCGGCCGCGCTGTGGCTCGGGCCGGCGATGCTCGCCTTCTGCGTGGCCACGAAGCCGCTGCTGCTGGCGATGAAGTGGGCCGCCCGTCACGTGCTGCGGCTGTGGCGGATCGAGGCGACCGAGACGGTGAAGACCGTCTTCACGGCGGAGGAGTTGGCCGGGCTGGTCGCGCAGGCGCGTACGGAGGGGCTGCTGGACGCCGAGGAGCACGCCCGCATCACCGGCGCGCTCGCCCTGCACAGCCGGACCGCGGCTGACGCCCTGCAACCCTGGTCGACGGTGGTGACGGTGGCCGAGGACGTCTCACCGGCCTCGCTGGAGGTGCTGTCGACCCGCACCGGTCGGTCGCGCTTCCCGGTGGTGCAGCGGGCCACCCGCCGGGTCCTCGGGTTCGTGCACGTCAAGGACGTGCTCGGGTACGCCGGGCCGGCCCGGCGGGCGCCGGTGCCCGCCGACGTCTACCGGCCGCTGGCGGTCGTCCCGCCGGAGCGTACGCTCGCCGACCTGCTGCTCTCGATGCGGCGCGAGCGGCGGCACATGGTCCTCGTCAGCGACGGCCGACGTCCCCTCGGTGTCGTCACGCTCGACGACGTATTGACTGCAATCGTCGGCTGACCGATCGACACCCTTGGTACGCAAGCGGTCGCGCCTCGGTGACGACGCGCGCGCTCGCCTTGATTCCGTTCCGGCGCTTCCCTATCGTGGGGCACCGACCGCTGTGGGTCGTCTGCCTCGCCGCTTCCCCTCTGCGAGGCGCCCGGCGGTCGGTTGCAAAGGAGTCGGTGCCGGTGGCAACCATGCCCCCCCATCGTCACGCACCGGGACGATCCGCTCGTCCGGGTGGCCTGCGCCGGGCCGCCCACCGCCTGCTCACTCTGGTCGCCGCCGTCGCGGTCGGCGCCGGGATGCTGTCTGCCCCGGCGTACGCGGAGCCCACGGTCGACGAGATCGACGCGCAGATCGACAAGCAGTGGGAGAAGCTCGAACCCACGATTGAGCAGTACAACAAGGTGCGGGCGCAGCTCAAGGTCAACCGCCAGAAGTCGGTGGCCCTCCAGAAGAAGATCGAGCCGCTGGCGCTGCAGAGCGAGCTGGCGGTGGCGCGGGTCGGCGATCTCGCCTCCCGCTACTACATCGAAGGCCCCTCGCAGGACATCGGCGCGCTGCTGGTCAGCGCCAAGCCGGACACGCTCACCGAGCAGCTGACCATCCTCGACCGCCTCGCGAAGCAGGAGCGCAAGGAGGTCGAGGGTGTGCTCAAGGTTCGCGAGAAGTACGACGTCGAGAAGCAGAAGCTCGACACGCTGATCGCCACCCAGGAGAAGCAGCAGGCCGATCTGGCGACGAAGAAGAAGCAGATCGACGCCGAGATCAAGCGGCTGACCAAGATGCTGCCGGTGACCTCGATCCGGCCGGCGGGCTGCCCGAAGATCGACGGTGTGGTCAGCGGTGCCGCGCGCACGGCGATCAACACGGCCTGCGCCCAGGTCGGTGACCCGTACGTGTGGGGCGCCACCGGCCCGAACTCGTTCGACTGCTCCGGCCTGACCCAGTACGCCTACAAGGCGGCGGGCATCTCGCTCACCCACTTCACGGGCGCACAGTGGAACGAAGGCCGGAAGGTCTCCCGCTCCGAGGCGAGACCGGGTGACCTCGTCTTCTTCGGCAGTGATCTGCATCACGTCGGCCTCTATCTCGGCAATGGCCTGATGGTGCACGCACCACGGACCGGGAAGCCCGTCCAGGTGTCGAGCATCAGCACACAGCCGCTCGCCGGTTTCGTCCGGGTCACCTGACCCGTTCACGATCCACGAGAAGGCCCCCGGTCCACGCGACCGGGGGCCTTCCTCGTCGAGCGCGGGCGGCTACCTCGGCGCGCCGATCGGCGACGGCAGGATCCGCACGTCGTCCAGGTTGACGTACATGATGCGGTGGCCGAACTGGATCTGCGCGTAACGCAGCTCACCTCGGATGACGGTCCAGTCGCCCGCTGACGAGCCGTCGAACGTGACCGCGCGGTAGTACTCGCTCGGCACGATCCCGCCGAGCGCGTACCGCTGTCCGGCCGCCAGGGTGTACTGCAGCGGCGAGATCGCCTGGTAGGGGACGCCGGCCGGGTAGGCGGCCTGCTCCGGGTAGGCCCGCCCGTAGACCGGGATGGTGGCCTTCCCCGGTTTCGGGGTCACCACGAGGCCGGTGGCCCACTTGGCGCTGCGCGCCGAGGCTGGGTTGTGGAACCACGCCTTCTGGCCGAGATACCAGATCGCCGTCCAATCGCCGCGCACCTCGGCCACCGCGTACGTCTGGCCAACCGAGGCGCGGGCGCCGTGGTCGGAGATGTACATGGTGTTCGGCGTGCCGTCGGGCCGCGTGCCGAGGTCGTTGACGAGTGGGGCGTCGTGGCTGGGCGCGCTGTGCAGGATCACCGCGGAGGAGCCGCGCAGCGGGCACGGCTGCGCGGGCGGCGGCGGGGTCGGCACGCCGGGCGGCTGCTGGTTGCAGCCGACGAAGGCGGGCCGGTTGGCGGCGACGTCCGGGTCGATGGTCACCAGACCGGTCCGTGCCGTGCCGGTGCCGCGGAACGGTGCCCGGAGCAGGTCGAAGTAGTGCGACCAGTCCCAGTACGGGCCCGGGTCCCAGTGCATGCCGGCGACGGTGGACGCGACGGTTCCGGGAACGTTGTCGTGCCCGATGATGTGCTGCCGGTCCAACGGGATGCCGAGCCGCAGCGCCAGGTAGCGCACCAGCTTCGCCGACGTGCGGTACATCGCCTCGGTGTACCAGGTGCCGTGCCCGGCGAAGCCTTCGTGTTCGATGCCGACGGACTTGGCGTTGACGTACCAGTTGCCGGCCTGCCAGCCGACGTCCTTCGTCTTCACGTGCTGCGCGACGTGCCCGTCGACGGAGCGCAGCGTGTAGTGCCAGCCGAGGTAGTCGGCCCGCTTCACCAGGTCGACGCTCGGGCCGTAGTAGCCCTCGGTGTCGTGGATGACGATGTACTCGATCTTCTGCTGCGCGGGCCGGTTGCCCAGGTCGTGGTTGCCGTAGTCGCCGGCGCCGGGGCCGTACTGCTCGTAGGGCGCCGGGATCCACTCGCAGCCCAGGCCGACCGGGCACTCCAGCCCGTCGGGCCGGTCGCCGGGGCGCAGACCCAGCCGGTGCAGGGCACCGGTGTCCGGGTCGACGGCCCGCGGGGCGAGCGTGACCTGGTGCCCGTCGTCGGTGCGCCGGCTCGCGCCGGACCGGATCTGCGCGTACACCTCGTCGGCGAAGGCGGCCGCGGTGTCCTCCCGGTCCGCGCCGGAGTAGCGGGCGACCGCGGCGTACCAGGCCGCCGGGTCGGTGCCGGCGCCGACCGGGCCACCCAATTCCCTCTGGTACGCGGCGAGCAGCGCGGCGCCACCGCGGATGTTGGCCGCCGGGTCGGTGCGCAGGCGCTCGGGCGTGGCGCCGGTGAGCGTGGCGGCGGCCCGCAGGGTCGACAGCGCGGCGGCCGCCGGGGCGTCGTGGGTCGGGCCGCCGGCCTGGGGCGCCTGGACGGTCAGCGGTCGTGCGTCGTCACCGCGCGGGTCCTCGTCCGGGTCGACGTGGGCGGCGGTGGGTGGGGACGCGACGGAGGCGGCGTCGGTGAGGTGCAACGGACCGTAGCCGCCGCCCGTACTCGGTGTGCCGGCGTGGGTGTCCCAGCGGGACTCCAGGTAGGAGACACCGAGCAGGATCTCCTCCGGTACGCCGTACTCGGTCGCCGCGGTGGCGTACTGCCGCTGGCGGTCGTCGGTCGGTGCGGCGGCGGCCGGGCCACCGCCGATCGGCGCGGTCGTCGCGGCGACCAGCGCGGCGGCGAGCAGGGTGTTTCTGCTTCTGGTCAGGACTGAAGCGGGCATCTGACCCCCCGGGTCGGACGGGTGACGTGGGCCCACCTTCACTCCGCCACCACCGGTACGTCAATAGCCTTCCGTCTATCGGCATTCTTGGTAGAAAACCTTCACGTTGCCGGGTCGGGGTCCCGTCGCCTCGACGATCGGCACGGAGTGTCACGGCCCCATGGGTTGCGGATCGGTAACAACCGTCTCTACTCTGGTCATTCGTCGGCCCGGTAGCAGGTCCGTCCATCCCGGGCGGTAACGGTCCGACACCGCCGAGTCGCTCGCCGAGCGAGCCGGGGACCCAGGTTCGTCTGGGGTGAATCCGCAGTCACTGCGGTAGGGCGTCCACCTTCCCGCCCGAACCCGTCAGCTAACCCGGTAGGCGGGCAGGGAAGAAGGAGTCCGGAGCCCGGTGGCCCACCATGCCCCGCGGCGTCCGTCCGCCTGGCCGGCGACAGCCGGTCACCCGACGGCTGCGCCGCGCCCACGCTGGTCCCGTTTCACCACCGCCCTCGCCGCCCTGATCGGCGTCACCGTCGTCCTGACCGGTGGCGCGACCGCGGCCCACGCCGACCCGTCGGTGGCCGAGATCGAGCGCCAGATCGACGAGGACTGGAACAAGCTCGAACCCATCATCGAGAAGCACAACGCCACCCGCATCGAGTTGGCGGCCAAGCGCAAGCAGGCCGACGCGCTGGCCGGCCGGATCAAGCCCCTCCAGACCCAGGTCGACGAGGCCATGAACAAGGTGAGCGCTCTCGCCGTCCGCGCCTACAAGGGCGAGAACGTCTCCACCATCAACGCCGTGCTCGGCAGCCACAGCCCGGGTGAGGTGGTCGGCCAGTTGGAGCTGCTCGACCGCTTCGCGTACAACCAGCAGCAGGATGTCCGCCAGGTCGCCGACCTGCGCGACGAGTTGGCCCGGCAGAAGGCGCCGCTGGACGAGATGGTCGCGCAGCTCACCCGCACCGAAGCCCAGCTCGCCGCGAAGAAGAAGCAGATCAACGCCGAGATCGACCGGCTGCAGAAGCTGCGGATCAAGGTGTACGGCAACGGTGGCGGCGGCTCGCTGCGGCCGGCGCCCTGCCCGGCCACCTACCCGGGCGGCGGGGCGGGAATCGCGGTCAAGTTCGCCTGCGCCCAGATCGGCAAGCCCTACGTCTGGGGAGCCGAGGGCCCCGACTCGTACGACTGCTCGGGTCTGATGCTCGCCGCGTGGGCGAAGGCCGGGGTCTCGCTGCCGCACAACGCCGCGCAGCAGAGCCGGGTGACCAAGAACGTCAGCCGGGCCGACCTGCGCCCCGGTGACCTGGTGTTCTACTACAGCGACATCCACCACGTCGGCATGTACGTCGGCGGCGGCTGGGTGGTCCACGCCTCGCAGGCCGGCGTACCGATCAAGATGAAGAAGGTCGACGACGGCCCGATCCACAGCTACGGCCGACCCGGCTGACCCGTACCGCGAGAAAGGCCCGCTCCGTTCGTCGGAGCGGGCCCTTCGTCGTCAGGTGCGTCAGCGGGTCGGCCAGGTACGCCAGCTCTGCCAGGAGCGGCTCGGCGTCGGACCGCGCTGCCCCTGGTAGCGCGAGCCGTAGACGGCCGAGCCGTACGGGTGCTCGGCGGGTGAGGAGAGCCGGAAGATGCAGAGCTGGCCGATCTTCATGCCCGGCCAGAGCGTGATCGGCAGGTTCGCCACGTTCGACAGCTCCAGCGTCACGTGCCCGGAGAAGCCCGGGTCGATGAAGCCGGCGGTCGAGTGGGTGAGCAGGCCGAGCCGGCCGAGGCTGGACTTGCCCTCCAGCCGACCGGCGAGCTGGTCACCCAGCGAGATCACCTCGAGCGTGGAGGCGAGCACGAACTCCCCGGGGTGCAGCACGAATGGCTCCCCGTCGGGCACCTCCACCACCGAGGTCAGGTCGTCCTGCTGGATGGCTGGATCGATGTGCGTGTAGAGGTGGTTGTTGAAGACCCGGAAGAGCCGGTCCAGGCGTACGTCGATGCTCGACGGCTGCACCAGGGTGGGTTCGAACGGGTCCAGTCCGAGCGTGCCGGCCTTGATCTCGGTGACCAGGTCGCGGTCGGAGAGCAGCATCGGACCACCATAGCGAGGCGCCGCGTTGACCTGCGCGTCGCGGTCGCCTTCTCGTACATTTGTTCGATAGAATGCCGGCATGGCTTCCTGGTCCGAATTCGCCGCTGACGAGCCCCGACTCGCCGACGGGATCCGCGTTCTCCTGCAGCAGTACGGTCCGGGCTTCGGCTACCTGGCCACGGTCCGTGCCGACGGTGGGCCCCGGGTGCACCCGGTGTCGCCGGTGATCACCGACGAGGGGCTCTTCTGCTTCATCATCGACTCGCCGAAGCGGCGTGACCTGGAGCGCGACGGCCGCTACGCGCTGCACTCCTTCCCGCCGGAGGAGAGCGACGACGAGGCCTACGTCGCCGGGCACGCCTGGCCGGTGACCGATCAGGCCCGCGTGGCCCGGCTGGCGGCCAGCGCCAACGCCGCCCCGCAGGTCGACTGGCGGCTCTTCGAGTTCAGCGTCGACGTGGCGATGCTCGCGCGACGCGACTCGGGCAGCGCCGGCGGGCCCGGCGAGGGCCACGGCCGCCCCGCCGTCCAGGTCTGGCTCGACCCGCACGCCACCGACCCGCACGCCACCGACCAGCCGGCGCCGACGCCGGTCCGGCCGCAGCCCCGCCCGGCCCGCCCCGACCGGGTGCGTGACGTCCATCCGTCCGCCGCCTGAACGCGCGTCCTGGGGAGCAAGACGCCGGTGCCGGCCCCGTCGCGGCGGGGCCGGCACCGGCGGTACGGGGTGGGACGCTACGCCGCGCGGTAGGCGTTCCACGCGGTCAGCATGCGGCTCGCCTGTCCGGGGGTGAACTGGTACATGCACGAGTCGTACGTGTAGTCCATGAAGTTGGTGATCGGGTCGAGGCCGGTCGCGGTGCAGGTGTCCCGACCGGTCGGGCAATGGTAGGCGGGCGACGCCTCGGCCGGGGTGTCGCTGACGCTGTCGCCCTGGCCGCCGCAGCCGCCCTGGAAGGTGTGGTAGAGGTTCAGCCAGTGGCCCACCTCGTGGGTGCCCGTGTCGCCCTGGTTGTAGTTGGTCGAGGTGCCGCCCGGCAGCGATTCGCCCAGCACGACGACGCCGTCGGAGTTGCTCAGCTTCCGCTGCGGGAAGGTCGCCCAGCCGAGCAGGTCGTCGCTCAGTTCGCCCAGGTAGATGTTGAGCGTGTTCTTGCCGCCCTCGCGGAGGCTCGCCTTCATCTGCCGCTCGGCGGAGGAGCCGTACACGATCGGGTACCAGGCCGGGTTGGTCACTCGGTTGATCTTCGTGAGCTGGAATCCGAAGGCGGTGGGGGCGCCACCGGTCCCCCCGGCATAGGCCTGGTTGAGCACGGCGATCTGTGAGTTGATCATCGAGTCGGGGATGTTGCCCCCGGCGCGGGTGCTGTTCTCCTGGATCACGTGGACGATCACCGGGATGGTGATGGCGGCCAGCGGGGCCGCGCCGGCCCGGGCGATGCTGCGCTCACGCAGTGCGGCGGCCAGATCGGCCTCTCGGTCCCGGACCTGGGCGGCGGTGAGCTCGTTGGGTTCGTGCTTGGCGGCGCCGCCCGGCTTGACGCGGGCGTCCGCGTGGACGTCGGCAGGTTCCACACAGGTGCCGCCCGGGGCGGCGGACCCGGCCGCCGCGGCCGGAACGACGCCCGCCGCGGCGGTGCTGAGCAGCAGCGCGAGGGTCGTCGACGCGACACCGGCGGCGCGCCGGGTCGACAGGTGGGGACGAAGTCCCATGGTCCACCTCTTTCTCCGGCGCGACCGGGGGTGTGTCACGCCAAGGCTGAGAACGTGTGGCAGACGTTACAACCGATCGATGAATTTGAGAATGGCCATATGTTGCGCGGCGGAAACTTCCTCCGTGTCGGGCGTGAGCTGGGGATGGAGCCGGCGCGGCGGGCGGCCGGAGTCATCCCGGGCCCCTCCGGGCCGGCGGTGGCGGGCCGTGCCCCGACGGCGCGCCGCCGAGGGGGTACCTGGGTGCACCGCGCACGTGACTCAGGTACAGTGGTGCCGCTTGCGGGTGTAGTTCAATGGCAGAACATCAGCTTCCCAAGCTGACAGTGCGGGTTCGATTCCCGTCACCCGCTCCAACCGAAAGGCCCTGGCCAGGACGACAGTCCCAGCCAGGGCCTTCGATGTTCCCGGGACCGCCAGCGCCCGATGGGCCATCCACGGGCCACTAGCCACGCTTCTTACCGGCCTTCTTGCCCTTGGCCTTCGCCTTGTCCTCCGGGTTGTCGTCAACGAACGCCGCGAGGTGCTCACGCAGGGCCGGCAGGATCGCCGCAGGGACAGAGACGACGCGCCGACCAGCACGGGACTTCGGCGGCCCCAGGACCATCCCGACGCCACGCACCTCCGTGAAGGTCTGCCGAACGCGGACCACCCCGGCGTCCGTGTCAATGTCCTGTCGTTGTAGCGCCGACACCTCACCCCAGCGCAGGCAGGCGAACGTGGTCACCAGGACCAGGGCGCGGTACCGCTCATTCATCGACTCCGCAAGCTTGAGCACCTGGGCGAGCGCGAGCACCGGTCGCTCCGCTGCCTTTTCCTGATCCGCGCCCGGAATCCGGCACGGATTCCTGCGTAGCAACTCATCCTCGTTGACCGCCGTCATCAGTACGGCCCGAAGCAGCCGGTACGACTTTGCTGCCATCGTCTCCGACATTCCCTTGCCGAGCAGACCGTCACCGGGGCCGCCAGCGTCCGTACGAAGTCTGCCGGTCCGCGCGTTATGGCGGCCCCGGAGCCGGCCCGCTCTCCGGAGGGTGGGTCGACGGCATACGGGAGGGCAGCGGGTCAGGTGGGCTTGCAGCCCTCGTCGGCTGAAAGGCGGGGCCAGTCGTGCCAGCACTGGTCGCAGCCCGGCGCGATGCAGTGCATCCAACCACCGCAGGTTTCATCCGGCTCCCACAGCGTGTGCTCGCTGATCGGATGGGGACACTGATCGCACACGACAGGCGGCGAGAACTCGGCCTGCGCATGATCCGTCACAGCGTCATCATGCCCGACGTTGGCGGCGCGTCCGGCCATCCACGGGCCAGTAACCATGTCCGCCCACGGTCATGAACGGTCATGAGGAGTCAGTATGACCGAGCACGGGAGCAGGCGTTCCGGGCATCATGGGCGGCAGATCACGCTCTTCCAAACTGAAGCTGTCGAGCCTGTTGGTCCTATTCGCGCGTGAGCCCTGGCGGAAGGGCGTCTTCGTCGGGCCCGACCCCCTCGATCGTTTGTGAGGGCTAGCCGTCTGCCGACCGGAACCACAGGCGTGCCTCGGCCGACAACTGCGTCATCACTTCTTCCTTCGCGGCGCCGTAATGGGCCCGGCTATGGGGATGCAGCTCAGCGGCACGCCTCTTTGCCGCCTCGTAGCGGCCGGCAGCGTCGGGATTGGCCGCGATGTAGGCGCGAAAGACGCGGTTCGCCTCTGGTACCGGCGACGTGACGCCGAAGACGTGGAGATGGTGGCTGCGCTGCCCGTCGGTGTCCTTGGCGAAGAACAAGTGATCATCGTCCTCCGGGAAGACCAGCGGACGGTAGACGTACCCGAGTTGCTCAAGTGGCCGGAGGTCGGCGACGACCTCGCCAACCTCAGCTACCACCGCCGAGATGTCAATGATGGGCTTGGCCGCCAGTCCGGGAATGCTGGTGGACCCGATGTGCTCCACGCTCAGCGCCGCTGGCAGCGCCTCCGACAGCAGCCGTTGTTCGACCTGGAATTGCTCCGACCAGGCCGGGTCGTAGGGCACCACCTCGACTATGGGCGCTTCCTCCTTCACGTCGGCCACCGTAACGGCCCGGTCCGACCCGATGAGTTCGCGCCGGCGGGCTGGTCTACCGAGGGACGGATCAGAGTTAAGGGGAATGTCCATGGGCAAGCTGATCGTGACGGAGTTCGTGACGCTGGACGGGGTGGCGCAGGCGCCGGGAGGGCCCGACGAGGACCGCGACGGCGGCTTCCCGAACGGCGGGTGGCAGCTGGCACTGCCGGACGAGGGGTCTGGCTCGGCGGTGTTCGAGCAGGCCGCGGGGATGGACGCGCTGCTGCTGGGCCGGAAGACCTACGACATCTTCGCCGCCTACTGGCCGAAGGCGTCGGAGGAGATGCCCTTCACAGGCCTCCTGAATCGGGTGCCCAAGTACGTCGCCAGCCGCACCCTGACCGAGCCCCTCGCCTGGGAGGGCTCGACGGTGATCGCCGGGGACCTGGCCGAGGGGGTGGCCGAGGTGAAGGAGCGCCACGACCGGGTTCACGTGATCGGCAGCCTGGACCTGTTGCAGTCGCTGCTGCGCCTCGGCCTCGTCGACCAGGTGAACCTGTGGCTCTACCCGGTGGTGCTCGGCACCGGAAAACGGGTGTTCGCCGAGGGTGCGGTGCCCGCCGCCCTCCGGCTCACCGAGTCGGTCACCCACCCCAACGGCGCGCTGCAACTGACGTACGAGCCGGCGGGCACCCCGACGTACGCCGATGCCGGCTAGGGTCACCGCGTGGATGAGAGCCGTCTCAGCTCGTCGTTCGGCGCGGCGGCGGCCGCGTACGCCGAGCACCGCCCGGACTACGCGCAGCCCGCGGTGCGCTGGGTGCTCGACGCCGCGCCCGGCCCACGGGTGCTCGACCTCGGCGCCGGAACGGGCAAGCTGACCGCCGCGCTGGTCGCGCTGGGGGTCGACATCGTCGCGGTCGAACCCGACCCGGCGATGGTGAGCGAGCTGCGTCGTGCGCTGCCGACCGTGCGGGCCCTGCCGGGCAGCGCCGAGGCCATCCCGCTTCCGGACGCGTCCGTCGACGCCGTGCTCGCCGGCAACGCCCTGCACTGGTTCGACATGGCCGTCGCGGGTCCGGAGATCGCCCGCGTCCTCGCGCCCGGGGGCATCCTGGCCGGGCCGTGGAACGTCCTGGATGACCGGGTCGACTGGGTCGCCGGGCTCGAACGGATCAGCGGGAGCGCGGCCATCGGCCCCCGCGACACCCGCAGCAGGTGGCGTGCCGCCACGGCGGACCTGCACCTGCCGCGGATCGGCGAGGCCCGGTTCGGCTCGCCGGAGCAGGCCGAGTTCCCGCACGGGCAGCGCCGCACCGCCGACTCCCTCGCCGCGACGCTCGCGACACGCGCGGGGATGCTGGTCATGCCGGCGCCGGACCGGGAGGCCGCCCTCGACCGGATCCGCGCCTACCTCGCGACGAGACCCGAAACCGCCGACGGGGAGTTCACCCTCCCGATGCTGACCGGGGTGCTGCGCGTACGGCGGCGGTGACCGGCCCCGCCGTCGCGGCGGGCCCATGTGGCCGAGGCTGTCGAGCTGCCCCAGATCCGGGGCGTCGTCGAGGTGGCCCCGGATACCTACACTGCCGGCCATGGCGCGGGACGGCGAGGTGGTGGTCCGGCTCACCCACGACGAGGCGCTGGTGCTCTTCGAGTGGTTGCACCGCACCGACGAGCGGACCGGCGGATTCACCGACCTGATCGAGGACCAGGCCGAGCAGCGGGCACTGTGGAACCTCACCTGTCTCTTCGAACCGCTCCTTGTCGAGACCTTCATGGCGAACTACCAGGAGTTGGTCGAGCAGGCACGCTCCCGGCTCCGGGACCCGCAGTGACAGGGCGGACGAAGCCGGCGGTCACGGCTCCGCCATCGCCGCGTCCGGGAGGCGTCAGGCAGGCTGCGCTGTTCCGCAGGCGGTGACCAATTCGTGGAACGGTGACGGCGTCGCACCAGGAAACTCGGTGCAGCTCTCGAGGCGCCCCAGATCCGGGGCAGCTCGACAGCGTCTGCAGCGGTTCGTTCGAGAGGTGGACCGGCGCCGCTACGGTCGGGGAGCATGAAGAGGGCTCTCTATGTCCTGTCCATGGTCCTGGGCGCTTACCTGGTGGTCCGGGCGATCGCCGAACCGTTCGTGATCGACCTGGGTGACCCGGCGACGTACCGCGACGACTGGGGTGGCCCCGGCCTGGCCGGCGTGCTCGCCGTCCACTGCGGGCCGGGCGTCGTCGCCGCGGCGCTCATGGGCTGGGCGCTGATCCGCCGCTGGCAGCAGCGGAGGGCGGCCGGCTAGCGGGTCACATCCGGTACGCGGTCAGGGCGAGCACGTGGCGCAGCCCGGGACGGCCGGCGAGCGTCACGTCGCCGACCGGCGTGAACCCGGTACGTCGGAGGACCGCGAGGGACCCGGCGTTGTCCAGCGCGGCCGACGCGACGAGGTGGCGCAGACCGTACTCGTCGCGGGCCAGCGTGCACACCCGGCGTACGCCGTCGGTCGCCACCCCTCGCCCGCTCGCCGCCTCGGCCACCCGGAAGCCCAGCTCGGCGCCGCCGTCGGCGACGTCGACGAGGTTGAAGCGGCCCAGCACCTCGCCGTCGTCGTCGAGCAGGACGTGGAAGTGGAGCAGGCCGGCGGCCTGCTCCGCGAGCAGCTCCGCGAGCCGAGCGGCGAAGCCGGTGAAGTAGTCGTCGCCCCGGTCGGGCACGGACCGGGCGAAGTAGGCCCGGTTCTCCCGCTCGAAACGGAGCAGCGCCGGGGCGTGGTGGGCGTCGAGCCGCTGGAGGTCGGGCATCGCGCCACGCTAATCGCCACGGCGGCCGGGCTCACCCGAATAACCGGGCTCGCTGCCGGCGTGCGGCCCGAGTACGGCCGTCTACGCTGCGGTCATGCGGATTGGCATCGTGATCCTTCCCGACCAGCGCTGGGCCGACTCGCAGCGGCGCTGGCGTCAGGCGGACGAGTGGGGCTTCGACCACGCGTGGACGTACGACCACCTGGGTTGGCGTGACCTGGTCGACGGCCCCTGGTTCGACTCGACGACCACGCTGACCGCGGCGGCGACGGTCACCTCGCGGATCCGCCTCGGCACCCTGGTCGCGTCGCCCAACTTCCGGCACCCGGCCGCGTACGCCCGGCAGGTCACCGCCCTCGACGACGTCTCCGGCGGTCGGCTGCTGCTGGGCGTCGGCGCCGGCGGCATCGGGTTCGACGCGACGGTGCTGGGCGGCGAGACCCTGCCCCCGCGTCAGCGGGTCGACCGGTTCGCCGAGTTCGTCGAGCTGCTCGACCTGGTGTTGCGGGAGGACGGCACCACCTGGCGGGGGGAGTGGTTCGCCGCGGTGGACGCGCGGAACAACCCGGGCTGCGTGCAGACCCCGCGGGTGCCGTTCGTGGTGGCCGCGAACGGGCCGCGCTCGATGCGGCTCGTGGCCCGCTTCGGCCAGGGCTGGGTCACCACCGGCAACGCCGACGACGACCTGGAGAGCTGGTGGGACGGGATCACGCAGCTGTCGAGGCGGCTGGACCGGACGCTCGACGAGGCGGGCCGCGACCCGGCGACCCTGGACCGTTACCTCTCGCTGGACTCCGCCCCCGTGTTCTCGCTGAGCAGCGCCGACTTCTTCGCCGACCAGGTCGAGCGGGCCGCCGGCCTGGGCTTCACCGACGTGGTGACGCACTGGCCGCGGGCGAGCAGCTGGTACGCGGGCGACGAGGAGACGCTGGTGGACGTGGCCACCCGGCTGCTGCCCGAGCTGCGCGGCTGAGCGGCACCCGCTCGGTTCAGGTGCCGAGGACTCCGCCGGCTGAGCGGCCCGGTTCAGGTGCCGAGGACGCCGTCGTCGGTCGGGAGCAGCCGGAACCGCAGGCAGACGATCTCCGTGTCGTCGGTGACCGGCGTGCCGAGGCGGGCCCAGTAGGCGGCGTGGCCGTCGCGCCAGTCCTCGACGGAGCGGTCCCCCTCGCCCTCCGACCGGGCGAAGTCCCAGTCGACGTCGGCGAGGCGGACCACGTCGACGGCGGTGATCTGCACGAGCCCGACGAGTTGGTCGTCGTCGTCGACCAGGGCCAGCCGTTCGCCGATCCGCTCCAGCTCCTCGCCCTCCTCGGCGTACTCGCTCAGGAGCCCCGCCGTCGCCGTCTTCACCCCGGCGAGCACCAGCCTGTTGAGGTCCGCCCGCAGCTCACCCGGCGTGCCGAGGGCGAGGGTGCGCAGTCCGCCGATCCGTGGCCACATCCTGCCGAGGCTAGGCGAGAGGCGGACGTCCCGCCGGCAGTTTTCGTCCGCCCCCACGTCGCGCTCCGCCGGGGCTACGGTGGCCGCAGCGGCAGTCGAGGCATCAGGAGGGCAGCATGGCGGATCGGCGAGCGGTGCTCATCCCCGGCATCGGTTACGACACCCGAGGGCCGCTGTTCGCGTACACCGGGGAGTCGTTGCGGCGCGGCGGCTTCGACGTGCACGAGATCACCTGGCAGGTGCCGGCCGAACTGACGGCGGAGCAGCGCGGCGCGTGGGTGGTGGAGCAGGTCACGCCGATCGTGGACGAGCGCGCCGACCTGCTGGTCGGCAAGTCGCTCGGCAGCTTCGCCGCCTCGCTCGCCGCCGACCGGGAGCTGCCGGCGATCTGGCTGACCCCGTTGCTGCACGTCCCGGAGGTGGTGGCGGCGCTGGAGCGGGCCACGGCGCCGTTCCTGCTGGTGGGTGGCACGGCCGACCGGTCCTGGGACGCCGCGACGGCCCGTCGGCTCACCCCGCACCTCCTGGAGATCCCCGACGCCGACCACTCCCTGCTGGTGCCGGGGCCGCTGGTGGCCTCGGCGGAGGCGCTGGGCCGGGTCTGCATGGCGGTCGACGCGTTCGTGCACATCAACTGGACGGTGTGACCGGGGGCGCGCCGAGGTCGTGACCCGCCACCAGGCCGCGTACGCGCAGCTCGGCGGCGACCTCGGGCGGGCATTCGACGGCGACGGCGGCGGTGCCGACGACCTCGGCCCCCCGCGTCGCGCAGATCTCGTAGAGGGCGCGCACCTGGGCACCGGTGGCCACCCAGTCGTCGACGACCAGCACCCGGTCACCCGGGCCGAGGTGGCGTTCCCGGACGGCCAGGTCGACGCGGCGGCCCCGGAAGTCCGGCGGACTCTGCGCCCAGGTCAGCGGCCCGGCCGGCAGCCGCCCGTCGCCCGGCTTGTGCGCGGGCACGAAGCCCACGCCGAGCGCGGTGGCGGCCAGCGGTCCCACCAGCAGCCCGGTGACCGCCGGGGCGAGCACCACCGTTGGCTGTGCGGCCCGGAACGGCGCCACCAGCGCCGGTCCCAGTTCGGCCAGCACGACGGGGTCCCGCCACCAGTCGGAGACGTCGCTGACCAGGTGGGTCGCGCCGCGCCCGGGGTCGATCCAGCGGGCCAGCCGGATCAGGCGTTCGCTCAGCTCAGCGGGCATCTGCTCATCCTCCGGCACGGGGCCGCAGCACCACTCGGGGGGCAGCGGCCGGGTGGGCCACCCGGCTGAGCGTGGCTCGGATGATCGGCTACACGTATCACGCCAAATACGGGCATACCACAATGATCACGTTGACTTCGGAAGTGCATCTCTCGTTACGGTCCGACCCGGTTTGTTGGCAAGACGAAAGGACCGGGCCGGTGACTGGCAAGCACTCCCGTACCCGCAGGATCTCGTCGCCGGCCGGCATCGCGGCCACCGCGGCGCTCGGCGTCGCGCTCGCCGTCGGTGGCACCGTCGGCACGGTCCACCTGACCTCGGGCGCGCCGGCCCGCCCGGTTGCGGTCGATCTCACCCCCACCACCGCGGCGAGCACGGCGGCCACCGGCTCGCCGAGTGCGAGCCCCAGCGCCAGCGCCACGCCGAGCGCTTCGGCCAGCCCGACGAACAGCCGCTCCCCGCAGGTCGCCTCCCGGAGCAAGACGCGTACGGCCGCCCCCAAGCCCTCGGCCACCATCAAGCGGACCACCCCGGCCGCCACCGTCGTGGAGAGCGGCAGCTGCGGCGCCTCCTTCTACTCGGACGGCCAGCTGACCGCCAACGGCGAGAACTTCAACCCGGACGCGCTGACCGCCGCGCACAAGACCCTGCCGTTCAACACCAAGGTCCGGGTGACCAACCCGGCGAACGGCAAGTCGGTCACCGTGCGCATCAACGACCGTGGGCCGTTCATCGACGGTCGCTGCCTCGACCTGTCCCGGGCGGCCTTCGCCACCATCGCGTCGCTCGACGTCGGCGCGACGACCGTCCGGTACGAGGTGCTCGGCTGAGCGGATGGGGGACGGCGATCGGGTCGGTGACGGAATCCGGCCGGGCAGAACCTCATCGGACGACGGGCCAGGTTCGTTCACCCACTCTCGTCGATCAGGCATGCTGTCCCTCGTACGTACGCATCCCTTCCAGTCGGGCCGTCGCCCGCTGAGCCCCGGAACCCGCGCCGGTCTCGGCGCGGCCGTCGCCCTGCTCGCGATCGTCTCGCTGTTCGAGGTGGCCGACGGCCGTCCGGCGCACTACATCGCGCTGATGGCCGGAGCCCCCGTCCTCGCGGCCGCGCTCGCGTCCTGGCGGGTGGTGCTCGGCGTCGGTGTCGTGGCCACCCTGCTCGGGGTGGCCTTCACCCTGTGCGCGCGGGCCATCCCACCGGTCAACGGCGTGAACGTGTCCCATTCCCTGGTGAACGGCGTCAACGTGGTCGGGATCGCGCTGGCCACCGCCATCGCGGTGGTGGTGGCGCTGGTGCGGCAACGACAGGTCGAGCGGATCGCCCAGCTGTCCAAGCTCGCGTCGGTGGCCCAGCAGGCGGTGCTGCGGCCGCTCGGCCCGCAGGTGGGCACGCTCTCGGTCGCCGGCCGGTACATCTCCTCCACCGCCACCGCGGAGATCGGCGGGGATCTGTACGAGGCGATCGACACCCCGTACGGCGTGCGCATGATCATCGGAGATGTCCGGGGCAAGGGTCTGGACGCGGTCCGGCTGGCCAGCATCGTGCTCGGCTCCTACCGGCACGTGGCGTACGAGAGGGCCGACCTGCGTGCGGTCGTCGCCGACCTGGACCGCGCGGTGGCCCGCAGCGTGGGCGACGAGGACTTCGTCACCGCCGCGCTGGTCGAGGAGCGGGGCGGGACGCTCACCATCGTCAACTGTGGACACCCACCGCCGCTGCTGCTGCGGCGCGGCGCGGTGATCCCACTGGAACCGCCCGCGCCGGCGCCGCCGCTCGGCTTCATGCCGGTGGTGCGGCCCCGGGTGGAGCGTCTGGAGCCCGGCGACCGGCTGCTGCTCTTCACCGACGGGCTCGGTGAGGCCCGCCGGGACGGGGAGTTCTTCCCGACCGCCGACCGGGCGTGGCGACTGCTCGGCCACGGCACCGTCGCCGACGGGCTGGCGTCGCTGGAGACCGCCCTGGTGGAGTGGGTGCACGGCCGGCTCGACGACGACATCGCGCTCGTCCTGATGGAGTACGCCGGGCCGGGGGCCGCCGCGGCGGCCGCCGTGCCGAGCTGGGAGGTCGGCGCGGCGGAGGCGTGAGGGCGTACGTCCCGGGGTGTTTCCCCTGGTGGCGGCGTGCCCGGCGATCGGCGGCGGCGGTGGCCGAAGGCGGAACCGCAGGTGTGTAATCGCCGTCACTTCGGCGATCGTCTTGTCGGTCCCTACCAGCCGGTAATAGAGTCTGGGGTTACTGATCGGTAACCTGTCCGGAAGCGGGGCCAGTGAGCATGACCCACTACAGAAGCAACCTTCGGGACCTCGAGTTCAACCTCTTCGAGGTCTTCGGGGCCGACCGGGCGTTCGGCCAGGAGCCATACTCCGAGCTCGACATCGACACCGCCCGGAGCATCCTCGCCGAGGTCGACCGCCTCGCCCGCGAGGACCTGGCCGCCAGCTACTCGGACAGCGACCGAAACCCGCCGGTCTTCGACCCGGCCACGCACACCGCGCCGCTGCCGGAGTCGTTCAAGAAGTCCTACCGGGCGTTCATGGAGTCCGAGTTCTGGCGGCTCGACCTGCCGTCGGAGCTGGACGGCACCAACGCGCCCCGCGCCCTCTGGTGGGCGCTCGCCGAGCTGGTGCTCGGCGCGAACGCGCCGGTCTGGATGTACGCCTCCGGCCCGTCCTTCGCCCACGTGCTGCACGTCGAGGGCACCGAGCGGCAGAAGAAGTGGGCGAAGCTCTTCATCGACAAGCAGTGGGGCTCCACGATGGTGCTCACCGAGCCGGACGCCGGCTCGGACGTCGGTGCCGGCCGCGCCCGCGCCATCCCGCAGCCGGACGGCTCGTGGCACATCGAGGGCGTCAAGCGCTTCATCACCTCGGGTGAGCACGACCTGACCGACAACATCGTCCACTATGTGCTGGCCCGCCCGGTCGGCGTCGAGGGCGTCGGTGGCCCCGGCACCAAGGGCCTCTCGCTCTTCGTCGTGCCGAAGTACCACTTCGACGAGGAGACCGGCGAGCTCGGCGAGCGCAACGGCGTCTACGCCACCAACGTCGAGCACAAGATGGGAATCAAGGTCTCGAACACCTGCGAGATGACCTTCGGCGAGCACGGCGTCCCCGCCAAGGGCTGGCTGCTGGGCGACAAGCACGACGGCATCCGGCAGATGTTCATGATCATCGAGTACGCCCGGATGATGGTCGGCACCAAGGCGATCGCCACCCTCTCCACCGGTTACCTGAACGCGCTGGAGTACGCCAAGAACCGCGTCCAGGGCGCCGACCTGATCCAGCAGGCCGACAAGACCGCGCCGCGGGTGACCATCACCCACCACCCGGACGTGCGGCGCTCGCTGCTGCTGCAGAAGTCGTACGCCGAGGGGCTGCGCGCCCTGGTCCTCTACACCGCCTCCTGGCAGGACAAGGTGGCCATCGCCGAGGCGGCCGGCGACGAGAAGGCGACGAAGCTCGCCAAGCGGGTCAACGACTTCCTCCTGCCGCTGGTCAAGGGCGTCGGTTCGGAGCGTGCGTACGAGCTGCTGGGTCACGAGGCGCTGCAGACCTTCGGCGGCTCGGGGTTCCTCCAGGACTACCCGCTGGAGCAGTACGTCCGGGACGCCAAGATCGACACCCTGTACGAGGGCACCACCGCCATTCAGAGCCTCGACCTGGTCTTCCGGAAGATCGTCCGGGACAACGGCAAGGCGCTCATGGCGGTCGCCGGCGAGATCCAGGAGTTCATCACCACCGAGGGCGGCAACGGCCAGCTCAAGGAGGAGCGGCAGGCGCTGGGAAAGGCGCTCGCCGAGGTGCAGAACATCCTCGGCGTGCTCACCGGCTGGCTGGGCGAGGCCCAGGCCGGCGACCCCCGCGCCCTCTACAAGGTAGGCCTGAGCAGCCGCCGGTTCCTGCTGGCGATCGGTGACCTGGTGGTCGGTTGGCTGCTCCAGAAGCAGGCGGAGGTGGCCCTGCGCGCGCTGGCCGGCGACGTCTCCGCCGCGGACAAGGCGTTCTACACCGGCAAGGTCGCGGCTGCCCGGTTCTTCGCCCGCGAGGTGCTGCCGCGCATCGGCGCTGACCGGCGGATCGTCGAAGGCGCCGACCTGGAGATCATGGACCTCCCGGAAGAGGCCTTCTGACGCGGTAAGGCTGGAAGGGGACGGCCGCCCCAGCCGTCCCCTTCCCGTCCCTCCCTCCGCCTCTCCCCACTCGGTCGATCCTGTGGTTGGCGCCCGGTCGGTTCGGTATCGAACGGTCGGCGTGAGGCGCCGTAACTGCCCGATCGCAGAGGGCGGAGCCGCCGCATTCGGCGCAGTGGTCCGGGTAGGTCGTCGTCGGGGTGGGTAACCTCCGCGGGAACCGACGGCGAGTCACGCCGGAACTGAGCCCGGAGCCACCGCACGGGGGAGTGCAGCGCACATGGGCATTGGTAGCGGGATCTTCCTGATCGCGATCGGCGCGATCCTGACCTTCGCCATCAGAGCCAACGTCTGGTGGGTGGACCTTCGTGCGGTCGGTTGGGTGTTCATCCTGGCCGGGCTGGCCGTCCTGCTCACCACGCTGTGGTTCTGGCAGGACCGGCGCAAGCGCGCCCGGACCCTGATCGTCGAGGAGAACCGGCTGTCGCACCCCACCGCGATGATGCCGCCACCTCCCGACCCACCGCCGCCGACGGCACCGCCCTCCTGAGCCGTGCCACGCCGAGCCACCCACCGACCGGTGGGTGGCTCAGTGTCGTGCGGTGTGCCGATGGGTCAGCTCGGTGTCGCCCCGGGCCAGGTCCGCCCACCGGGCCGAGGTGCGGTGGACGGCCAGCTCGCTCGTCCGCAGCCCTTCCGGGTCGGTGGCCCGCGCCGGGTCGAGCAGGGCGGACAGCAGCGAGATCCCCGGGTTGTGGGCGATCAGCAGCACCGTGCGGGCGGCCGGGTCGACGCGGTGGACCAGCGCCAACAGGTCGTCCGGGTGCGCCTCGTACGCGTCGGCCTCGTACCGGACCTCCGGGCGGGGGCCGGCCGAACCCCCCTCCGGGGGCGAACCGGTCATCCCCATCGCCACCTGGTGCCAGGTCTGGCGGGTGCGCCGGGCGGTCGAGCAGAGCACCACGTCGGGCAGCAGGTTGTGCTTGGCCAGCCACGCGCCGGACGCCGCGGCGTCGGCCTCTCCCCGGCTGGTCAGGGACCGGTCCGCGTCCGGAAGATCCTCGTTCTGCTCGGCCTTCCCGTGCCGCAGCAGCACCAGTGTCCGTCCCTCGGCGTACGCGTCCGTCATGACCCCAGCTTGCCCGATTGGCGATCACGGTGCCTGGGTAAGTCGATGGGTGCCGCAACCTCACCGATGGCCGCGGCGGGACGTTACGCGAGCTGAGAGCCGAGGAGGCGACCATGGGCATTGGTGGCAGCATTTTCCTGATCGCGCTGGGTGCGATCTTCGCGTTCGCCGTGGAGGCCGATCTGGGCTGGCTCAACCTGGCCGTGGTCGGCTGGGTGCTGATGCTCGCCGGCGTCGCCGGTCTGCTCGTCACCCTCTACTTCTGGAACAACCGCCGGCGGACGGTGGTCACCACCGCCCCGGTCCGCGAGGACCGCGTGGTGGCCGACCGGGTGGTGCCGGTGCAGGACGACCGGGTGGTGCAGGAGTACCGCGAGGTGCGCCGGCCGGGCCGTACCGTCTGATCCCCCACCGCTGACGAGGGCCCCGCACCGCGCGGGGCCCTCGGTGCGTCTCCGGGCCCCGGGCGGCGGCACCGGCGGCTCTCGATGCCCGGCCGGGCGGGCTCGGTCAGGCGAACAGCGCGAAGTAGATCGCGATGTGGTGGCAGATCGCGGCGACCAGCGTGCAGGCGTGGAAGAACTCGTGGTGGCCGAAGACCGTCGGCCACGGGTTGGGGCGGCGCAGCGCGTAGAAGACCGCGCCGACGCTGTAGATCGCACCGCCGACCAGCAGCAGCACCAGCGCCGCCACCCCGCCCTCGTGCAGGATCTGCGGCAGCATCGCCACCGCCACCCAGCCCAGCGCCAGGTAGAGCGGCGCCGAGACCCAGCGCGGGGCGTGCGGCCAGACGACCTTGAGCGCCACGCCGGCCAACGCTCCGCCCCACACCGTGGCGAGCATGATCGTCGCCGGGCGCCGGTCCAGCAGCAGTACGCAGAACGGCGTGTACGTGCCGGCGATGAACACGAAGATCATCGAGTGGTCCAGGCGGCGCATGATCTGGTAGCCGCGCTCCGACCACACGCGACGGTGGTAGAGGGCGCTGGTGCCGAAGAGCCCGCAGACGGTGAGGCTGTAGACGACGCAACTCACCAGCGGAGCCCAGCCCGGCCGGCTCCCGGCGATCGCGCAGAGCACGATGCCGCAGACCAGGGCGACGAAGAACGCGTACGTGTGCAGCCAGCCGCGCATCCGGGGTTTACCGATGTCGACCGGCTTGAGCCGGGGCGCTGCGGAGGTGGTCACGCCCAATAGGTTACGGCACCGTAGGTTACTTGGAAGTAGTGCGACTCGTCACTCCGCTCCACGGCGGACGGTGGACACCGCGCCGGCACCGGGTCGGCGAAGATGGCGGGTATGCGGATCCGACCCGTCGGGGCGCACGCCCTGCTGCTCGACGTCGCCGCCCCGCCGGCGGGAGCCGTCGCCGCCCCGCCAGCGGGCGACGTCGCAGGCCCGGCCGAGCAGGACATCGCCGCTGACGGTGACGTCGCCGGCCGGGTGGAGGCGTGGCGGGCGGAGCTGACCCGGCGCCGCGACCTCGGCGAGCTGGCCGCCGTCGAGATCGTCCCGGCGGCCGCCACGGTCCTGCTCGACGGCGTACCGGACCCGGAGACGACCGCCCGACGGATCGCCGGGTGGCACCCACGACCGGTCACCGCGGACACCGCCGCCGCCCAGGTCGAGGTGCCCGTGACGTACGACGGCCCCGACCTGCCACTCGTCGCCGAACACTGGGCGACCACCGTCGCCACCGTGGTGCAACGGCTGACCGGCACCGAGTTCCGGGTCGCCTTCTGCGGCTTCGCCCCCGGCTTCGCGTACCTGACCGGCCTCCCGGCGGAGCTGGCGCTGCCCCGGCTGCCCACCCCCCGCCCCCGGGTGCCGGCCGGCTCGGTCGCGCTCGCCGGCCCGTACGCGGGGATCTACCCCAGCACGTCACCCGGCGGCTGGCTGCTGGTCGGCCGGACCACGATGGCGCTCTTCGACGTGGTCGCCGACCCGCCCACCCGACTGACCCCCGGCACCCGGGTCCGGCTGGTGGCGTCGTGAGCCCGGCCGCCGGGGAGCTCCAGGTGCTCCGGGCCGGGGCGCTGACCACCGTGCAGGACCTGGGCCGCCCCGGCCTGGCCCACCTCGGGGTGCCCCGCTCCGGAGCGCTCGACCCGGCCGCGCTGCGCCTGGCCAACCGCCTGGTCGGCAACCCCGAGGACGCCGCCGGCCTGGAGATCACGCTGACCGGCTGCACGCTCCGGCTGACCCGCGCGGCCGCCGTCGCGGTGACCGGCGCCGAGGTGGACGTACGCGTGGACCAGCGGCCCGGCGACACCGGACGACCACTCGCCGTGCCCGCCGGCGGAGTGCTGCGGCTCGGCCCCGCGCGCACGGGCGTCCGCAGTTGGCTGGCCGTCTCCGGCGGCCTCGACGTACCCCCCGTCCTCGGCAGCCGCGCGACCGACACCCTCTCCGGGCTCGGCCCGCCACCACTGCGCGACGGAGACCGGCTGCCCCTCGGCACCCCGACCGGCCCACCCGCGCCGGTCGACCTGACCGTCGCCCCACCGCCCGTTGACGAGGTGCGACTCACCCTGCGGCTCGGCCCACGCGACGACTGGTTCACCCCGGCCGCGCTGGAGCGGCTGCTCGGCACGGCGTACGCGGTGAGCCCGCTGAGCAACCGGGTCGGCGCGCGACTGGCCGGCGCGCCGCTGCCCCGGGCGGTGGCCGGCGAACTCCCCAGCGAAGGCGTCGTGCTCGGCGCGGTGCAGGTGCCGGCCGACGGTCAGCCCCTGGTGTTCCTCGCCGACCATCCGACCACCGGCGGCTACCCGGTCATCGGGGTGGTGGCCGACGTGACCCCGCTCGCGCAGGCCCGCCCAGGGACTACCGTCAGATTCCATGGACCTCAACGCTGATCTGGGCGAGGGATTCGGCATCTGGCGGCTCGGCGACGACGAGGCGCTGCTGGGCCTCGTCACCTCCGCGAACGTCGCCTGCGGGTTCCACGGCGGCGACCCCACCACGATGCGGCGGGTCTGCGAGGAGGCGGCGCGCCGGGGCGTCGCGGTGGGCGCGCAGGTCGGCTACCGCGACCTGGCCGGGTTCGGTCGGCGGCACATCGCGTACGACTTCGCCGAGCTGCGCGACGAGGTCCTCTACCAACTGGGCGCCCTCGACGCGTTCTGCCGGCTGTTCCGCACCCGGGTCCGCTACCTGAAGCCGCACGGCGCCCTCTACCACGCGGCGGCGCACGACGAGTCGCAGGCGGCGGCGCTGGTCGCGGCCGTCAACGAGTACGACGACCAACTGCCCGTCCTCTGCTCACCGGGGTCGACGCTCGCCCAGTTGGCGGTGGGCGCCGGGCTGCGGGTCGTCGCCGAGGGCTTCGCCGACCGCGGCTACCTGCCCAACGGCATGCTGGTGCCGCGCAACGCCGCGGGCGCGCTCGTCACCGACCCGGAGCAGGTCGCCGAGCGGGCGGTCCGGATGGCCACCGACCGCACCGTGGTCGCGGTCGACGGGCGCGTGATCCCCTGCCCGGTCGAATCGATCTGCCTGCACGGCGACACCCCGGGCGCGGTCGCCTCGGCGGAGATGGTGCGCGCGGCGCTGATCGACGCGGGTGTGGCGCTGAGCCCGTTCACGGCCTGACCGGCGCGCCCCCTCGGCGCTTCCCGGCGTGCGACCGGGCGGGCGTTCACGCGCCACGGCCGACGGGCTCCGGTCGACCCGGAGCCCGCGCCGGTCGTCAGGCGTCCAGGCCGCGCAGCACCAGCGGCAGCCGGTCGGCGCCGCCGTCGACCACCCGGACCGGCACACCCCAGTCCTGCCGGGTCAGGTGGCAGGCCGCGTGCTCGACGTCCGCGTCACACGTCGCCGCCTGCGCGGTCACCTGGAGCACCCCGTCGGACACCGCCGGGTTCACCACCAGCCGCCGGGTCAGCTCGGTGCCCGTGCCGGCCCCCTCGATGAGCAGCTCCGGCGGCGAGGCGGACACCACGAGGCGGGTCGACGGGCCGTACGTCTCGTCCAGCTTCTGGCCCGGGGCCGGGGTGAAGATGATGTCCAGGGACAGCTCACCGGAGCCCACGTCGGTCGGCTTCCGCTCGGCGCGGTGCCGAGGGCCGTCGACGGTGCTCGCACCGGCCGCGGTCAACGCGCCCGGCGCCAGCCGGGTGAGCCGGTGCGCCGCCGACTCCACGACGAGCACCTCGCCCTCCGGCGTGAGCACCAGGTCGCTCGGCTCGGCCAGGCCGTCGGCGACGGTGGAGACCTGGTCGGTCTCCGGGTCGAAGCGCCGGACAGCGCCGTTGTACGTGTCGGCGACCAGCACCGAGCCGTCGGGCAGCGCGCACACGCCCAGCGGGTGCTGGAGCAGCGCCGTCGCGGCCGGCCCGTCGACGTGGCCGAAGTCGAAGAGCCCCTGCCCGACGGCGGTGCCCATCACGCCGTTCTCGATGTACCGGATCGCGCTGGTCTCACTGTCGGCGATCCAGAGACGGACCCCGTCGGCGGAGGCGGAGAGGCCGGACGGCTGGGCCATCCACGCCTCGGCGAGCGGGCCGTCGCGCAGCGCCTCCACGGTGGTGCCGGCGTACATGCCGGCGGTCCGCTTGATCGGGTCGAACCACCAGAGCTGGTGGATGCCGGCCATGGCGATGACGACCTTGTCGTCGTACCAGGCCAGGTCCCACGGCGACGACAGGTCGACGGCGAGGGCGTCGTGGGAGTGGTCGTCGACACTCGACCGCCACTGCCGCCCGGTGCCCGCCACGGTGACCACCTCGCCGCCCGCGAGCTTCACCCCGCGCAGCAGGTGGTTGACGGTGTCCGCCACGACCAGGTCGTAGCCGGCCACCTCGGCGACGTGCGCCGGCAGCAGCACCAGGCCCTGCGGCTCGGAGAAGGTCGCCGCCTCGGCCGGGCCGTCGGCCCGCCCCCGGCTGCCCGAGCCGATCCGGCGGACCAGCCGCTCGCCGTCCGGCGCCAGCTCCGCGAGGGAGTGCCGGGCCGAGTCGGACACCAGCAGATTGCCCGAGTCCAGTACGACCGCCTTGCCGGGGAAGCGCAGCGTGGTCTCCGGCTCGGCGGGCGGGACGTACGGGCCGTCGCCCCGGTGCAGCGTGCCCTTGGCCTCGTGGGTGGCGATCAGCTCGTCGATCAGCCGGGCCAGCCCCTCGGCGTGCCCCTCGCCGGCCATGGTGGCCACGACGTAGCCCTCGGGGTCGATGACCGACAGGGTGGGCCAGGCGCGGGCCGCGTACTGCTGCCACATGTCCATCTCGGGGTCGTCCAGCACCGGGTGGTGCACCCCGTAGCGCTCCACGGCCGCGGCCAGCGCGTCCGCGTCCTTCTCGTGCTCGAACTTCGGCGAGTGGACGCCGATGACGACGAGCACGTCGCCGTACTTCTCCTCCAGCGGGCGGAGCTCGTCGAGCACGTGCAGGCAGTTGATGCAGCAGAAGGTCCAGAAGTCGGCGATGACGATCTTGCCGCGGAGGTCGGCGAGCTTCAGGTCCCGCCCACCCGTGTTCAACCAGCCCCGACCGCGCAGTTCGGGGGCCCGTACTCGTGCGCTCATGGCATCCAGTCTGCCGGACCACGCGGGCCGTTCCGGCCGGTACCCCGAGCGCGCTCGATCACACCCGCGTACGACGACGGCGGGGTCACGGATGTCCGTGACCCCGCCGTCGTGCGCGTGTTCCTACTGGCTCGCGGCCGGCTTCAGGCAGAGCACCCGGTTGGCGCCGTCGCCCGGCAGCACCACGTGCGGCTGGGCCGGATCGGCGCACTTGTCCTTGTTGTCCACCTTGGAGACCACGGTGAACGCGTCGGCCTCCGCGCAGTCGGCCGGTGCGGCACCGTTGCCGGACTGCTTCACGCAGGTGCCCACCGCCGGGTCGAACGACGCCTGCTGGCCGCCGCCACCGACCTTGCCGAGCAGCAGCAGCAGGCCGAGCGGGACGGCCAGGATCAGTACCGCGGCGACCAGCACGGCCGCCAGGACCCGGCCGTTGCGGACCTTCGGCGTCGGCGCCTCGGTCTTCGGCTCCGCGTCCGGCTTGAACGAGTCGAACCGGCTCTGGTCGGCCTCCTGGTCGACCGGAGCGCCCCACGGAGACGGGGCGGGCTGCTGCTGCGGGGGCGGCGGGAAGGCGGGCGGGAAACCGCCGCCCGGACCCTGCTCCCCGGGCGGGGACGGCGGAGGCCCGTAGCCGGGCACACCGGCCAGACCCGCCTCGGCGCCGGGGTGCGCGCCGTACGGGTCACCCGGCCGCTCCGCACCGGGGTGCGGGCGTACGCCGTTCATCGGTCGGGTGTGGCTGGGCGCGTCCGCGAACGCCGGCAGAGCCGGCGGGAAGGCCGGCGGTGCCGGGGGCCCGGCGTTGACCGGTCCGGCCTCCGCGAAGCCGTTCTGCGGCGGCACCCGGTCGAAGTCGTCGAACCGCGGCTCCGGCCCGGGCTCGTCCCGGCGCTCGGGGGTGCCGTACGTCTCCGGCTCGGCGGGCTCGTCCGCCGGCTCGGGACGCGACGGCCGGCCGTAGACCCGGGGCTGTGGAACGGCTGACCCGGTCGGCACCGCGGACTGGTCGGCCGGCGGCATCACGCGGCTGGCCAGCGGCACCGAGGCGCTCGCGGAGGCCCGTCCGGTGGCACCCTGGTCGGGCACGGAGACGGCCGCGCGGGCCGCCGCCCCCGACTCCGGGGAGGTACGCGGTGCCGGCACCGCCGGGGCGGCCGGCGAGGACGGAGCCTCGGCCTGCCCCCAGCCCGCCTGCTCGGCCTCGTACGACTGCGCGCCCGCGTCGCCGTTCGGCCAGTCGGGGCGCTCGCCGCTGGTCGGCTGCCCGGCGTAGGGCGTGGCCGACGCGAACTCGCCGTGCGGCGCGTAGTCGGCCGGCGGGGCGGCGGCCAGGCTGGCGCCGGGCACCCGCTGCTCCTGGGGCGGCAGCGGCACCGCGTTGGCCGCGGAGATGCCCGGAGCCGGGCCGGGCTGGTAGGCCGGGGGCTCCTCGTCGCGCTCCGCCTGCCACGCGGCCGGGGCGGCGGGGGCGGACTCGTTGTTGGCGCTGCCCCACGCCTCGCTGGCCGCCCACGGCTCGACGTCCGGCACGGTCGCCCGCTCGGCGCCGGCCCACTGGGCCGGGCTGTCGTTGCCGGCCGCCCAGCCGGGCGTGCCCTCTCCGCCGGGCACGGCGGCGCTGGCGCGCGCCGGTGCACCGTTCGGCTCGGAGGTCGCCCAGCCGCTCGACCGGGACGGGTCGTCCTGCGCCGGCGTGCCGGCGGCGTCACCCCAGGCCGTCGGCGGGTTGTGCGCGCGGGCGTCGTCCTGCGGGATGACCCAGTCGGGCTGCCGCTGCCGGTCCTCGGGGGTGCCGGCGGCGCCCCAGCCGGTCGCCCCGGATGCCTCGTCGGGCTGCGCCGCGGCACCCGTCTGCCAGCTGCCGGAGGCGGCCGGGTCCTGCGCGACCCAGCCGCCGGAGCGGGCCGGGTCGTCCGACGCGGGCACCTGGGCGGCGCCCCGCGCCGCCTGCTCGGCCTGCGGCCAGGCGGACGCGGCCTGCTCGGCCGGCCCCCAGCCGGGCTGGGCGTTCTGCTGCTGGCCGGGGGTGTCCCAGCCGCTCTGGGCCGGGTCGTCCTGCGCGGCGCCACCGGGGGCCCAACCGCCGGCCTGCGCCTGCTCCGACTGCTGCGGGCTGGAATCGGTCCACGCGCCGCCCGGCTGTGCCGCGCCGCCCCAGCCGGACTCCTGCGGGCTTCCGCCGCTCTCCCGCTGCGCCCAAGCGCCCGACTGGGCGGGGTCTTCCGGGGACCACGCCGGCGCGGGCACCTGGGCCGCGCCGCGCACGGCCGGCTGCGCCTGCGCCCAGGCGGGCTGCTCGGCAGCGCCGGCCCAGGCCGGGCCGGACTGCTCGGGCTGGCCGCCCCAGCCGGGCTGGGCGCCGCCGGTGGCGGCCCAGGCGGGGCCGGACTGCTCCGGCTGCGCCGCGCCCCACGCGGGCTGGGCGCCGCCGGGCTGCCCGGTGTCGCCGGACTGCGGCACCTGCGCGCTGCCCCACTGCGGGGCCGGGTTCTGCTCGTGTGGTGTCCCCCAGGCGGGGGCGGGTGCGTTTGATCCCGCCGGTGGCGGGGGCGCCCAGCCCAGGTCCGGGCCGGCAGTGCCGTAGCCGTTCCCCGGATGCGCCGGTCGGTCGCCGTACGGCGCCGGTCCGCCGGCGCCCGGCGACACCTCGTCCGGCTCCTGGCCGGGGTGGTGCGGGCCCTCGGACGTCATCGGTGCGCCTCCTCCATCACAATCGGCCGCCCGTGCCGATCGGTCTCCTCGGCTTGGCTGCCGGCCGTCGCCGGCGTACCGGCCATGCCGCGCTCCCCGCACCGTATCCGGTGGCCACCCGGGGCTTCCGGGGAGCATCGGCCGTCACTCCGCGTGGCTGGACGCTGTCGAACCGCTTCTATGGGTTGAGCTGTCTGTCCGGGCCGGTGGGCGACGACCGAAGCCCACCGTACCGGGCGGTGCGGCTAGGTGGAATCCCGGTGTCAACCGGTGTGAAACGCCGATGACCCGCCCGGGGCGTCCGGGCGGGTCATCGATCTGGAGGAGGTGAGGAACGTTGTGGTGCGTCAGCCCACGTGACGCTGGGCGATGACGAGGATCTCCTCACGCACCGCCGGCGAGTTGGCCGAGCGCAGCGCGTGCTCGATGGCACGGGCGCGGCGGTTGGCGTCGCGGCGGGTGCGGATCCGCTCGATCATGCTCATGGTGACTCTCCTGCTGGCTATTCGGTTGTCGGCCCCTTGATGTCTCTATTAGAGCGCATCCGAGCGCGGATCGCCATCGATTCTTAGGTGAGCTGAAACACCCACGGAACAATCAAAGGTTATGCGGCCGGTTTTCCGAGGTTCTGTCGCCCAACGGACACGGCCGGTGTGCCGGGCGTTAACCCGTGGCACACCGGCCGTGGCTGGTGAGGCAGTGCGTCAGGTCCAGGCGAGCAGGGCCGCCTCCGGGTCGGCCAGGAAGTCGCCGATGTCCCGCAGGAACTTCGACCCGAGTTCGCCGTCGATGATCCGGTGGTCGAAGGAGAGGCCGAGCGTGGTCACCTGACGCGGGCGGACCTTGCCCTTGTGCACCCACGGCATCTCGCGGACCGCTCCGAAGGCCAGGATCGCCGACTCGCCCGGCGGCAGGATCGGGGTCCCGGTGTCCACCCCGAACACGCCGACGTTGGTGATCGTCAGGGTGCCGCCGGACATGTCCGCCGGTGAGGTGCGGCCGGACTTCGCCGTCTGCACCAGGCCGGTCATCGCGTCCGCCAGCTCGCGCAGCGTCAGCCGCCCGGCGTCCTTGATGTTCGGCACGATCAGGCCCCGCTCCGTCGCCGCCGCGATGCCCAGGTTGACGTACTCCTTGACGACGATCTCGTCGCCCGCCCACGTCGAGTTGACCATCGGATGCCGCTTGACCGCGAGCAGCACCGCCTTCGCGACCAGCAGCAGCGGCGAGACGCGTACGTCACGCCACTCGCGGCGCCCGCGCAGGCGGTCCAGCGCCTTCATCGCCCGCGTCATGTCGACGGTCAGGAACTCCGTCACGTGCGGGGCGGTGAACGCCGAGCGGGACATGTTCTCGGCGGTGAGCTTGCGTACCCCCTTGACGGGGATGCGCTGCTCACGGTCGGCGCCGAAGCTCGCCGCCGTGGTGACCGCCGCCGCGACCGGCGTCGGCTCGGCGGCGCCCGCCGCCGCCCGCTGGACGTCCTCCCGGGTGATCGAGCCGAGCGGGCCCGATCCGGTCAGCGCGGCCAGGTCGACGCCGAGGTCCCGGGCGAGCTTGCGGACCGGCGGCTTGGCCAGCACCGGGCCGCCCGCCGCGCCCCGACCGTTCGACGCCGGGACCGTGACCGGCGCCGCGGGGACCGCCGGGGCCGCGGGGACCGCCGGGGCCGTGGGGACCGTCCGGGCCGTGGGGACCGGCGGGGTCGGTGCGGCCACCGCGGGGGCCGTGGGCGCGGCGGCCTGCGTCGGCACCGCGCCCTTGCGCGGGCGACGCTTCGCGGCCGTCGTACGCGGGCCGTAGCCGACCAGCACCGCGGTGCGCCCGCCCGGGGCGGGACCGCCGATCAGGCCCGGCTCGACCATGCCCTCGGCCGGTGCCACCTCGACCGCGGCCAGCGAGGCCGCCGACGGGGTGGGCAGGTCGTCGGTGCTCTCGAGCGGGCCGGCGTCGGGATCCGTGTCGATCGCGATGATCGGCGTGCCGACCTCGATCGTCGCGCCCTCCGGGTGGTGGATCGTCTGCACCCGGCCGGCCCACTTCGCCGGGATCTCGACGGCCGCCTTCGCCGTCTCCACCTCGACGATCGGCTGGTTCAGCTCGATGACGTCGCCGACCTTGACGAGCCAGCTGAGGATCTCGCCCTCGGTCAGGCCCTCGCCCAGGTCGGGCAGGTTGAACGTCTTGATCCGCGACATGCCGCTCACCAGCCGAAGGTGCGGTCGACGGCGTCGAGCACCCGGTCGAGGTCGGGCAGGTACTCCTCCTCCACCCGGGAGGCCGGGTAGGGGGTGTCGAAGCCGGTCACCCGCAGCACGGGCGACTCCAGCGAGTAGAAGCACTCCTCGGTGATCCGGGCGGCGAGCTCCGCGCCCAGACCCACGTTGGACGGCGCCTCGTGCACGACCACGGCCCGGCCGGTGCGCCGCACCGACTCGTACACCACGCCCAGGTCCAGCGGCGAGAGCGTGCGCAGGTCGATGACCTCCAGGCTCCGGCCGTCCTCGGCCGCGGCGGCAGCCGCGTCCAGGCAGGTCCGCACCATCGGGCCGTACGCGAGCAGGGTGGCGTCGGTGCCCTCCCGGGCGACCCGGGAGGAGTGCAGCGGGTACGCGTCGGCCAGCGGCGCGTCCACGTCGACCGGCCCCTTCTCCCAGT
The DNA here is from genome assembly GCF_044466625.1 of Micromonospora sp. NPDC049366. NCBI lineage: Bacteria > Bacillati > Actinomycetota > Actinomycetes > Micromonosporales > Micromonosporaceae > Micromonospora > Micromonospora sp. NPDC049366. Next base: position 208,025 of record NZ_JBITMV010000011.1, read on the forward strand.
AGCGCCGCTTCGGCTCCAGGAAGACGATCGGGTCGTCCGACGCGATCGCCTGCTGGATCATCACGTACGCGTCCTGCGGGTTGGCGCAGGTGACGACCTTCAGGCCAGCGGTGTGCGAGAAGTACGCCTCGGGCGACTCGGAGTGGTGCTCCACCGCGCCGATGCCGCCGCCGAACGGGATCCGGATCACCATCGGGATCCGGAGCTTGCCGCCCGAGCGGTAGTGCAGCTTCGCGACCTGCGACACGATCTGGTCGTACGCCGGGTAGACGAAACCGTCGAACTGGATCTCGCAGACCGGGCGGTAGCCGCGGATGGCCAGGCCGATCGCGGTGCCGATGATGCCGGACTCGGCGAGCGGGGTGTCGATCACCCGCTGGTCGCCGAAGTCCTTCTGGAGCCCGTCGGTGATCCGGAAGACACCGCCGAGCTTGCCGACGTCCTCGCCCATGATGACGACCTTCGGGTCGTTCTCCAGGGCGCGGCGCAGGCCGACGTTGAGGGCCTTGCCGAGGGTGAGCGTCTCCGTGGCCATCAGTGCGCGCTCCCCTCGAACGACTCCAGGTACCGGCTGAACTGGGCGCGCTGCTCGTCGAGCAGCGGGGACCCGTTGGGGTAGACGTTGTCGAAGAGGGTGCTGGGCTCCGGGTTCGGCATGGCCAGCACCCGCTCCCGCAGGTGCACCGACTCGCGGCGGGCCTGCTCGTCCACCTCGGTGAAGAAGGCGTCGTCGGCGAGCTGCTGCTTGGTCAGGAACGCCTTCATCCGGGCGATCGGGTCCTTGGCCTGCCACGCCTCGACCTCGCTGGCGATCCGGTAGCGGGTCGGGTCGTCGGACGTGGTGTGGGCGCCCATCCGGTAGGTGTACGCCTCGATCAGGGTCGGGCCCTGGCCGAGCCGGGCGTTGTCCAGCGCGGCCCGGGTCACCGCGTACGACGCGAGCACGTCGTTGCCGTCCACGCGTACGCCGGGGAAGCCGAAGCCCGCGGCCCGCTGGTAGAGCGGGACGCGGGTCTGCCGCTCCAGCGGCTCCGAGATCGCGTACTGGTTGTTCTGGCAGAAGAAGACCAGCGGGGCGTTGAACACGCTGGCCCAGACGAAGGCCTCGTTCACGTCACCCTGGCTGGTGGCGCCGTCGCCGAAGTAGGCGATGACCGCCTCGCCGTCCTCGGTGCCGGTGCGGCCGTCCATGCTCACGCCCATCGCGTACCCGGTCGCGTGCAGGGTCTGCGCCCCGATGACGATCGTGTACATGTTGAACTTGAACTCGTTCGGGTCCCAGCCGCCCTGGTCGACGCCGCGGAACAGGCCGAGCGGCATGATCGGGTCGATGCCCCGGCAGTAGAGGACCCCGTGCTCCCGATAGGTCGGGAAGGCCATGTCCTGCGTACGGAGCGCGCGGCCGGAGCCGACCTGCGCCGCCTCCTGGCCGAGCAGGCTGGCCCACAGGCCCAGCTCGCCCTGGCGCTGCAGGGCGGTGGCCTCGGCGTCCAGCTTCCGCACCAGGACCAGGTCGCGGTAGAGCCCCCGGTACTCCTCGTCGGTGAAGTCGACGCGGTACTCGGTGCCGTCGCGGCCGGTGTAGCTCTCGACGCGCTCACCCTCGGGGGTGAGCAACTGGACCAGTTCCGGCTCGCCGGCCGTGGCCTTCCTGGAGCGGGGTGCGGCCCGCCTACCGCGGGCCGGGACCCCGGGATCGCCCTTTGCCATCCGTCTCTCCCTGTCGTTCTGCGTCGGCACCGGGGGGTCACCCGGCCGCGCAAATCCTGCGCCTGCCCGGCTGCTGCCGGACCGGTTTCTGGCGGCCGCGCCTAGCCCCGGTGGGGGTTGCTACGCGGCGTGAGCCGGATTCTGTGCCGAACCCGGTTCGGGAGCGCCGGCGCCCAGCCGCGCCTGCCGCGAGGGTGCGCGGAGGCCGCGGCAGCGTTGCCGTCATGCTCCATATTCGCAGAGGTCGTGAGCGCGCCCACAGTACGCCCGTCCCGGTCGATGGATGGCCGCGCGGTTCGTGGCATTTGTCATCGTCGGTGGGTGGCGAGCCGGACGACGATCTGGTGACCGTTCGTCACCGTTCGGGTGGATGCGCGTGTCGACACGCTGTAGAGGGCTGGCCAACGGATTGTCACTGAGCGAGGCTGATTGCTGCGGGATCGCCACGATCGGGTGGTTTGCCGCATCCCCGGGCCTGCCCCCGCCGTCGGGGACTGTCCACGACCGACACGAGAGGGAGGCCCGGGTGTCCGAGCCAGCCGACGGTCCGGGTACGCCGCTGCTCGGGCGGCACCGCGCGGCCGGGGGCGGCTACCGCCGGGTGGTCGGTGCGCACCGCGCTCCCGGCACCGCCACTCCATCCCGGGGCTATCTCTTCACCGTGGCGCTCCTCGCCGGCACCGCCTCGATGCCGATTCTCGCGGCGATCAGCGCCGGCTCCGCCACGGTGGGCAGCACGGCCCTCCCGGACAGCAGCACGCCGTTCATCCCGACCCCGTCCGTCGGGCCTGTCGTGGTTCCGCTGCCGACGACCAGCCAGCCGCCGATCCCGTTCGCCACGCCGAGCGTCGCCGCGCCGTCCGCCGCCAGCGGCTGGTCGCCGTGGCTTCCGCCGGGCAGCCCGCACCGGTCGGACCGCGACGCCGCCGACGACGAGCCCGCCCGCCGGTCGGACCCGCCGGTGCCCAGCCCGCGCCCCGGACGGCCCAACCCCCCGCCGACCGTCTCGCCCAGCCCGTCCCCGAGTGTCTCGCCCACCGGCAGCCCGTCGCCGAGCGCCTCGCCCACCGTCACGGGGCCGCCCAGCCCGACCGGGAGTCCCAGCCCCACCGACCCGGGCCCACCGGACAGCGACGACGACCCCACCGACCCACCGGCCGACGACCCCGGCGGCCCGACCCCCACGGCGACGTCCGGCCCGAGTCCCAGCGCCAGCGGGCGACCGACCCCGACGATCACCTACCCGGGTCCGGACGAGAGCCCGGCAACGGCGAGCCCCAGCGTGTCCCGGTCGGCGGACGCGCCCACCACCCCGCTGTCCGGCCATTCGGCGCGGTGACGGCCCTGGCGCACCCGGCGGCCCTGGCTACCCGACGGCCTGGCTCACCCGACAGCCTGGCGCACCCGGCGGCCCGGTGTCGCCCTGACCCGCCGCCTCCAGCCGGACCATGTGCCGTGAGCGCCATGACTGAGCGGCATATTCATGCCGCTCAGTCATGGCGCTCGTGAACACATGCGCCGCGCCTCCCGCCGCGCCAGGCTTTCCGGACCTGGGGCGCTGGGCGGACGGGTCCGCCGGCGAGGGCGGTCGCCCTCACCGCGCCCGGCCGACGAGGTGGGTGCCACCACCCCGGCCCGGCTGGAGGCGGTGGCCGCACCCCGGCGGCCCTGCAGGCGCGGCGGAGACGATTGGGCGGGGCTCAGTCGTCGGTCAGGCGGTCGCGGTTGGCCTCGATCCAGGCGTCCAACGCCGCCGGATCGTCCGGGTCCACCCCGTCGGCCATCAACTGGGCCACCGCGGCCGTGGCCGGGCTGCGCCGCTCGCCGGTGCTGTAGAGGCGGGCGAACTCGGGCACCATCTCGTCGACGGCGGCGGCGGTCTGCTCGACGGCCGCCTCCGGCAGGCCGCGCCGACGGCCCGCGTACCGGACCCAGGCGCGCAGCACCCGGGGCAGCATCGCCGCGTCGTCCATGTCCAGAACCGCCCGTCGGTGCACCCAGTCGAGCAGGAAGAGGCCGGCGACGGCGGGACTCCAGCGCAGCGGGTCGGCGTCCGGGAAGGTCGCCGAATGGTCCAGCAGCAGACTGATGCAGAAGTGCAGCGACGCTAGTTCGGGGCCGTCGACGGCGTCCAGCCCCGCCTGAACAGCCTCCGGCGCGGCCAGGAAGCGGCGGACCAGGTCGGTGCGGTCGGTGGCCGAGAGCGGCGTCGGCACGGCGGCGAGGGGCACCGCCGCGGTGGGCAGCAGCGCCAGGCGGGCACCCACGAGCGCCCGGTCGGTGGCGAGCGAGCCCTCGTCGGGCAGCTCGCCGAGATCGTCGGTGATCAGCAGGTGGCGGTCCACCTCGGCGCGCATCCGGCCCGGGTCCTCCGTCCGGAACCAGGTCAGGTCGTCGGCGGAGCACATCTGCCGCACCTGGTCGAGGATCCGCTCGGCCGGCCCGCCGACGAAGACGTCCTTGGTGATGCCGATGTTGTGGTCGACCAGTGCCACCAGCGCGTGCTCCGGCCCGCCCGCTGCCTCGTCGTACGCGAAGGTGGCCAGGTAGGAGGTCTGGTCGCCGTACACGTCGCCGTAGGCCCAGGTGCCGGTGAGGTGCACCCGGCCGAGCTGGCCGGACCAGGCGGGCGCCTGGCTGCCGGGGCGGACGCGGGCGGCGCCCTCGGCGTCGGGCACCAGGGCGGCGAAGACCGATCGGATGGTGGTCGCCGCCGCCGTCCGCCGCCGCGAGGTGGCGGCGAGGAAACCGGTGACGAACTCCCGGACGGCGCTGCTGCGGTCGGTCTCCGCGATGGCGTAGACGCTGCCGAGCAGCGCGGTGCCGAGCATCTCGGCGTCCAGCGCGCTGTCGAGCCTGGTCACGTCGCGGGCGGCGTGCAGCACCGCCTCGTACGGGGTCTGGGGCGTGGCCATGCTTCGACCCTACGCCCGGTCACCCCCCGAGGCAGGGCAGCGATCGGGCCGCGTCACCGCCCGGCGGCGTCGCGCAGCGCGTCCCGCGCCTCCGCGTAGGAGGCGAGCACGACCCGGACCGGCGCGAGCACGTACTCGTCGCCGACGGCCGCGACCGCGACGGTCAACCGCTGCTCGGCCCGGCTCCGGGCCCGGCGCGCCGCCCAGCGGACCACCGGCCGCGTCAGCGCGGCGACCACCAGCCCGGCGAGCAGGCCGCCGAGCAGCAGCACGGTGGGCAGCGGCGCCTCGCCCACGGTCGGGTTGTCCAACTCGGGCAGGCCGAGTGCGCGCAGCGCGTAGCCCAGCACCAGCCAGCCGAGCCCGGCCAGCGCGGCCAGGGTGACCAGCCACTGCACGGCGCCGACCACCCGCCACCAGACCGGGCGGCGGTCCAGGCCGAGGTCCGTGCCGGCGACCGCGCGGTCCAGCGCGTCCGGCAGGTCGGCGAGGCGGGACCGGGCGGCGGTGGTCACCGCACCCGGCCACGCAGCCGGCAGGTCCGCGGCGGCGCGGTCGGCCACCGCCCGGATGGCCAGCCCGAGCGCGGAGCGCTGCGCGGCCGTCGGATCGGGGACGGAGGTGGCGGCGACCAGACTCTCCGCCGGGTCGGTGGCGTCGCCGGGCGCGCCGGGCAGGTGCAGCCGTCGCAACGGGTCAGGCCGCAGCCGACGCCAGCCGCGGACCAGCGGCCAGCCGGTGCTCGCCACCGCCCGGTGCCGGTACGCCTGCTGCACCGCCTCGGTGACCGCCGGCACCCCGGCCGTGCCGGCGAGCGCCCGGTTCAGCTCGGCGACGGTGGCGTCGTCCGGGCCGCCGGCCGGGCGGGCCGACCCGACCAGCTCGTCGAGGTCGGTCACCACGGTGTCCACGTCACCGGAGAGGCGGCGCAGCGCCGCCTGCCGTTCGGCGACCGTGCGCTCCAGGGCCGCGCGCAGCTCGACCGTCTGGTCCGGGTCGGTCGCGGTGGTGGCCAGCAGCGGTACGCCCTCCAGCCCGTCGTCGTCGAGGAGCCGACGCAGGTCGGCGAGGACCCGGGGCAGCTCCGCCGGGGGCAGCCGGTCGGCCTGGTTGAGCACGACCAGGGTGACGTCCCGGTGCCGGTGGAACTCGCGCAGGTAGCTCGTGTGGATCACGCGGTCGGCGTACTTCTGCGGGTCGACCACCCAGACGACCTGGTCGACCAGGCCGAGCAGCCGGTCGACCTCCAGCCGGTGGGACCGCTGCACCGAGTCGAAGTCGGGCAGGTCGAGCAGGACCAGACCGCGCAGCGCCGACTCGTCGTCCCCGTCCAGGGCGCTCTCCCGCACGAAGCGGTGCCGGGGAAGGACGCCGACCCAGTCGAGCAGCCGGCCGGCGCCCTCCGGCGGCCCCCAGACGCAGGCGTGGGCGACCCCGGTGGTCGGTCGTCGCACGCCGACCGGCGAGAGCGTCAGCCGGGCCAGTGCGTTGAACAGGCTGGACTTGCCGCTGCCGGTGGCGCCCGCCAGGGCGACCACGGTGTGGTCCCGGGACAGGGCGAGGCGGGTGCCGGCCCGCTCGACCAGCGTGTGCGCCGCGACGAGCGAGGCGTCGGGCAGGTGGCCGTCCGCCGCGGCGAGGAAGCGGCGCAGCGCGTCCAGGCGGGCGAGCAGCACGTCCGGGTCGATCCGCCGGTCACCGCGGAACGCCTCCCGCATCCGGCCGACGATGTTGGTCACCGGGCGAGCCTCTCGTTCGCGACAGCGGGGTCGGTGCGTCCGGTCGGCGCGCTCACCGGCGCTCCTCCCCGGGGCCCGCCGCCAGCCCGCTGCGGTGGCGGGCGGTCTCCACCCGGTCGGCCGCCTGGCGCAGCGTGTCGGTGGTCTCCGGGCCGGGGCGGGCCGCCCCGGTGCGGGCGAGGTAGCGCTCGGCCTCCTCGTCCAGCAGGGCCCGTACCCGGTCGAGCAGGTCGGCGCGGGCCTTGTTCGCGAGCGTACGCACGGCCTGGTCACCGAAGATCGCCTGGAGGACGGCCTGTGCGGCGACGGTCGTGCCGGCTCCGGTGGCGACCTCCAGGCCGGTGGGGACGAACGCGGTCGAGGCGAACACCGCGATCATGACGGCCAGGCCGGTGGCGTTCACCGCGTAGGCGGCGGTGCGGGCCACGAACCGGCGGTCGCCCCCCTCCACCCGGACCAGCTCCAGCACCCCGCGCTGCCAGTCGCGGACCAGCCGCTCGGCCCGCTCGGGCAGGTCCTCGCCGGGGTGGGCGAGACCCGCGTCGACCAGCGCCGCCCCGGCCGGGTGCGCCTTCCACCCCGTGTACGCGTGCTCGGCCGCCTCCGCGGCGACCCCGCGCAGGAGCGTGACCAGCTGGGACTCGATGGCCGTACGCAGCTCGGCGGCCGGCGCCGGACGCCCGGTCACCGCGGCGACCAGGCGGTCGCGCAGCCGCCCGATCCGGGCCTCCAGGGTGCGGAAGAACTCGCCGGTGCCGACGAACTCCTGCCAGCGGGCCAGCACCTCGCCCCGGAGCAGCCGGCCGTCGCGCAGCCCCTGCTCGACCGTCCGGTGCGCCGACCGGTAGGCGGCCCGCACCCGCTCGTCCAGTGCGTCGGCGGCCGCGAGCTGCTCCTCGGTGGCGTCGGCGAGCCCTTCTACGGTCGGGTGTACCGCGGCGAGCGCGCCGTCCAGGGTCTGTCGTACGACGGCAGCGCGGGCGTCGGCGTCGGCGGCCAGCCGGGTGAACCAGTCGGCGAGCGGGGCGGTCACCCGGGCCGGCAGCAGCCCTTGGCCGTCGACCCAGGTCTCCGGGAGCACGAAGAGCGGCGCCTGACCGAGGCCCTGCTCGGTGAGCATCTCGCCGAGGTGGGCGGCGATCTCGTCGCTCGCCTCCGGCGGCACCCGGTCGAGCACCATCGCGATCACCGTGCCGCGCGCCCGGGCGCTGCGCAGCAACTCCCAGGGGACGGCGTCGGCGTAGCGGGCGGCCGTGGTGACGAAGAGCCAGAGGTCCGCCGCCGCGAGCAGTTGGCCGGCGAGCGCGCGGTTGGCGTCGACCACCGAGTCGATGTCCGGCGCGTCGAGGAAGGCGAGCCCGGCCGGGAGCGCGGGCGCGGTGACGAGTTGGAGGTTGTGCGGGTCCTCGCCGGGCTCGTTGGTGCGGGTGAGGCCGGGCAGCAGGTCGCCCTGCCGGAACCAGGACGAGTCGGCCGGGCTGCACACCAGCACCGGCGAGCGGGTGGTGGGCCGGAGCACACCGGCGGCGCTCACCCGTGCCTGCACGAGGCTGTTGACCAAGGTCGACTTGCCGGCTCCGGTGGAACCGCCCACCACCACCAGCAGGGGGGCGTCGAGGCGCCCGAGCCGGGGCAGCAGGTAGTCGTCGAGTTGGGCGGCCAGCCCTGCGGCGGCGCGCTCGGCCGGCTCGGCCGAGGGCAGCGCGAGGGGGAACCGGGCGGCCCCGATCGCGGCCCGGAGGCCGGCCAGGGCTGCGGGGAGGCTGTCGTCCCCGGTGGTGGCGGACGGGTCCTCCGCGTCCTCCGGCGAGCCGGTGCGGGCTGCGACGGCGGGCGCGCCGGGCTGGGTGGCGGGATCGCCGTGCGTCGTCACCGCTAAAGCGTGCCCGACCGACGCAAGGGAAGACAACTGATCGGTAGCAAACCGGGTTGCGTCGGGTCCGCTCAACCCCGACTTGACGATCCGGGGAGGCGTGGCACTATTGAGTCAACTCCACTCAACTTGTGGTGGGTGCGCTGCGGGCGGTGCCCGTCACCTGCTCAACCTTACGAAGCGAGGAAGCGAAGATGGCACGTGCGGTCGGTATCGACCTCGGCACGACGAACTCCTGCGTCAGCGTTCTCGAGGGCGGTGAGCCCACCGTCATCGCCAACGCTGAGGGCTCGCGGACGACCCCGTCGATCGTCGCGTTCGCCCGCAACGGCGAGGTGCTCGTCGGTGAGGTCGCCAAGCGCCAGGCGGTCACGAACCCGGACCGGACGATCCGCTCGGTCAAGCGGGAGATCGGCACCAACTGGTCCGTGGACATCGACGGCAAGAAGTACACCCCCCAGGAGATCTCCGCCCGGACCCTGATGAAGCTCAAGCGGGACGCCGAGGCGTACCTGGGCGAGCAGATCACCGACGCGGTGATCACCGTGCCGGCCTACTTCAACGACGGTCAGCGCCAGGCCACCAAGGAGGCCGGTGAGATCGCCGGCTTCAACGTGCTGCGGATCGTCAACGAGCCGACCGCCGCCGCGCTGGCGTACGGGCTGGACAAGGGCTCCAAGGAGCAGACCGTCCTGGTCTTCGACCTCGGTGGTGGCACCTTCGACGTCTCCCTGCTGGAGCTGGCCGAGGGCGTTGTCGAGGTCAAGTCGACCAGCGGTGACAACCAGCTCGGTGGCGACGACTGGGACCAGCGGATCATCGACCACCTGGTGAAGACGTTCCGTGGTGAGCACGGCATCGACCTGTCGCAGGACAAGATGGCCCTCCAGCGGCTCCGCGAGGCCGCCGAGAAGGCGAAGATCGAGCTGTCCGCTGCCACCACCACCAACATCAACCTGCCGTACATCACCGCCGGTGCGGCCGGCCCGCTGCACCTGGACGTGACGCTGAGCCGCGCCGAGTTCCAGCGGATGACGCAGGACCTGCTGGACCGCTGCAAGGGCCCGTTCGAGCAGGCCGTGAAGGACGCCGGGATCAAGGTCTCCGACGTCGACCACGTGATCCTGGTCGGCGGCTCGACCCGGATGCCGGCCGTCACCGACCTGGTGAAGCAGCTCACCGGCCGCGACCCGAACAAGGGCGTGAACCCGGACGAGGTCGTCGCCGTCGGCGCCGCCCTGCAGGCCGGCGTGCTCAAGGGCGAGGTGAAGGACGTCCTGCTGCTCGACGTGACCCCGCTGAGCCTGGGCATCGAGACCAAGGGCGGCATCTTCACCAAGCTGATCGAGCGCAATACCACCATCCCGACCAAGCGCTCCGAGGTCTTCACCACGGCCGACGACAACCAGCCGTCCGTGCTGATCCAGGTCTTCCAGGGTGAGCGCGAGATCGCGGCCTACAACAAGAAGCTCGGCACCTTCGAGCTGACCGGTCTCCCGCCGGCGCCGCGCGGCGTGCCGCAGATCGAGGTCACCTTCGACATCGACGCGAACGGCATCGTCAACGTCCACGCGAAGGACCTGGGCACCGGCAAGGAGCAGAAGATGACGATCACCGGCGGCTCCTCGCTGCCGAAGGACGACATCGAGCGGATGCGCCGGGACGCCGAGGAGCACGCCGACGAGGACAAGCGTCGTCGCGACGAGGCCGAGACCCGCAACGTCGCCGAGGCGCTGCAGTGGCAGACCGAGAAGTTCCTCGCCGAGAGCGGCGACAAGCTGCCGGCGGAGAACCGCGACCAGCTCAACGAGGCGCTCGGTGAGCTGCGGAGCGCGCTGGGCGGGCAGGACATCGAGAAGATCAAGTCGGCGCACGAGCGGCTGGCGCAGGTCTCCCAGCAGGCCGGTTCGCTGCTCTACTCGCAGCAGGGCGAGCAGGGTGAGCAGCCGGGCGGACAGGCCGGCGCGGGTGCTGGTGCGGGTGCGGGTGCCGGGGCGACCGGTGCGGGCCCGGCCGGTGGTGCCGACGACGTGGTCGACGCGGAGATCGTGGACGAGGACAAGAAGTGACATCGCGTCCTCGATACGAGTTCACGGCGAAGGGATGAGGTAGCCGCATGACGGAGAAGCCACGAGACGGCGACCGGCGTAAGGCCGGGTCGACGCCGGGTGGCTCCGCGCCCGCCGAGCCGGCCGCCGGTGACGCGCCGCGGGTCGTCATCCGCAACAACCGCAAGATCACCGAGCCGCCGGCGGAGCCGGAGGGCACCGCGGCCGACGCGGGCTCGGACGTCCCGGCCGAAGGGCTGGTCGAGGACGCCGAGGTCGTGGTCGACGAGATCGAGGTCGAGACCGGCACGGTCGACGGGGTGACCGCGGCCGGCCCGCCGGTGGTGGACGCGCCGGCCGAGCCGGTCGACGCCGCCACCAGCTCCACGCTCGGCGCGGAGTTGGAGGCGCTCCGCGCCGACCTCGACGAGCGGACCCGGGACCTCCAGCGGGTGACGGCGGAGTACGCCAACTACCGCAAGCGGGTGGATCGGGACCGGGGCGTCGTCGCCGAGCAGGCGACCGGCTCGGTGCTCGCCGCGCTGCTGCCGATCCTCGACGACCTGGACCGGGCCCGGGAACACGGCGACCTGGTCGGACCGTTCGGAACGGTGGCGGAGCAGCTGGTCACGGCGCTCGGCAAGTTCGGGCTCACCCCGTTCGGTGAACAGGGTGACCCGTTCGACCCGACGCTGCACGAGGCGGTGGCGCACCAGACCTCCGCCGACGTGACCGAGCCGACCTGCGTGCAGATCATGCGGCGGGGCTACCAGCTCGGTGAGCGGCTGCTGCGGCCGGCGTTGGTCGGCGTCGCGGACCCGGAGTAGTGCGAAACAGTGACCGGGTCGCCCCGTCCGCCGCACGACGGTGGGCGGGGCGACCGGGCCACGACGGTGGGGAGGGGGTGGACCGGTGAGTTCGAAGGACTGGATCGAGAAGGACTTCTACGCCGTGCTCGGCGTGGACAAGGCCGCCTCCGCGGACGAGATCAAGAAGGCGTACCGAAAGCTGGCCCGGGAGTCGCACCCGGACTACAACCCCGGTGACCCCAAGGCCGAGGAGCGGTTCAAGGCCGCGTCCGAGGCGTACAACGTGCTGTCGGACCCCGGCCGTCGCCGGGAGTACGACGAGATGCGGTCGCTCTTCGGTTCGGGCGCGTTCCGGCGCGGCGCCCGCGGCAGCGGCCAGCCGGGCGGCATGCCGTTCGACGTCTCCGACCTGTTCGGCGGTGGGCGTCCCGGCGGCGCCGGCGATGGCCGCTTCGGCGGTACCGGCTTCACCGACCTGTTCAGCTCGATCTTCTCGGGCGGGCAGGCGGGCCAGGCCACCGCGCGTGGCCCGGCCCGGGGCCGGGACGTGGAGACCGAGGTCGCACTGGACTTCGACGACGCGGTGCGGGGCGTCACCCTGCCGCTGACCCTGCGCGCCCCCGGCGTCTGCGACACCTGTCACGGCAACGGGGCCAAGCCGGGCACCCAGCCGCGCACCTGCCCGGTGTGCCACGGCGCCGGGGTCACGACCCGCAACCAGGGGTCGTTCAGCTTCTCCGAGCCGTGCCGCAACTGCCAGGGCGTGGGGACGGTCGTCGAGGAGAAGTGCCCCGAGTGCCACGGCAGCGGCGGGGTGACCAAGACGCGGACCATGAACGTCCGGTTCCCGGCGGGCGTCGCCGACGGGCAGCGGATCCGACTGGCGGGGCGGGGCGAGCCGGGCGAGCGTGGCGGTCCGGCGGGTGACCTGTTCGTACAGGTCAAGGTGCGTCCGGACGACCTGTTCGGCCGCAGCGGCGACGACCTGACGCTGACCGTGCCGATCACCTTCGCCGAGGCGGTGCTCGGCACCGACCTGCGGGTACCCACGCTCGACGGCGCGGTGACCCTACGGGTGCCGCCCGGCACCCCGAGCGGTCGTGTCCTGCGGGCGCGCGGCAAGGGTGTCGTCCGCCGCGACGGGCAGGCCGGCGACCTGCTGGTGACACTGGACGTGGTGGTGCCCGCGCGGGTGTCGGACGAGGCGCGGGCGGCGCTGGAGGAGTTCGCCGAGCAGACACCGCCGGCGGCTCGGGAACACCTCGACGCGCGGGTGCGTCGAGCCGGATGATCGGTGGACGGACGCGGAGGTGAGTGGGATGTCGGACGGGTTCGTCGGTTCGTCGGGTGACCCTGCCTACGAGGCCAAGGTCCTGATGATCTCGGTCGCGGCGCGGATGGCGGGGATGCACCCGCAGACCCTGCGCCAGTACGACCGGCTCGGCCTGGTGCAGGCCGGTCGGGCGGCCGGCGGCGGTCGCCGGTACAGCGTCCGGGATGTGGTGCTGCTGCGCGAGGTGCAGCGGCTCAGCCAGGACGACGGCATCAACCTGGCCGGGGTCAAGCGGATCATCGGCCTGGAGCGTCTCCTCGAACAGGCGCAGCAGCGCGTGGCGCGGCTGGAGGCGGAGCTCGACGCCGCGTACCGCCGGATCGCCGAGTTGGAGTCGCTCGCCCGCTTCCCCGGCAGCGACCTGGTGCCCACCAACCGCACCTCCACCGCGCTGGTGGTCTGGCGCCCGCGGCGCGGGCCCGACCGCTGACGCGACACCCACCTCCGGGACTCACGGCCCGGTCCGCTCGCCGGTTTCCCGGCGCGGGCCGGGCCGCTCTGCTTAGCTGAAAATGAGGTCCTTTCGCGTCAACCGGACCTACCGGCATGGCAGGGGGAGCGATGACGGAGGCGGCGAAGCAGGTGGCCCAGCAGACGGAGGAGCGACTCGACGGCATCGTCGAGGTGCTCCGCGAGCGGTTCGACGAGCTGACCAGGCCGCGCTTCACCGAGGTCGTGATGGAGGGCCGCTTCGCCGACCGGGCCGATCACGGAATCGACCAGGGGCGGGCGGAGGTACGGCCCGACGGACGCGGCGGCCCGGGCTGACGGGCGGGGCACCGACGTGCGGGCCGGGATCCACGGGGGGTCCCGGCCCGTTCGTCTTCTGCTCGGGCGAGCCGGTCAACCGGGCCGGGCGGTCAGCCGAGGCGGCGGTTCTCCCGGACCAGGCCGCCCTCGCACCAGTCGCGGTAGACGAACAGGTCCGGCCGGGCCAGCAGCACGCGACTGTTGTGCGCCCACGTCCGCATCAGCTCGTCGCCGTTCTTCTCGGCCTGCTCGACGAGCTTGCGGAAGCGGCGCTTGGGGTGTGCGCGGAAGTTCGTCCGGATGCCGTCGGCGGCGTAGATGTAGAGGCAGTGCACCGCGAACCGGCGGGCGGGGCAGCTGCCGTCCATGGCCAACTCGAAGAGAGTCGACACCAGCCGGTCACCGGAGACCAGCAGGTCCCAGTCCGGCGGCATCGAGCTCAACGGCACCGAGTCGGGCCGGTAGGCCCACGCACGCAACTCCGCCGGAGTCGGATCGACGGGGTTCGCGAAGCCGTGGAACGTCGACTCCTGCACGCTCACCGGCCAACCTTCCACTACGCCCGCGCGGAGGTACGGCCGCCCGCGGACCCTGGCTGCTGGGGCGACACGGTAACGCGGTACTGAGCAGTAGCGGTAGCCCTTCCCAGGGAGTAATTGGGCAACCCTTGGGTGGGCCGGGTCGACCGTACGGCCGACCCGGCCCGGGCGCATCCAGCGTCGTCAGTCGCCGACCGGTACGGACTCGTGCCGCTGGGCGGCCGCGCGGTGCCGCAGCCAGCGCTTGAACCACGGGAAGTCGGGCATCCGGGCGAGCATCGGCCCGGTCACGACGGTGATGAGGACGTACGCCGTGGCGAGCGCGGCCAGCCGTGGCTCGACGCTGCCGGCCGCCACCGCGAGCCCGGCGATGACGATGGAGAACTCGCCTCGGGGCACGAGCGTGAGGCCGGCACGCCATCGACCGGGTTCGGCGATGCCGACCCGCCGGGCGGCCAGGTAGCCGGTGAGCGTCTTCGTCGCCATGGTGACGATCGCCAGGCCGAGGGCCGGCAGCAGCACCGGCGGGATGTCCCGTGGGTCGGTGGACAGCCCGAAGAAGACGAAGAAGACCGCGGCGAAGAGGTCCCGCAGCGGGCTCAGCATCTCGGTGGCGTTGTGCGCGACCGGGCCGGACAGGGCGATGCCGACCAGGAACGCGCCGACCGCCGCCGACACCTGGAGCTTCGCCGCGAGGCCGGCGACCAGCAGGGTCATGCCGAGCACGCCGAGCAGGAGCGCCTCCGGGTCGCGCGCCGACATCGCCGAGGAGATGACCTTGCCGTAGCGGATGGCCACCACCAGCACCACCAGCACCGTGCCGACCGCGACGGTGAGCGCGATGCCCCCGCCGAGCAGACCGGTGCCGGCCAGTACGGCGGTGACCAGCGGCAGGTAGAGGGCCATGGCCAGGTCCTCGATCACCAGGACCGAGAGGATGACCGGCGTCTCCCGGTTACCGAGCCGACCCAGGTCGGCGAGGACCTTGGCGATGACGCCGGAGGAGGAGACCCAGGTGATGCCGGCGAGCACCAGCGCGGCGACCCAGTCCCAGCCGAGCAGCAGCGCGAACGCCGCTCCGGGCAGGGCGTTGAGGACGCCGTCGATGAGCCCCGCCGGCGCCGCCGCACGCAGGTTGCCGACCAGTTCGCCGGCCGAGTATTCGAGGCCGAGCATGACCAGCAGCAGGATGACGCCGATCTCGGCGCCGACGGCGAAGAACTCCTCGCTGGCGTTGAGCGGCAGCAGGCCGCCGTGCCCGAAGGCGAGCCCGGCGAGCAGGTAGAGAGGGATGGGCGAGAGACCGATGCGGCGGCCGAGTCGGCCGAGGAGGCCGAGCAGGAACAGCAGCGCGCCGACCTCGACGAGCAGTGTGGTGAAGTCGTGCATCCGCCTCAGCCGTCCGGGTCACCGTCGGCGAAGATGGCGGTCACTCCGTCGAGGCCCTTGCGGGTCCCGACGACGACCACCACGTCACCGGCCGCGAAGCGGAAGGAGGGATCCGGCGAGACGATCACCTCTCCGTGGCGGAGCACCGCCACGATCGAGGCGCCCGTGCGGGTACGCGCCTGGGTGTCGCCGAGCTTCCGGTTGACGTACGACGAGCCGGCCGGGATGGCGATCTGCTCGGTGAGCAGCCCGGCGGCCTGCTCGCGCAGCCCGGAGAGCTGACCCAGCATCAGCGACGCGCCGAGGATGTCGGCGAGCGCCTCCGCCTCGTCGTCGGTCAGCGGGATGTCGGACTGGCAGGAGTCGGGATCGTCCGGGTCGTAGAGGACGAGGTCGCGACGACCATTGCGGTGGGAGACCACGCCCAGGCGGCGACCGGATTCCGTCACGAGGTCGTGGCGGACGCCGATACCCGGCAGCGCGATCTGTTCAACACGTACTCGCACTCTGGCAACGGTACCGCGTCCACGTCGGTCGATGCCGCTCACCGTGATCGATCCGATCTGCCCGGAGTCCGGGTGTGCCCGCCGTCGCCGGGACGACGACAGGCGCACCCGGATCCCGGGGTCGGATCAGCGCAGACCGGCGAAGAACTCCCGGATGTCACCCACCAGCACCCCGGTCGCCTGGTGCGCCGCGTAGTGCCCGCCCACGTCGCCGCGTCCCTCGACGTCCGCGTCGTACGCCGTCCACCGGACGATGGCGGCGTGGTCCCGCTCGGCGAACCGGCGGATCGACTGGAAGTCGCCCGGGAACATGGCGAGCGCGGTCGGCGTGGTGGTCGGGCCGCTCGGCTGGTCGCCGGCGTGCGCGTCCTCCCAGTAGAAGCGGATGGCCGAGGCGGCGGTGCGGGTGAACCAGTAGAGCGCGACGTTGGCCAGGACGAAGTCGTCGTCGAGGCCCTGGTCGAAGAGTTGGGAGTTCCAGGCGAGCAGACCGACCGGGGAGTCGGTCAGCGCGTACGCCAGGGTCTGCGGCTGCTGGCTGTGCACCTGGTTGAAGGAGAACTTGTTCTCGTAGAACCACTGGAGGTGGCCGAGTGCCGCCTGATCGGCGTCGGAGAGCCCGGCGAACTCGGCGGGGTCGCCGGACGGGAACGAGAAGAGCTGCGTGACGTGGACGCCGACCACGTGCTCCGGGTCGGTCCGGCCGACCTCGGGCGAGACCAGCGAACCGGCGTCGTTGCCGACCGCGCCGTAGCGCTCGTAACCCAGTCGGCTCATCAGCTCGGCCCAGGCGCGGGCCGTCCGGTAGCGGTTCCAGCCGGCGCTGCGGGTCGGCCCGGAGAAGCCGAAGCCGGGCAGCGACGGGATCACCAGGTGGAAGGCGGGTGCCGCCGGGTCGTCCGGCTCGGTGAGCGGGGCGATCACGTCCAGGTACTCGATCACCGAGCCGGGCCAGCCGTGGGTGAGCACCAGTGGGAGGGCGTCGGCGCGTGATGAGCGGACGTGCAGGAAGTGAATGTCCTCGCCGTCGATCTCGGTCACGAACTGCGGGTGGGCGTTCAGCCGCGCCTCGACCGCCCGCCAGTCGAAGGTCTCCGCCCACCGGGTGGCCAGGGCGCGGACCCGGTCGAGGGGCATCCCGTAGGCGGTGCCCGCGCCGGGCAGCTCGTCGGGCCAGGTGGTCCGGCCCAGCCGGTCGGCCAGGTCGTCGAGGTCGGCCTGCGGCACCTCGGCGCGGAACGGGCGGATCGCGGAGTCGGTCATCTTCTCGCTCCTTCAGAACGGAATGCTTCGTTCCGTTCGGACCCTAGCAGAGCGGAACGATCCGTTCCACTGTTAATCTGGAGCCATGCCGAACCCGACCGCGAAGACCCCGCCACTCGCGGGTCGCCGTGCCCAGGCGGCGCGCAACGACGAGGTGATCCTCGACGCCGCCCGCGCCGTGTTCCTCGACGATCCGAAGGCGCCCATCGCCGCGGTCGCGGACCGCGCGGGCGTGGGCATCAGCGCGCTCTACCGGCGGTACGCGAGCAAGGAGGACCTGCTGCGCACGCTCTGCCGGGACGGTCTGCGGCGGTACGTGGCCGAGGCCGAGGCGGGGCTCGCCGACCCGGACGGGTGGCGAGGCCTCGCCGGCTTCCTGGAGCGCGTGGTCGACGCCGACGTGCACTCGCTGACCGTGCACCTGGCTGGCACGTTCACCCCCACCGAGGAGATGGGTCGGGACGCCGTCCGGGCGAACGAGCTCACCACCTCGCTGGTGAAGCGCGCCCACGACGGCGGGCGGCTTCGGCCGGACATCGTGGTGCAGGACGTCGGGCTGCTGCTGGAGGCGTGCGCCGCGGTGCGGGTACCCGATCCGGAGCGGACCCGACAGCTGCGCCGGCGCCAGTTGGCGGTGATGCTGGCCGGCCTGTCGACCGGCGGTGACGGCTCGTCGCTGCCCGGCCCGCCCCCCGCGCCCGGCGAGTTCGACTGGCGGTGGCGACGTCGGGAGTGAGTGGGGTCACAGCGCTAGAGTTGAGCGGAATACGCTCAACTCTGGTTGTGTCACTTCCTAGTGGACACGCCGATATCAGGGGAGCCCATGAACACGGAACGCCTCACCACCAAGAGCCGCGAGACCATCACCGGTGCCGTGGCGCTGGCGAACCAGCGCGGCCACGCCACCGTGGAACCCTGGCACCTGCTGTTGTCGCTGCTCGACACCGAAGGCTCGACCGCCGCCGGCCTGCTGCGCGCCGTCGGGGCCGACCCCGCCGAGCTGCGCCGGGTCGCCCAGCGCACGGTCGACGGGTTGCCCGCCGCGCGCGGCTCCAGCATCGCCGAGCCGACCCTCGCCCGTGAGTTCGTCAACGCCATCGGCGCCGCCGAGCAGATCGCGCGGCCGCTGGGCGACGAGTACACCTCCACCGAGCACCTGCTGGCCGGCCTGGCCCGGGTGGGTGGCGCGGTCTCCGTCGCGCTGAAGAACTCCGGCGCCACGGAGGAGAACCTGGTCGCCGCCTTCCCGACCGTCCGTGGCGGGGACCGGCGGGTCACCACCGCCGACCCGGAGCAGACCTACCAGGCCTTGGCCAAGTACGGCGTCGATCTCACCGCCAGCGCCCGAGACGGCAAGATCGACCCGGTCATCGGCCGGGACTCGGAGATCCGCCGTGTGATCCAGGTGCTGTCCCGGCGTACGAAGAACAACCCGGTGCTGATCGGTGAGCCGGGCGTCGGCAAGACCGCGATCGTGGAGGGGCTGGCCCAGCGGATCGTCGCCGGCGACGTGCCCGAGTCGCTGCGGAACAAGAAGCTCGTCTCGCTCGACCTGGGCGCGATGGTGGCCGGCGCGTCGTACCGCGGCCAGTTCGAGGAGCGGCTCAAGTCCGTGCTCGAGGAGATCAAGAACTCCGACGGGCAGGTCATCACGTTCCTCGACGAGCTGCACACGGTCGTCGGCGCCGGCAAGGGCGAGGGCTCGATGGACGCGGGCAACATGCTCAAGCCGATGCTGGCCCGCGGTGAGCTGCGCATGGTGGGCGCGACCACCCTCGACGAGTACCGCGAGCACATCGAGAAGGACCCCGCGCTGGAGCGCCGCTTCCAGCCGGTGCTGGTCGGCGAGCCGACGATCGAGGACACCATCGGCATCCTGCGCGGCCTCAAGGAGCGTTACGAGGTGCACCACGGCGTCCGCATCACCGACGCCGCGCTGGTCGCCGCCGCCACCCTCTCCGACCGCTACATCACCGACCGGTTCCTGCCGGACAAGGCGATCGACCTGGTCGACGAGTCCGCCTCCCGACTCCGGATGGAGATCGACTCGCGGCCGGTCGAGGTCGACGAGATCGAGCGGGCGGTGCGCCGGCTGGAGATCGAGGAGATGGCGCTGGCCAAGGAGCCGGACGCCGCGTCCGCCGAGCGCCTCGAACGGCTGCGCAAGGAGCTGGCCGACAAGCGCGAGCAGCTGACCGCGCTCTCCGACCGCTGGAAGCTGGAGAAGGACCACATCACCAAGCTCTCGTCCGCCAAGGAGGAGCTGGAGCGGCTCGGCGGCGAGGCCGAGCGGGCCGAGCGCGACGGCGAGCTGGAGCGGGCCGCCGAGCTGCGGTACGGCCGGATCCCCACGCTGAAGACCGAGCTGGCCCGGGCGGAGGAGGAGCTGGCCCGGCTCCAGGCCGACGGCGCCATGCTCAAGGAGGAGGTCGGCGCGGACGACATCGCCGCCGTGGTCGCCTCCTGGACGGGCATCCCGGCCGGCCGGCTGCTGGAGGGCGAGACCGCCAAGCTGCTGCGCATGGAGGAATCCCTGCGGGCCCGCGTGGTCGGTCAGGCCGAGGCGGTCGGCGCCGTCTCCGACGCGGTCCGCCGGGCGCGGGCCGGCGTGGCGGACCCGGACCGCCCGACCGGCAGCTTCCTCTTCCTCGGCCCGACCGGTGTCGGCAAGACCGAGCTGGCGAAGGCCCTCGCCGAGTTCCTCTTCGACGACGAGCGGGCGATGGTCCGCATCGACATGAGCGAGTACGGCGAGAAGCACTCCGTCGCCCGCCTGGTCGGCGCCCCGCCCGGCTACGTCGGCTACGAGGAGGGCGGCCAGCTGACCGAGGCGGTGCGCCGGCGGCCGTACTCGGTGATCCTGCTGGACGAGGTGGAGAAGGCCCACCCGGACGTCTTCGACATCCTGCTCCAGGTGCTCGACGACGGGCGGCTCACCGACGGTCAGGGCCGCACCGTGGACTTCCGCAACGCGATCCTGATCCTCACGTCCAACCTCGGGTCGTCGCTGATCGGCGATCTGACGCTCGGCGAGGAGCAGCGGCGCGAGGGGGTGCTGGCGGTCGTCCGCTCGCACTTCAAGCCGGAGTTCCTCAACCGGCTGGACGACATCGTGGTCTTCGCCGCCCTCCGGGGCGACGACCTGCGGTCGATCGTGGACATCCAGCTCGACCGGTTGCGGCGTCGGCTCGCCGACCGCCGCCTGGACCTGGAGATCACCGACGCGGCGCGCGGATGGCTGGCGGAGCACGGGTACGACCCGATCTACGGAGCCCGCCCGCTGCGCCGGCTGGTGCAGTCGGCCATCGGCGACCAGCTCGCGAAGGCCCTCCTCGCCGGCCAGATCCGCGACGGCCAGACGGTCAAGGTCGACCTCGCCGACACCGGTCTCTCCATCCGCTGACCCCCGATACCCACACCCGGCGATCAAGAGGTTCGCGTCACGGAATCGGCCGCCGCTGACGCGAACCTCTTGATCAGGAGGGTCAGGCGAGCCCCGGTGGGGAAGGGTGAGGGCATGTTCGGGATCGGGAAGAGACGGGAGCTCGACGCCGCCGGCGACGAGCTGGCCCGGGCGGACACCCTGGCGTTCGGCGGGGTGGGGTTCGCCGGCACGCTGCTGCCGGCGACCGAGGCGTACCAGCGGTTGGCGTCCGCCCTGGTCGAGCACCCGGAGGAGGTACGCGCGCAGCTCGACCGCCTCCTCGACCACGGCTCACCCGCGGGCCGGGCGTACGCGGCGACCCTGCTGGAACGGATCGACCCGGCGGCCGCCCGGGCCGCCTGGACGGCGCTGCGCGACGATCCGGCCGAGTTCACCACCTACAGCGGCTGCGTCATGGACCAGTCCTCGCTCCGGGAGTACGCCGCGCGGCGGCTGGCCTAGGCGTGAGCGTCCCTTCCCGGCCCGAGTCGGCCGGCGGGGGGGCCGGACGGCCGCCGCGTGACCGAGGGATCACTTGAGCCTCGGCAAGTGTGGGCCGGTCAGCGGGGTTGCTACCGTCTGCGCCGGCGTGGGGGAGGGGGCTCGGTGGACGGGTCGGTGGCGTACCTCGTTTCGACGGTGGTCTGCCTGGCGGTGGTGGCCGCCGTCGTGGTCGTCGTGATGGTCGTGCGGGGGACCCGGACGCCGGGGCGCGCCGTGGGCGCCGACGGCCCCCGGTCCGACCCGCGTCGGCTGCGACCGGGCGACACCGTGGAGATCCGCGGGCTGTCCCGCCGCGTACGCGGCAGCATCCGCCTGGTCGACGAGGGGTGGAGCTGGGCCGAGCACCTGCTCGACGACGTGGACGGCGGAGGGTGCCGGCTCTCCGTCCAGGACCGCCCCGATCTCGAGATCGTGCTGTGGACCCCCGAGCCGGGAGCCCGGGTCACGCCCGGCGCCCCGGTCATCGACTTCGCGGGGCGCTCGTACACCTGGGAGGAGTCCGGCCAGGCCCGCTACACGGCCACCGGCGCCACCGACCTCGACCCGACCGGCACCATGCGCTACCACGACTACCAGGCGCCCGGCGGGGCTCGGCTCTCCTTCGAGGCGTACGGGGAGACGGGCTGGTCGGTGGCGCGGGGCGAGGTGCTGCGCCCCGACGAGGTGACGGCGCACCCGGAGGCCGGGGAGGGCTGAGCGGCCCGATCGGACGGGTTCGATCTGCACGGCGGGGCGTCGAGGCATGCCCGATTGGCCGGGGGTCGATACGGTGTGGGCGCGATCTAGGGAAGGAGCAACGTGGTCGATCCCCACAGCCCGCCGGCGCGGTCACGGCCGAGCGTGGTGACGATTTCCAGTTACCTGCTGATTCTGTTCGCCGTCATCCAGGTGATCAACCTGATCATCACCCTGGCCACGATCGGCACCATTCGTGACGTCCTGCGCGACGCCTACAGTGGCACGTCGGCCAACGCCGCCTCCACCGTCGCCGACGTCACCTTCGCCATCGGCATCGGCACCGCCATCTTCGTGCTGATGCTCGCGGTCGGGCTGGTCGTCCTGGCCATGCTCAACAACCGCGGCAAGAACGGTTCCCGGATCACCACCTGGGTCCTCGGCGGCATCCTGATCTGCTGCACCGGTGGCAGCCTCATCAGCGGTGCCGCGGGCGGCTTCGGCGGCGGCACCGGCAGCACCACCGGTGACGGGCCGAGCCCCGACGAGATCCAGAGCCGCCTCGACGCGGCGCTGCCCGGCTGGTTCACCCCGGTCAGCACCCTGCTCGGCGTGATCGGTGTGCTCGCGCTGCTCGCCGCGCTGATCCTGCTGGCCCTGCCGAAGGCGAACGAGTTCTTCCGCAAGCCGCAGGCCGGCTGGGAGCCGCCCGTCCCCGGTGGCGCCTACCCGGGCTACCCGCAGACCCCCGGCTACCCGCAGACCCCGGGCACCCCCGGCTACCCGCAGTCGAGCGGTCAGCCCGGCTACCCGCCCACCCCGGGCTACCCGCCGCCCGGCCAGCCCGGTCCGTCCGGCCAGCCGCCGGTGCCCGGCCAGGCCGGTGACCAGCCGCCGCCGTCGGACCGTCCCGGTTCGACTCCGCCGCCGGTGAGTTGACGGGCGGATAGCGGCGACGTCGACGGTCCCTCCGAGTAGGTTGCAACCCGACGCCTACCGGAGGGACCTGTCGTGTCGTATCCCGCGCAGGTGACCCGCCGTCCCGCCGTGGTCGCGGCGGCGACGGCGGTGCTGCTGCTCATGGCGGTCGCCGCGCTCGCGTACGCCGTCGCCGGCCTGGTCGTGCTGGGCGGCACCGTGGACCGGTTCCGGTCCGCGGCGGCGGGCACCGGAGCCGGCACCGGCGACATCGGCGACGTGGTCACGCTGCTGCGCCTCAGCGGGGTGCTCTCCGCGGTGGTGAGCCTGCTGGCCGGCGCGCTCCTGGCGGTGTTGGCCCTCGGCCTGTCCGGTGGGCGGGCGGGGGCCCGGGTGGCGACGTGGGTGGTCTGCGGGCTGGGCCTGCTCTGCGGCTGCTGCGGGCTCGCGGTGCTGGTCGGCGAGCGCGCCGCGCCCCTGCGCCTGGCCGCCGACGAGCAGGCCACCAGCCAGTTGTTCGGTCTGGCGGGCGACGCCCACCCCTCCTGGTGGATCCCGTTGACCGGGGGGCTTTCGGTCGGCCAGGCACTCGGTTACTTTGTGGTAGCCATTCTGCTGGCGTGGCCGTCGGCGAGTTCCTGGTTCCGCCGTCCGACCCCGCCGACCGCACCTGCGTCCACCCCGCGCCACCCGCCCGCACCGACCAGCTATCCGTCCATTCCGCACCATCCGCAGGCGCCGCCCGGCCACCTGCCCGCACCGCACCAGCCGCCGCACCCGTACCCCTAGACGAGTAATTCCTAAAGTCAGCCCGGGGCTGCGGATGCAGCGAAGGGTGTTGATGATCCGTTTGTGACGACAGACCTCAACACCCTTCTCACCGCACTGTACGTGAAGATCGACGACTGGCTTGGGCGGCCTCGCAGGTCCGGTCGGCCGCCGAAGCTGTCCGATGCCGAGTTGCTGACCCTGGCGGTGGCCCAGGTGCTGCTCGGGATTCGGTCCGAGGCGCGGTGGCTGCGGTTCGTCCCCGCGCATCTACCCGGAGCGTTTCCCTATCTGCCCGGCCAGTCCGGCTACAACAAGCGCCTACGAGCAGCCCTGCC
>NZ_JBITMV010000012.1:0-230822 GCF_044466625.1 Micromonospora sp. NPDC049366
ACGCCTGGACCGTCGCGGAGACCACCCGCACTGAGCGCACCCACCACGGCTACCAGGCCGAGGGCAACAGCGGCCCGGCCTACATCGCCTGACCGGCACCCTCATCGACTGCGGCTCGTGCCCGCACAGCGTGCGGGCACGAGCCGTCTCCTCCGCGGCCGTCAGTGCCCTCTCATCGTGATCAACCGCGGGTGGCCAGGCAGGCAGGGGCGGCCCGGTTTCCGAGAAGCAACTGTCGGGCCAGTGTGACGTTGCTCGATGAGGCAGCGGTCGGCGCTCTCAGGCACCCCGAGACGCCGGGTCGATAACGCTGCCCACGGCCAGACAGGGGTCGGTGCCCGGCGCGGCACTCACGATCGCCTCCGCCGCGCGCTCTGCCGCCTCACGAAAGCCCGCGCGTTGCTGCGGCGACAGACCGCCGAGCACCTGGTCCTCCGCGCGAGCGACCCGCTCTTCAGCGTCGGCCAGGACCCGGCGGCCCCTGTCGGTGGCCACGATGCGACGGGCGCGCCGATCACGGGGGTCCAGTTGCCGCTCGATCAGACCAGCAGCTTCGAGGTCGTCGATGACATAGGTCAGCACGCTTCGGTCGATCACCAGCCGAGCCGCCAGGGCGCCCTGCGTGGGAACGTCCTCGTGCACGACCACGGCGAGGATGTGGTATCCGCGGCTGCCGTGCGGAAGGTCCTGCAACGTCTCCTCGACGGACTCCTGCCACCGGCGCAGCACCATGCCGAGCGACCAGCCGAAGTTGACCCCACGCTGGCGGTCAGTCGAGGGTGGCACCTCTCCAGCAGCTGACATGGCCCAGATTGTATCACTCTGCGTTGATCAGAACATGATTTGCGAACAAATCATTTGTTAGGCAACTCATATCCGGTTCTGATGGCAGAACACCTGGACCACGCAGGCGCCCGAGATCAGAAGATGAGTCGGGAGCAGAGCAGGCAGACCAGGGCCACCAGCACCACCCCGGCCACCGCGCCGAAGCCGTACGTGACCCGCTGGGAGCGCTGCTCCGCCGCGTCCAGGGCCACCATGTCCTGGGTCGGCAGTTGCCGGGGTGGCGCCGGTTGCACGTGCAGGGGAGGGCGCCACCCGGCCGGCGGCGGCACGCTCGGCGGGGGACCGGTGTAACCGCCCGTCGGCCCGCCTCCGGTGGCGCTCGCACTGTAGGCGCCGCTCCCGGAGGGGCCGCCTCCGTAGGGGCCGATCCCGGGCGGGTCGCTTCGGTAGGGATCGCTCCCGGACGGGCCGCTCGGGGACGGGCCGGCCTCGCCGGCCTGCTCGGGCCGCCCTTCGGCGCCGCCCGGAGGCCGCCGCCAGTAGTCGTCCGGAGAGCTGCCGCCGCTGGGGGTCGTCACGCCGTCCGACGCTACCAACGCAGACCCCCCGCGACCGGCGGACGCGGCCCCTCTTCTCTGGGGAAGATCGCGCCCCAGCGATCGAACGCGCCCCGCGGAACACGCCCCCCCGGGCGCCCGGGGGACCCGGTGACCACTACTTCAGGGAAGAAGGCCGCTCGCCGGCGGTGGGAGACGACAACATCAGGGAAAGAGTCCCCTCCGCGCCGCCGGTGACCGGGGGCGCGGGCTGGCTGGGCTTGGTTGGCGGGCGGGTGCCGGGGTAGCGGGCGCTTTCTGCGCTAACCTTGCGGCTCGTGAGCACCGACGACCCGGGGACCCGCGGCGACGAGGACCGCACCGTCGACCTGAGCGACGACGTGCTGCCCTCGCAGACCGCCGACGACACCGATCGTGGTTGGGGCGAGTGGTCCGGCGGCGGCAACGACGACTGGCTGCTCGCCGAGCGCCCGCCGCACTGGGAGTGATCTCCGGTCAGCCCGCACGGCGGCGCTGAACCTGCTGCCCTCGAGCTGACCCACCGCGCGTGCCTGTGGACAACGGGCCGCCCTGTGGACAACGCCCACGGGACGGCCCGATGTGACAGCCGGGGATCCTCGGTGTCAGGACGCGGAGCTGCTGCTGGCGGCCGTGGCCTTGCCCGCCCCGCCGCTGGACGACCCGCCGGACGAGCTCGACGACCCGTTCGACGAGGACGTGGTGGCGGACGTGGTCGAACCGGAGGACGACTCGGTCTTCGCCGGCTTGCTGGTGGTGGTGCTCGACGAGCTGTCGGAGCCGGACGAGCGCGAGTCGGTGCGGTAGAACCCGGAGCCCTTGAACACGATGCCGACCGAGTTGAAGACCTTGCGCAGCCGCCCCTGGCACGCCGGGCACTCGGTCAGCGGCGCGTCGGAGAATGACTGCACCGCCTCGAGCTGCTGGCCGCACGCGGTGCAGGCGTACTGGTACGTGGGCACGTTCTCCTCCGGATCAGAATCGGCCGGTTGGCACTCGACGTCTTCGAGTGCCAATGGTGCGTCATGCGCCCCGGGTTCGTCCAGCGGACGTGTGGGGCGCGACACCCTTGCCGGCGGCGTCCAGCGTACGCAGGCCGTCGGCCGGGGTGACCACCGCGCTGACCGGGCGGTCGTGCGGCTCAGCCGGTACGGCTGGCACCAGCTCACCGTCGTGCAACGGCACCACGGTCAGCGCTGATTCCCGGACGCGGGCGAGCGCCCGGTCGTACGAGCCGCCGCCCCGGCCCAGCCGGAGCCCGCGCCGGTCGACCGCGAGCGCCGGCACCACGAGCAGGTCGACGTCGGTGATCACGGTCGGTCCGAGTCGGGGCCCGGTCGGCTCGCGCATGCCCCGACCGGCGGCGGCGAGCCCGTCCGGTCCGGCGTACGCGGCCCAGTCGAGGTCCAGGTCGGAGCGGAGCACGGGCAGCAGCAGTTCGCCGCCCGGGGGGAGCGCCGCGTGCAGCACCTCGGGCAGCTCCGGGCCGCCCGGTTCGGAGCCGACCGGCACGTACGCCGTCATCCGGCGTGGGCGCAGCCGGCGTACGAGCGCGACCAGTTCGGCCTGGACGCGGGCGGCGGCTTCCGCCCGGTGCGGACCGGTCAGTTGCCGGCGGTGAGCGAGCAGTGCGACACGCATGTCGCGTTTAGCCACATGGGTCACTTCCGCTTCATCAGAAAATTCCGGCACGCAACACTCCTGACGCAACGCCGCTCCCATGGTTGCTCTGTGTCAGCATCGCAGCATCGGAGGCGGAACTTTCGGGGGGAACCGAGTGACGCTACGCGGGCGGTTGACGGCGGCCTTCCTCGCGGTGGTGCTCGGCCCGGTCCTGCTCGGCGCCCTCTTCGTCGCCTCCACCATGAACGCGGTGGACCGCGGCCGCTCGACCGAGCGGCTGGCCGTGGCGGCCGCGACCGTGCGTACCTCGGTCGACGCCCTCTGCCAGCAGCTCCGCGCCGCCGCCGACGCGGTCGCGCTCGCCGGCCCCGACGCGACCGGCAGCGCGGGGCAGGTGGTCAGCCGAGGACTGGCGGCCGCAGTGGTGGTGCGCGACACGGCCGATCGGATCACCTACGCCACGCCCGGCGGCCCGCCGCGCCCGTGGCGTGAGTGCGCCGACGCCGCGCCGGCCGGCGGTCCGGTCGGCGCCCTGACCGCCCGGGTGGACCTGCACGACCGCGCGGGCGCGACGCTCGGCACCGTCACCACGGCGCAGCCGATCGACCCGGCGTTCGTGGCCCGGCTGGCCGCGGTGACGGGGGTCGCGGTCACCCTGCTCGACGACGGCGCCGGGCCCGTGCGGGTCACCCACACGACCGAGTCGCTGGAGGTACGCGACGCGGTGCTGGCCGCCGCCGGGACGCTCGACGGGGAACGGGTCCGGAAGACGGACGACGGCCGGTTCGTCCGCCGGATCGGGCCCTCGTCCGGGCAGCCGCTGCCGCTGGTGCTCTCGGTGCCGAGCGAGCGGCCGCCCGGCCTGGACACCGCGCTGGTCGTCGCGGTGGTGCTCGCGGGGCTGCTCGCCGTGCTGGCGGCCTGGCGGCTGGCCCGGGTCACCACCCGCCCGCTGGTCGAGTTGGCCGCCGCGGTGGACCGCGTCGCCCAGGGCGACCTGAGCGCCCGCGTCCCGGTCCGCACCCGCGACGAGGTGGGTCGGCTGGCCGGCGCGTTCAACCGGATGACCCGGGAGACCGGCTCCTACGTGGCGGCGTTGACCAGCAGCCGCGACCAGTTGCGCGGCCACCTGGCGGTGCTCGGCGACACCCTGGCCAGCACCCACGACCTGCAACGGATCCTGCGGGTGATCCTGCACAGCGCGATCGCGGCGACCGGTGCCCGGGCCGGTGCCGTGCTGCTTGTCGACTCCGGCGACATGCTCGTCGCCCAGTGCGCCGAGGGCCTCGACGGGCGCTGGCCGGACGGCGAGGCGCCGGAGACGCTCCGGGTGCCCGTCGGTAGCGGCGTGCTCGGCGCGGTCGCGGCGACGGGCGAGCCGCGGTGCGGGCGGATGGAACCGGCCGACGTGCCGCCGGGCGAGCCGGGCTGCCGTACGTACGTCGCCGTGCCGTTCGCCGCCCCCGCCGGACCCGGCCTCTCCGGCCCGGCGGCCGGCGACTCGGGCGCGGAGTCACCCAGCGCGCCCGGCACCTCCGGCGACGCGGCGGGCGCGCCCGGCTGGCCCGGCGACGCGGCCTGGCCCGGTGCGGCCGGCGATGCGGTCTGGCCCGGTGCGGCCGGTGACGCGGCGGCGGCCCGAGCCTCGGGCACGGACGACGCGCCGACCGCCGAGCTGCCCAGCGGGGTCGGGTTCGCCCTCGCGGCGGAGGGTGGCGGGGCCGCCACGACGCTCGGCGTCCTGGCCCTCTACGACCGGTTGGGCGCCGACGAGTTCGACGAGGACGATCTGGTGACGCTGCGCACCTTCGCCGGCCACGCGGCGGTGGCGGTCGACAACGTACGGGTGCACGAGGAGGCGCAGCGGCTCTCGCTCACCGATCCGCTGACCGGTCTGTGGAACTACCGTTACCTGCGCGAGTGCATCCGGCGGGAGGTGGAGCGGGCGAGTCGGTTCCGCCGGATGCTCAGCGTCCTGGCGCTGGACCTGGACCGGTTCAAGGACGTCAACGACACTTACGGGCACGCGGCCGGCGACACGGTGCTCGCCGAGTTCGCCCGCCGGGTACGCGGCGAGATCCGCGAGGTCGACTTCGCCTTCCGTCAGGGCGGCGAGGAGTTCGTGCTGCTGTTGCCGGAGACCGACGCGCGCGGCGCGGCGATCGTCGCGGAGCGGCTCGGCGCCGCCATCCGGGGCACCTCGGTCCCGGTCGAGACGCACAGCGGCGGCACCGTGCCGGTCCGGGTGACCGTCTCCATCGGCATCGCCGTCTACCCCGACCACGCCAGCACCGGCCAGCAGGTGATGGAGGCGGCCGACGACGCGCTCTACGCCGCGAAGGCGGCCGGTCGGGACACCTACCGGGTGAGCCCCAGTCGGCAGGTCGCGGCGATCGAACTTCCGGTGCCGGCGGGCGCGGTCAGCCCACCGGACGGCCTGCCCCGGGCGGGTCGCGCCGCCGCGCCCGCCCGGCCCGCGTCCGCGCGCTCGACCGACGCCGCTGCGCCCGTCGAGGCGGCACACGCCGGGGCGGAACCCGCCGGTGAGCCGCTCGGCCCGTCGCTCACCGGCCCGGACGTCGCCCGGGCCGGGCCCGGTTCCCCGCGGTCGGCCCCGGCGGGCGGCGCGTCTTCCGGGCCACACCCGCCGCGGCAGAGCCGTGGCCGATAGTCTCGCGACATGTCGGAGCACTCAGCGAACTCCTCACCGGCGGCCGCCGCGACCGGCCGCTCCCGCGCGGTCAAGGCCGTCATCCCGGCGGCCGGCCTGGCCACCCGGTTCCTTCCCGCGACGAAGGCGGTGCCCAAGGAACTGCTGCCGGTCGTCGACCGGCCGGTCCTGCAGTACATCGTCGAGGAAGCCACCCAGGCCGGCATCAACGACGTGCTCCTGATCACCGGACGGGGCAAGACCTCGATGGTGGACCACTTCGACCGCCGCCCCGACCTGGAAGCCCGGTTGCTGGAAAAGGGCGACGAGAAGACACTCGCGGCCGTGCGCCGGCCCAGCGAACTCGCCGAGATCTACACCTGCCGGCAGCCGGAGCAGCTCGGCCTCGGCCACGCGGTCGGCTACGCCGAGTCCCACGTCGGCGACCAGCCCTTCGCGGTGCTGCTCGGTGACGAGTTCGTCAAGCTCGACGAGCCGCTGCTGCCGGCCATGTTGGAGCTGCAGGCCCGCACCGGCGGGGTGGTGCTGGCGTTCTTCGAGGTCGACCCGGCTGAGACGAAGCGCTACGGCATCGCGTCCGTCGAGCCGGCCGAGGCCGAGCTGACCGACATCGGCGAGGTCGTCAAGGTCACCGGCATGGTGGAGAAGCCCAAGCCGGAGGACGCGCCGAGCAACCTGGCCGTGCTCGGCCGTTACGTGCTGCCCGGCCGGATCTTCGACGCGATCCGCCGCACCGAGCCGGGCAGCGGCGGCGAGATCCAGCTGACCGACGCGATGGAGCTGCTGCGTACGGAGGGGACACCGGTCCACGCGATCGTCTACCGGGGCACCCGCTACGACACCGGCATGCCGCTGGGCTACCTCCAGACGGTGGTGCAGATCGCCGTCGAGCGGGAGGACCTCGGCGCCGAGTTCCGCAAGTGGCTGGTCGAGTTCGTCAACTCCGACGCGTCGGGTGGATCTGGTACATGACCGCGACGGCCGACGCCGAGGCGGCCGCGAACGAGTTGACGCCGCTCGCCGACTACCTGGGCAGCGTGCTGCGCAGGTTACGCGCGCTGCCGCCGCTCGACCTCGAGCTCACCCAGGCGCACGGCAACGTCCTCGCCGAGGACGTCGTCGCGCCGCACGCCTTCCCGGCCTTCGACCAGGCCGCCGTGGACGGTTACGCGGCCCGCTGGGAGGACATCTCCGGTGCCGGTCGGGCCGCCGGGGGTCGGGCCGTACGCCTCAACGTGGTCGGCGACCTCGGCGCGGCGAGCTGGCGGCCGGTCCGGCTCACCCCCGGCTCGTGCTTCTCGGTGGCCGCCGGGGCGCCGCTGCCGGTGGCCGCCGACGTGGTGGTGCCGGTGGAGTGGACCGACCAGGGCATGGCCGCGGTGGAGATCTACCGCACCCCCAAACGGGGGTACGGTCTGCGCCGGGCCGGGGAGGAGCTGCCCGTCGGCACGCTGCTCGCCCGCGCCGGCACGTACGTCTCACCGGCGCTGGTGGCGGTCTTCGCCGCCACCGGCATCGGGCACGTGGTGGTGCGGCCCAGCCCGCGGGTGGTGATCGTGGCGACCGGTGACGAGCTGGTCGACGTGGGCCGTGGCAGCCAACCGGGCCAGGTGGTGGACGCGAACTCGCACGCGTTGACCGCGGCGGCGGCCGAGGCGGGCGCGCTGGCCTACCGGGTCGGGATCTGCGACGACGACCCGGAGGGCCTGCGGGGGCTGCTGGAGGACCAGACCCTGCGCGCCGACCTGATCATCACCACCGGTGGCACGGGCACCGGTCCCGGGGACATGGTCCGCCGGATCCTCTCCCGCCGGGAGGGGGGCCGGGCGGGGCCCGTCGCGTTCACGGACGTGGCGCTCTACCCGGGGACGGCACTCGGCTTCGGCACGGTCGGCGCGGAGGAGGTGCCGGTGGTCTGCCTGCCCGGCGACCCGGGGGCGGCTCTGATCGGCTTCGAGGTGCTGGCCCGCCCGGCGATCCAACTGCTGGCGGGCGCCGAGCCGGTGTTCCGGCCCAGCGTCCGGGCACACCTGCTGGAGACCGTGTCCTCCCCGGGCGGGCTGCGCGAGTTCCGCCCCGCGCACGTGGCCGAGCGGCGCGGCGGCGGCTACACGGTCCAACCGCTGAGCGGCGGGCCGTTCACGCTCGCCGGCCTCGCCGAGGCGAACGGTCTGCTGGTGCTCGGCGAGCGGGTCACCACGGCCGCCGCCGGCTCCACCGTGGACGTCCTGCTGCTGGACCGTCGCCGGTGAGCGGTCCCGGACCGGGCCGGCGCGGGTCGGGTGGGGCGGTACGTGGGCGGCCGGTGGTCGCGGGACCGGGGGTCGCGGGCGTAGGGTCCCGCCCGTGAGCCTCTTCGGAACCGGACGACCACCCGGCTGGCCGGCCGTGCTGGTGGACGGGCCCGTGGTGCTGCGGCCGTACCGGCGGTCGGACGCCGTCGCCTGGTCGGAGGTGCGTCGCGCCAACCAGAGTTGGCTGGCTCCGTGGGAGGCGTCGCTGCCCGGGGACTGGGACGAGCTGAACTCCCCGGCCGCGTTCCGTTGGGTGCAGCGCGACCAGCGTCGCTCGGCGCGTACGGGTGAGGGGATGCCGTTCGCGGTCTGCCTGCGCGAGGACGGTCAGGAGCGGCTGGTCGGGCACCTCAACGTCGGCAGCATCGTGCGGCGGGCGTTCTGCTCCGGCTACGTGGGCTACTGGGTGGACCACCGGGTGGCCGGCCGCGGGGTGATCCCGACCGCGCTGGCGCTCGCCGTCGACCACGCCTTCGGCGCGGGGGGCCTGCACCGGGTGGAGGTCAACATCAGGCCGGAGAACCGGCCGTCCCGGCGGGTGGTGGAGAAGCTCGGGTTCCGCGAGGAGTCGTACCACGTGCGCTACATGCACATCGACGGTGCGTGGCGGGACCACATCGGATACGCGATGACCAGCGAGGAGGTCGCCGCCGAGGGCGGTCTGCTCGCCCGCTGGCACCGGGTGCGTGCTGCCGCGAGGTGAACCGTCCCACGGACGGGATCGGCGCGGCGTGCGGGCATAGCGGACCGCCGCCCGTAACCTCAAGTAACTGCAAGCTGTGGCAAGCGCTGTTCGCCCGCACGATCCACGGGACCGACGCCGATCGGTGGAAGATCCTGCGGCCGGGCGGTGGTTGCCCCGAATTCGGTGACGGGAGGGGTGAGGGTGCCGACCTCGGTGCTCCTCGCCGTCCTCGCCGCCGCCGGCCTGCTCGCCCTCGCTCCGGCGCTCGTCCGCCGGTACGACGCCGCCGAGCGGCTGGTGGCGGAGCGGGCGCAGTCGACGGCGCGGGTGCTCCAGCGCCAGCGCCGCCGCCGTACTGTGCCGGGGCGGCGGCCGGTGCGCCCACCCCGATCCCTCGTCGTCACCCTCAGTGAGGATCCGACTACGGGTGGTCTCGCCGCCCCGATCTCCGCGCCGCCCGCCGCGCCCGTATCGGCCGGCCGTTCCGGCCGCCCCGGTCGGCTGCGCTCGGTCCCGCCCGCCCCGAACCGGGCGCGCCGCCGGCCACCACCCCGCCGGCACACCCCCGCCGTCTACCGGCGCCGCCGGGTGCTTGCCGCCCTGCTGCTGCTCAACGCGGTCGAGTTGGTCGGCGTGGTCGTGGTCGGCCCCGGGTTCTGGATCAGCGTCTCGGTGACCGGCACGCTGCTGATCGCGTACGTCGGGCACCTACGCCAGCGGGCCATCGCCGACCAGCGGCGGCGGCGCGCACGGGCGCGCGAGGCGGCCTGGCTGGCCGCCCGGCAGGCCGAGGTGCGACGGGAGCAGGCCCGTCGGGCGGCGGCCCGTCGGGAGGCGCAGCGCCGGCTGGCGGCTCAGCGGGAGGTCGTACGGCGGGCCGCCATGGGCCTGGACCGGCCGGCCGACCTGCCGGCGGCGGCGAACGGCGGATCGGTCTCCTACCGGCGCTCGGGCGGGCTCCGGGGCCGCCCCTACCAGTCCGGCCGCACCAGCCACCCCGCCTGAGCCCACTCCCGCCCTGCGCCCCGCCCTGCTCCCGCTCCCTGCGTCCCGTCGATCATGCACGTATGGTGCCCGGGATGCCCCGTTGGTGATGATCTGTCAGGCACCACAACTGCATGATCGCCGGGGACGGCGTGGCGGGCGGGGGTGATTCGCTTCCGGGGTGCCCGACCTGTTAGCCTTGTCGCCGGCCCGCCCGGTGATAGCCGGGTGGGACCGAAGCCGGTTAGCCGGCGGAGGGGCTGTGGCGCAGACCGGTAGCGCACCTCGTTCGCATCGAGGGGGTCAGGGGTTCAAATCCCCTCAGCTCCACCCAGTTCAAAGGCCGTTTCCCCGTGGTGGGAGACGGCCTTTTCGATGACCGCATGACCAAGCCCGGCGGGCGGCCGACATCCAAGCAGGTTGCGTGTTCCAGGTCGGTGCTGCGCTGGCGAGCGTCTGCGGTGCTCGCGAGCGGGTAGGCGCGGACTAATGCGCCGAGGTGGAGCTACTGTGCGCGTCTCCGGTGGTCTTCTGCGCTGCCAGCAGCTCGCGGGCCTGGGCCAGCAACTCGCGCAGTTCCTCGCGGTCGCGTCGGCTGCGCATGCGGTTGCGGTCCTGCGGGGACGTGCGCTCCAGGCCGAGGGCATCGGCGGTCTCCCGGGGCACACGGGCGCGCACCAGATTGCCGATGTGATACCGGGTGGCGGTCTGGGTGACCTTCCGCTCCTCGGGGCTGTAGCCGGCCTGGGCATACAGCTCGCGTACGGCGTACCGGTACACGCCGGTGCGGCCGGTCCAGTCGGGGTCGCCGGACGCGGTCAGATAATGCTCGCGCAGGTCGACCATCTGCTCGGCGAGGGCGCGCAGCAGGATCGTGCGGTGCTCACCCGTGGTTTGTCGCGCAGCACGGAGGATGCGCACGACATCGCGCTCGATGTGCTGCTTAGCGGCGGCCATGCCGCGAGAATACGCGCGCGGGGAGCTCCTTGATCATGGCCTGGTAGGCCCGGGGGAGCACCCTGGCCGTCGGCGTCGTGTCGGTCGGGGCGCGGCGGACTCCGGCGGTGATCAAGAGGTTCGCGTCAGAAGTCGGCTCGCGGATGACGCGAACCTCTTGATCACCGGGACGGGAGGGGGACGGGAGGGGGACGGGAGTGGGGTGGGGTGGGGTGGGGTCAGCCGAGCTTCCATTTCTGGTGGGCTTCGCCGGTGCACTGCCAGATCTGCAGCTGCGAGCCGTTCGCCGTGTGGTGATCAAATACGTCGACGCAGCGGTCGGCGCGGACGTTGACCAGGTCGTACGCCTTGTTGAGCGTGAACTTCTGCGACGCGGCGCCGTTGCAGTCGGCCAGCAGCACGGCCGCCCCGTCCGACGTCGAGTGTCCGGCGACGTCGAGGCACTTGCCCAGGGCGCGGACGGTGCCGTCGGAGGGGAACGTCCACAGTTGTCCCGCCGTCCGGCGGCAGTCCCAGATCTGGAGTTGCACTCCGCTGGTGGCCTTGCCGCCAGGGACGTCGATGCAGCGGTCACTGGCGAAGCCCACGATCGGCCTGCCGGTGGGTGCGTTGGGGGATGACGACACCGCCGACTGCCGGGGGCTCGCCGACGTGCCGTTGCCCGTCCCCGGTGACGGCTGACCCGCACCCGTACGGCCGGGCGTCGGTTCGCCGGTCGGCGGGGTGCCGGCGGTCTGGGACGGGGCGCCGCCGGCCACCGGCAGGCCCTGGAAGCCGTCCGTGATGAGCGCGAAGAGGCTTCGGCTCGCCGACCAGTCCGCTGCCGGAGTGGTCCATCCGAGGGTGTACGCGTGCCCGTTGTGGCCGACGAACAACCGGCTCACGGCGTGCGTCGGCGTGCCGTCGGGACCGTCGTACGTCCACTCCCACTCGGCGGCCCGTGCCTGGTAGGGGACCGCGCCGAGGCGCACCTGACGGTAGCCGTCGTACTTCCTGCGCTCCGCCTTCTCCCGCGCCCGCAGGTCGGTGGTCGGGTTGGTGGGCACGGTGCGCTGTTCGCCGACGACGAGCACCCGGGCGCCGTCCGGATCGCGGAACTCGGTCCAGTCACCGTCGCGGTCGGCCACCCAGCCGTCCGGCACGGGTAGGAGGAACCGGGGGTCATCCCGGTGGTAGTGCCAGCCGGAGGGCGGCGGCGGCAGGACGTGCGACACCGCCGTGTCGGCGAACGCGGTCGGGCTGGGCGGTTGGGCCGCCGGGTTGTCGGTGGAGGTGCCGGGCAGCCCGCCGTATTGCAGCGAGACGCCCACCAGCACGGCGAGCAGGAGCCCGGCGGCGAGTGACCCGACCAGCCAGCTGCGGCGTCGCCGGGCCGTTGCCCGGGCGGGCAGGACGTCATCGATGCCGTCAGCGGCACTCCCGCCGCCCACCGCGCCCCCGACACCCGCCGCGCCCGCGGCACCCGCGCCCGCCACGGGACCCGTCGCGCCGCTGTCGGCGGCGCCGGTGTTCGCGGTCGTGGTCGGCGTGCTGGAACGGAACTCCGGCACGATCATCGGGCGGGGCGTCTCGCCGGAGCCGCCCCGGGTGGCCCGCGCCCCCGACGTGGGCGATCCGGCCTCGGCACCGGCCACGCCCGGGGGGACCGTGCCCGCCAAGGCTGTGGGGACCGTGCCGTCCGTGCCGGAGGGGCCCGAGCCGGTGGGGTCGGCGGCGGCCGAGCGCAGCAGGCGGTCCGCCTCCCCGGCGTCGATCCGCTGCTGCGGGTCCCGCCGGAGCAGCCCGTTGAGCAGTTCGGTCAGCACGCCGGCGCGTTGGGGCGGTGGCGGGGGTTCGGTGGCGAGCGCGGCCAACGTCGCGATCGGGGTGGAGCGGTGATACGGCGTACGGCCCTCGACCGCCGCGTAGAGGGTGGCGCCGAGCGACCAGAGGTCGGCGGCGGGGCCGACGGCACCGTCGGTGGCCCGTTCGGGGGCGAGGAACGCGGGCGAGCCGAGGACCATCCCGGTCTGCGTCACGCGGGGGTCGCCGGGGAGAGTGGCGAGCCCGAAGTCGGTCAGCACCACGCGACCGTCGTTGGCGAGCAGCACGTTGGCCGGTTTGACGTCGCGGTGCAGGATGCCGGCCCCGTGTGCGGCACGCAGCGCGGCGAGCACGCCGAGCCCGATCCGGGCGACGCGCGCCGGTGGCATCGGCCCCTCGGCCTCGAGCGCCTGGTGCAGGGAGCGGGACGCCACCAGCTCCATGACGATCCACGGGTCGTCGTCGGAGTGCAGGACGTCGAAGACGCGTACGACGTTGACGTGGTCGAGGCGGGCGACGGCCCGAGCCTCCCGCAGCGAGCGTTCGCGGAGGTCCCGGCGCTCCTCGTCCCGGAGTCCGGCCGGCGCCACCAACTCCTTGATGGCCACGTCCCGTTGGAGCATTTCGTCGCGAGCCTGCCAGACGCGACCCATTCCGCCCTGACCGAGCGGGCGTACCAGACGGTAACGATTGGCGATGAGCTGTGAAGAGGCGCCGAGCACGGCGAAACGGTACCCGGCCTTGATTACGAGACCCATTCCGATGGCTCGCCAAATGACGACAGTTGGCTATGTCACAGCAGGTCGGACGAGGTTCCTGAGCGGTCATCCTGGAAGGAATACGGCTTTTCGTGCTACGTCTGTCGCCCACCGCATTGTTACCGGCGCGTAGCTGGTGGAATGGTGGTGAGGTTCGGTGAAAATCGAATCACGCGCGGGACGTAGGTGCAGATGCTGGGCGATTAGTGCCCGGCCGGGGCCGGTCGACAGTCCGTGATGTCGGTCCCGATGCCGCTGGGCGCGGGCGGCCAGGCCCCGGGCGTCGGGGGTGTGGGGGCCGGGATGCGGCGACCGAGTGCGCGGCCGACCGGCGCCGAGAATGTGCCGACTCCCCGAGAGGCATTCAAATTACAGTTTCTCCGCGAATTTGAGAAAAATCATTCCTGGGTCCGCCGCCGCAGGTCAGGCGGCGGGTAGGAGTCAGAGACTTAAGTAAGACCTAAGCGATTATGCCTCGATTTCAAGGGTGCCGGAACCGTATTCTTCCGAACCGGAAGAAAGGTGCTCCCCTCGATGATCAGGCGACTCGATTCACGGAAACTTCGACCGGTGGCGGCGGTCCTGCTGCTCAGCCTGGCCCTGACCGCCGGCTGCAAGGACCAGGTGACGACCCCCGGCGCCGCCGCCCCGTCGTCCGCCACCGGCCTCGGTCCGGGCGGGGCGGCCGACCCGGTCCAGACCTCGGCCGGACCGTCGGCCAGCGCTGCGGCCGGTTCGCCGACGCCCAGCGCGACCTCCTCCGGCTCGCCCAAACCGCCGGCCGCCCCCCGGCCGCCGGTCAACAAGGGTGGCTGGATCGTCATCGATCAGGCGGCGCAGGCGGCCCGGACAAAGGCCTTCTTCGCCCGCAAGCCGAAGCCGGTCACCGGCAACCCGGTGAAGGTGCCCGAGTTCAACGTCGGCTGCACGGTCAGCCACCACAACAACGACGACCCGATCGTCGCTCCCGGGCTCGTGGGCGCGTCGCACAACCACACGTTCTTCGGCAACCGGTCCACCGACGCCGACTCGACCTACGAGTCGCTGATGGCCGCCACCCGCACCAGCTGCAACGTCGGCGACGACCACTCCGCCTACTGGATTCCCACCCTGCTGCAGAACGGCAAGCCGGTCGATCCGAAGGAGGTGACCGTCTACTACGGCTCCCGGTTGAAGGACCCGAGCAAGACCCAGCCGTTCCCGCCCGGCCTGCGGATGATCACGGGCGACGCGAAGAAGCAGACCGACACGCCCGACAAGCAGGGCAACCACTTCTGGTGCGCGGGCATCGGCGGTGAGACCGGCCGGACGGCCGACGGTCTCTTCCCGATCTGCGCGAAGACCGCCAACCTGGTCCGCCAGGTCACCTTCTTCGACTGCTGGGACGGCAAGCACCTGGACAGTCCGGACCACAAGTCGCACATGGCGATGGGCGACCACACCGGCGCCTGCCCGAAGAGTCACCCGGTGCCGGTCCCGTCGGTGTCGTTCGTGATCGGGTACCCGCTGAACACGAACACCAACGGCATCACCCTCGCCTCGGGCACGTCGTTCTCGATGCACGCCGACTTCTTCAACGCCTGGGAGGACGACGCGCTCGCGGCTCGCGTCCGCAACTGCCTCAATCAGGGCGTGAAGTGCAACTCGGCGGGCAACTTCTAGCGCGGCGGCCGGAGCGGACGACCTCCGGCTGACTCGCGGCGTGGTCTCCGGTGGTGCGCTCGGCGACGGGCGGAACCCGACACCCCGGAGACCCGTCGCGTTGTCCGGGGCGCTTACCAGGAGCGGGCCACCCGGCCACGACCGGGAACCCGGCCGCGACGGGTCAGCGCAGCGGGAGGACGGCGGCCGTGCGGACCAGCCCGTCCGCCACGACGAAGCGGCCGCGCACCGTCCCCGGTGGATCCTCGACCGGCGCGGTGGCGATCCGGGCCGGTGCGATCCGGGCCGTGAACGTGCCGGCGTCCGGGTCCAGCTCCACGTGCGCGTCGGCGAAGTCGAGCCAGGTGCCGACCACCGGGTACCAGACCTTGTAGACGGTCTCCTTCGCGCTGAACAGCACCGCCGGCCAGGAGACCCCGCCGGGCAGCGCGGCCAGCCGGTCCTCCTCCTCCGGCAGGCAGATCATCCGGCGTACGCCCTCGTTGAGCTCGCGGTGCTGCTCGGCGTCCATGCCGACGGAGCGGACGGCGGTGATGTGGGCCGCGGCGGCCGCGCAGTATCCGCGGGTGTGGGTGATCGTCCCGACCACGCCCGAGGGCCAGATCGGCGACCGGTCGGCGGCCGCCACCACGGCGGCCGGCGGCAGGCCGAGCGTCGTCATGGCCCGTCGGGCGCACACCCGACCGGCGGTGAAGTCCCGCCGCCGGCCCTCGACGGCCCGCTCGCTGAGGCAGGCTCGCTCGGCTGCCAGCAGCTGCCCGGTCCAGTCGTCGGGCCCGGCCACGGCCACCGCGACCTCCGGTGGCAGCAGGTCACGCACGGGAGACCCCCGGACCGGCCGGCGGCTGTCCCGCGACGGCGGGGGCCCGGTGCGCGGGATGCGCGTGTCCGGACATTTGGTAGCGCTCCCGCCGGCCGAGCGTCGGATATGTGACTGCCACGAGTGACGAAAGTACCGCAACCATGTAACACCGGATGGTTCCGGAGCGCTGCTTCGGCGGCAGCCGGCATATTGGCTGCCGCGACAGCGGTCGATCCAGGTCGGGCCGTGGCCCGGCCCTGTCAGGATCCGGAGAGGGAGCGCGATGACCGGTGCGGAAGGGTTCAGCCCGCGGAGCGACGAACACGCCCCGCTGACGCCGGGCTGGAGCTGCGGTTCCTGCGGCGACGAGTGGCCGTGTGCGACCAAGCGCGCCCGGCTCCTGGAGGAGTACGGGGACCGGGCGATGCTCAGCGTCTACCTGGGCTCCTGTCTCGCCGCCGCCAGCGAGGACCTGCATACCGCACCGGTGGCGTCCCTGCAGGATCGCTTCATCGGCTGGCTGCCCCGCGGCCCGCGTACCCGCTGACGGTTCCGCCGCCCGGCGCCGGGGCGCGGCGCCGGGCGGCGGTGGTGTTCCGGGCCTGACCCCTAGGCTCGCCGGGGACGTCGGGTCAGCGCGAAGCCGACCACCCCGGCCACCGCGGCGAGGATCCCGCCGACGCCGGTCCAGATCCACCGGGAGCCCAGCGCGGGCAGGAGGTCGGACAGGCCGCTGTCCTGCTCCTCGTCCGCTGCGGCAGGTGCGGTGGCGGCGTCCTCGGAGAGCAGGGCGCCGGCACGGGTGTTCGGCACCAGCGGCGCGGCCAGTTCACCGTCGTCGGCGGGAGCGCCGCCGTCGCCGTCCGCGCTGACCAGCAGGTCCACGTCGATGGGCGCGCCCAGGTCCGGCTCCGGCAGGTCGACGACCGACAGCCGGACGTAGTACGTACCGGGCAGCGGGTCGGCCGACCACGGCTCGGCCCACGGCCGCACCTCGCGGAGGGTGCAGCCGAGCGACACGCTCCCGCTCGCCGCCTCGGCGGTCGGGGTCTGCGCCCCGGCCGTGCAGGCCTGCCGGCGGCGGAGCCCGTCGAAGACCTCCACCGTCCACGTCGACGCCCCGCTGCGGTTGCGCGGGAACGACACGGTGGCCGTGATGTCGTGCACCTGGCCGGCGTCGGCGGTGAACGACCAGTAGAGGTGGTCACCGGTGGAGGCACCGACCCGGACCGGCTGGCCGGCGTTGATGGCGGTGGCGGTGAGGAACGACGTGCCCGCCCGGGTCACCGTCTGCGCGCCGGGCGAGGGGGTGGGCGCGGGCGTCGCGTCCGCGGCGGCGGCCGTGGGCAGCAGCGTGGCGCCGGCGACGGCGAACAGCGCCACCGTCGACCTCAGGGGGGTACGCACGCTCACTTCTCCCTCCAGGTGGCCACCCACCAGCGGGTGAGCAGGCCGGTCACCAGACCGGTGAGCAGACCGGCGACGGTCAGCAGGGCCAGCAGCACCCAGCCGCGGCCGAGGTCCGGCCCGCGCGGGTCGGGTGCCGCGGCGACCACGTCGACGGTCAGCTCGACGGGCATTCCCGGCGTGAGCCCGGTGCCGGGGCGGGGCGCGAACGAGTTGCTGACCACCAGGCAGACCATCTCCGCGGGGGCGGGGACCTCGGCGTCGCGCTCCTCGGCGTCGCGTTCCTCGGGCTCGTCGCCCGACCAGCGCAGCCCGGCGGAGACGACGTCCGCCCGGCCGCTGCCCGCGTCCGCGCCACGGACCAGTTCGCGGCCGTCCTGGGCGACGGCCCGCAGCAGCACGCCGTAGTCGCGGTTGACCGGCCGGTCCAGCGCCATGCTGACCGACGCCCGCAGCTCCTGGCCCGGCCGCACCGGAACCCGGTACCAGCGGTGCTCGGAGAACGTCTCCCGGTCGGTGTAGACGCCGGGCCCGAGCACGGGCGCGCCCGGGCAGGCGTTGCCGCCGCCGACGACGGTGGGCGTGCGGGTGTACGTCTCACCGGCCCGCTCGACCAACTGCTTGATCCGCCCGGTCAGCTCCTCGGTGCTCTGGGCGGCCGTGTAGGTGCCGCCGGTCGCGCTCGCGATGCAGAGCAGCTGCCGGCGTACCTTCTCGTCGGGGGCGAGACCGAGGGTGTCGACCACGAGCCGGGTGCCCTGGGCGGCGAGCTCCCGGGCGACGTCGCAGGGATCCGGCGGGGCGCAGGTGTCCTCGCCGTCGGTGATCAGCACGATCCGTCGGGTGGTGGCACCCGTGCCGAGGTCCTCGGCGGCCTTGCGCAGGGCGAGCCCGACCGGGGTGAAGCCGGTCGGCCGCAGCGTGGCCACCGCCGCCTTCGCCTCGGTCCGGTCGACCGGGCCGACCGGCACGATCTGCTGCGTGTCCTGGCAGCCGACCTTCTTGTCCTTGCCCTGGTAGGTCGCGCCGAGCACCCGGATGCCGAGCTGCGTCTCCGCCGGCAGCGCGTCGACGACCTCGTTGAACGCCTGCTGCGCGACGGAGATCCGGCTACGGCCGTCGATGTCGCGGGCGCGCATCGACCCGCTGACGTCGAGCACCAGCTCGACGCGGGGTGGCTCGGGGGGTGTCGGCTCGTCGGCCGCGGCGGGCGCGGGCCCGAGCAGCGCGGAGACCACCAGCAGTCCGACGAGGACCGTGGTGGATCGTCTTGAGTTGATCACCGGCGCAGTGTAGGAGCAGTCCACTTAGGATGATCATTGGGGTGGGTCGGCGTACGGCTGACCGCTGTGGACGATCGGGGTCGGGCCCACCGGCGCGGTGACGGTGGGTCAAGCTGCGCGTCTTCCACGTTATCGGGCTGGCATCCGTCAGAAATCTGACCCAAGTCGACCCGTTGTGCCGGTGGTGCAGGGTGGTTAAGCTTCTCTTGCGCGCCCCAATCGCCCGCTTCCCCCGTGGCAGGCGATCGGGGCGCGCGTCTTCGTCCCGCGGGCCCGCACGCCGACGCGTGCGGGCCCGTTGTCGTTCGGCCGTCCCGGTGCCGCCGCGCCCTCCGTCGCGCCGTCCCGGAACGGGGCGCGGGCGCGCGGCGAGGCCGGTCAGATCCAGCGACCGTCCAGCCACATCCGGGCGGACCAGTCCGCGTACGGGATGATCCGGCCCACGAAGATCGGATAGAAGTACGCGAAGCAGAGCGCGACCAGCAGCACGTACGCGCCCACGATGACGCCGCCGACGACCCGGCGGTCGTGCGTGGTCTCGGCCGGCACGGGCGCCCGGACCACCCCGGCACCCGCCTCGGCGGGCGAGATGATCGCCCCGAGCACGTAGACCACCGCCAGGACCAGGAACGGCAGTGCCGGCGCGGTGTAGAACGAGAACATCGTCCGACCGTCCAGGGCGAACCAGAACCACGGCAGCAGGCCGGCCGCCACGGTCAGCAGGATCGCCCCGGCCCGCCAGTCCCGCCGGGCGGCACCCAGCCAGACCAGCGCCACCAGCGCCGGCAGGAACGACCACCAGAGCAGCGGCGTGCCCAGCAGCAGGATCTCCGCCGCGCAGCTCGCCGCCCCGCAGCCGCCGTCGCCCGACCAGTAGAACGCCACCGGCCGCCCCAGCAGCAGCCACTGCCACGGCCAGGACTGGTACTTGTGCGGGTCGTCGAGGCCGGTGTGGAAGCCGTACGCCGCCTTGTGGTACTCGAACAGGTTGATCAGCGGCCCGACCACCGGGGCGTCGCTGAGCGGGGCGCCCGGGTAGTTGGCCGCGAGCCGGTAGTAGCCGCCGTCGGTGAGCAGCCAGCCCGACCAGGTGGCCAGGTAGGTGCCGACCATCAGCACACCGGCCAGCGCGAACCAGGGCAGCTCGTCGAGCACGGCGTCCCGCCACGGCCGGCGGACCCCCGCCGACCGGCGCACGCCGACCTCCCAGAAGAGCACCAGCAGGGCGAACGCCGGGACGAAGTAGAGCGCGCTCCACTTCACCGCGCAGGCGCAGCCGAGCAGCACACCCGCCGCGAGCCGCCACCACGGCCAGCCCCGCCAGCCGGTCGCCGGCCGACCCGCGCGCCCCGGCCGGGTCGGGTCGAGCCCGGCCTCCAGAGCCCGCGCCCACCGTCGGCGCTGCGCGTCCCGGTCGAGCACCAGGGCGCCGAACGCGGCCAGCACGAAGAAGAGGAGGAAGATGTCGAGCAGCGCGGTGCGGGACAGCACCAGGTGGAAGCCGTCCAGGGCGAGCAGCAGACCGGCGGCGCAGCCCAGCGCGGTGGACCGGAACATCCGCCGGCCGATCCGCACCAGCAGCAGCACCGAGAGCGTGCCG
The DNA here is from genome assembly GCF_044466625.1 of Micromonospora sp. NPDC049366. Lineage (NCBI taxonomy): Bacteria > Bacillati > Actinomycetota > Actinomycetes > Micromonosporales > Micromonosporaceae > Micromonospora > Micromonospora sp. NPDC049366. The sequence continues at coordinate 19,891 of NZ_JBITMV010000012.1, forward strand.
ATCACGGCCGCCGAGAAGCGCCACCCGAACTCGGGCGACGTGGTCACCAGATGCCCCGGCACCGAGACGCGACTCTCCGGGTCCTGGTAGCCGAAGGCCCACTCGCCGAGGCCGATGAGCCACTTGCCCAGCGGCGGGTGCACCACGTACGACGGGTTGCCGTCCTTGTAGTTGAACTCGAAGCCGCGGTCGATCAGCCCGTACGCGTCCCGCGCGTAGTAGACCTCGTCGAAGATCTTGCCGCTCGGGTGGGACAGGCCCACGAAGCGGAGGATCCCGGCGATCAGCACCACGACGCCGGTGGCCAGCCACGACCAGGCGTCGAGCCCCGCGTCGACGGTCGCCAACCGGCGGCGGACCACCCCGGGGAGGCCGTCGCCGTCGGCCCGGGGCCCGGCGGTCGCCCCGGCCGACCCGTCATCGGCCGTACGCTCGGCCTCGGCGGCTCGTCCCACAAGACCCTCCGACTCCGCCCGCCCGGTGCCCGCGCTCTGTGCTGTCGACGCACTCGTCACCCGGGAATCGTAGGCTGCCATGGTGACCGGTGGCGCCCGTCGTCCCCGATACCGGAACGGCTGTCGACCGAGGAGCGCAACCTGTGGGTGAAATGTCGGACGTCGGTCGCCTCGTCCTGCTCGGCGCGCCGCTCGGCAACCCGGCCGACGCGTCCACCCGGTTCCGCGAGGTGCTCGCCAGCGCCGACGTGGTCGCCGCCGAGGACACCCGCCGGCTCACCCGACTGGCCCGGGACCTCGACGTCACCATCCCCGGGCGGATCGTCTCCTACTTCGAGGGCAACGAGGAGCGGCGTACGCCGGAGCTGGTCGAGGTGATCCAGGCCGGCTACCTGGTGGCGCTGGTCACCGACGGCGGCATGCCGAGCGTCTCCGACCCCGGCTACCGGCTGGTCCGGGCCGCCCTCGACGTCGGCGCGCCGGTCACCGCGGCCCCCGGCCCGAGCGCCGTCACCACCGCCCTCGCCCTCTCCGGTCTGCCCTGCGACCGGTTCTGCTTCGAGGGGTTCCTGCCCCGCTCGCCCGGCGCCCGGCGGTCGCGCCTACGGGAGCTCGCCGCCGAGCAGCGCACGCTGGTCCTCTTCGAGGCGCCGCACCGGGTCGCCGGGGCGCTGACCGACCTGGCGGACGCGTTCGGCGCCGACCGGCCGGCCGCGCTGTGCCGGGAGCTCACGAAGACCTACGAGGAGGTGCTCCGCCGGCCGCTCGGCGACCTGGCCCGCTGGGCCGCCGAGGGGGAGCCGCGCGGGGAGATCACCCTGGTGGTGGCCGGCGCCCCGGCGACGCCGGCGCAGCGCCCGGACGACGACACCCTGAAGGCGGAGGTGGCCGAGCGGGAGGCCGCCGGCCTGTCCCGCCGCGACGCGATCAGCGAGGTGGCCACCCGGCACGGGCTGCGCCGACGCGAGGTCTACACCGTCGTCCACCGCTGACAGCCGCCGCGCTCAGGCCCGGCGCGCCCCGCCCTCGGCTCGATCACCAGGCGGCGGCGAGGAACCCGAGGGTGATCAGCGCCGGCCCGCCGAACGCGGCGGCGACCGCCCAGCGTCGTGCCCGTGGGTCGCCCAGGAGCATGCCACCGGTCCACCGGGCGATCCCGGCGCCGCAGGCCACCACCATCAGCAGGCCGAGCATCCAGCGCAGGTGTCGGGCCAGGCCCCGGTCGGCGTACGCGGTGCCGCCCTCGGGGCCGGTCATTCGGGCGGGAAGGATCGCGCCTCGTGCGGCCCGCTCGGCCGGTACGCCGCTGACCCGCACGCCGTGCGCGATGAAGCGCCCCCCGTCGGCGGTGAAGACGCCCCGGCAGCGCTGGGTGAGCCCGCCGCCGGTGCAGTCGGAGATCGCCACCCGGCCCTCCGTCGAGTGGCCCAGCGCCACCCAGAGCGGCCCGGCGCTGACCCAGGCGAAGAACGCCGCGACGAGGCTCAGCGCCAGCAGCGCGGCGAGCCCGGGCAGGGGGTCGGGTGGGTGGGCCGCCCGCCTCGCCCGCCGCCGGCGGATCGGGGCCTCCCGCTTCCGCTCCGGTTCCGCCCGGATCGGGGTGCCGTCCCAGTGCACCTCCTCGATCGGCGGCCAGAACGTCGGGTCGTCGTCCTCCTCCGCCATACCGCTGCGGGTCGCCCGGCCGCCACGGTGCCACCGCTTCGGCTGGCGGACCGGCACCCGGCGGGGCAGGGCGTCCACCGGCGCCCCGGTGGTCGGCTCCACCTCGACGGGGGCCGCCCCGGGCTGGGCGGAGGAGTCCTCGGTGACCGGCCCGGCCCCGGCGCCGCCTCCCGCAGGGCCGGGGAGCGCCGGCGGTGACGCCGGAGCGGGGACGACCGGTCCGGTCGCCGTCTGCCGCCGACCGCGCCGGGCCTGGGCCGGCGGAGCCGCCTGCGCGGGCGGCGGCGCGGCCCGGTCCGGCGACGTCTGGCCCTGGTGTGGGGCCGGTTGGTGCGGCGGCGCGGCCCCACTCGACGGCGCGGGCGTCGCCGAGGCCTGGTGGGGAGCCAGCTGGTGCGGCGGCGCGGCCCGGTCCGGCGAGGCCGGCGCCTCGGCGGGCTGGTCGTCGGGCTTGCGGGCCGATCGTCTGCCAGTCACGAGGTTCATTGCACCCCGGACCGGGAGGGGAACTGGGCAGCTGAGGCGCGTGTCGACGACAAATCGGACCAAAGGGGGAGGGGTGTCCGCCTGATCGCCGATCCGGTGACGCCCCGGCACCCCTATTGGTTCGCGACCGCCCCACGGGGGTCATTAGGCTTGCTGGTCATGAGTCACGTTCTCGCGGCGGTTGCCTGGCCGTACGCCAACGGCCCGCGCCACATCGGCCACGTCTCCGGTTTCGGCGTTCCCTCCGACGTCTTCAGCCGGTACATGCGGATGGCCGGTCACGACGTGCTCATGGTCTCCGGCACCGACGAGCACGGCACCCCGATTCAGGTGCAGGCCGACGCCGAGGGGGTCACCCCGCGCGAGCTGGCCGACCGCTACAACCGGGTGATCGTGGAGGACCTGCACGGGCTGGGCCTGTCGTACGACCTGTTCACCCGCACCACCACCCGCAACCACTACGCGGTGGTGCAGGACCTGTTCGAGGGGATGTACCGCAACGGCTACATCGTGCCGAAGACCACGATGGGGGCGATCTCCCCGTCCACCGGCCGGACGCTGCCCGACCGCTACATCGAGGGCACCTGCCCGATCTGCGGCTACGAGAGCGCCCGCGGCGACCAGTGCGACAACTGTGGCAACCAGCTCGACCCGATCGACCTGATCAACCCGAAGTCGAAGATCAACGGTGAGACGCCGGAGTTCGTCGAGACCGAGCACTTCTTCCTCGACCTGCCCGCCCTCGCCGACGTGCTGCGGCAGTGGTTGGACACCCGGGAGGGCTGGCGCCCGAACGTGCTGCGGTTCTCGAAGAACCTCCTCGACGACCTCCAGCCCCGGGCGATCACCCGGGACCTGGAGTGGGGGGTGCCGATCCCGCTGGACGGGTGGCGCGACCGGTCGGACAAGCGGATCTACGTGTGGTTCGACGCGGTCATCGGCTACCTGTCCGCCTCGATCGAGTGGGCGCGCCGCTCCGGCGACCCGGAGGCGTGGCGGCGGTGGTGGTCCGCCGACGGCGAGGGCAAGGACGCCCAGACCTACTACTTCATGGGCAAGGACAACATCGTCTTCCACTCGGTCATCTGGCCGGCGCTGCTCGCCGGCTACTCCGGTGAGGGCGCCCACGACGGCGAGCCGGGCGACCTGGGCCGCCTCAACCTGCCCACCGAGGTGGTGTCCAGCGAGTACCTGACCATGGAGGGGCGGAAGTTCTCCTCCTCCCGCCGGGTCGTCATCTATGTCCGTGACTTCCTGGAGCGCTACGACGCCGACGCGCTGCGCTATTTCATCGCCGCCGCCGGGCCGGAGAGCAACGACACCGACTTCACGTGGGCCGAGTTCCTGCGCCGCAACAACGACGAGCTGGTCGCCGGCTGGGGCAACCTCGTCAACCGGTCGATCTCCATGGCGGCGAAGAACTTCGGCGAGATCCCGCCGGTCGACCCGGCCGGTCTCACCGAGGCGGACGAGGCCCTGCTCGCCACCGCCCGGGCCGGTTTCGCCACGGTCGGCGACCTGATCGCCAAGCACCGGCAGAAGCAGGCCATCGGTGAGGCGATGCGGGTGGTCGCGGAGGCCAACAAGTACCTGTCCGAGCAGGCGCCCTGGAAGCTGAAGGACGCCGCCGACAAGCCCCGGATGGGCACGATCCTGCACGTCGCCCTCCAGGTGGTCAGCGACGCCAATACGCTGCTCACCCCGTTCCTGCCGCACTCCGCGCAGAAGGTGCACGAGCTGCTCGGCGGCGAGGGCGTCCACGCGCCGATGCCCCGGATCGTCGAGGTCGCCGACCTCGACGGCGGGCCGGCCTACCCGGTGCTGACCGGCGACTACACGCAGGGCGCGCGTTGGGAGTCCGTGCCCCTGGTGGTGGGTCGGCAGCTCGCGGCGCCCAAGCCGGTGTTCCGCAAGCTCGACCCGTCGATCGTTGACGAGGAGCTGGCCCGGCTGGCCGGCTGACGGAGAACGCGGTGTGCGGCCCCGGGGCATCCCCGGGGCCGCACCCTCCTCTGACGTCGGCCGGCCGCGCCCGAACCGGGCGCCACCGGCGGGACGTCAGGCGCGAGCCATGGTCGGTGAGCCGATGAAGTCCATGATCGCCTTGTTGACCTCATTGGCGTTCGTCCACGGGATGCCGTGCGGGGCGCCCTTCAGGGTCACCAGCTGGCTGCCGGCGAGCATCGGCTGCAGCCGCTGCCCGGTCTTCGCGTACGGCAGCACGTTGTCCTTGTCGCCCTGCACGATCAGCACCGGCACGTCGATGTTGGGCAGGTCGCCCCGGAAGTCGGTGAGCCACGCGTCGACGGAGTCGTACGTGCCCTTGGCCGAGGCCCGGGCGCCGATCTCCCAGTGGGCGCGGAACGCCTCCTCGCTGACCAGCTTGCCCTTGTTCTCGCTGTAGTTGAAGAACGCGTCGCAGAACTGCGTCAGGTAGGCGAAGCGGTCGGCGATGATCGCCTGCTGGAAGCCGTCGAAGAGGCTCTTGTCGACGCCCTCCGGGTTGTCCGCCGTCTTCAGCAGGAACGGCGCCAACGGTGCCAGCAGCACCGCCTGGCTCACCCGCTGCGACCCGTACGCGCCGAGGTAACGGGTCACCTCACCGGTGCCCATGGAGTGGCCGACCAGGATCGTGTTGCGCAGATCCAGCTCGGTCATCAGCACGTCGAGGTCGGCGGCGAAGGTGTCGTAGTCGTACCCCATCGTCGGCTGCGCCGAGTTACCGAAACCGCGCCGGTCGTACGTGATCACCCGATATCCGGCGTTCAGCAGCGGAATGGACACCTTCTCCCACGTCGCACCGTTGAACGGGAAGCCGTGGATCAGCACGATCGGCTGACCGGCACCGTGGTCCTCGTAGTACAGGTCGATGGGCGCGGAGTTCTCCGTCCCCACGGTGATGAAGGGCATGCTCTTCTCCTGACGGGCTCGGGTTGTCTCCTCGCCCGGCGCATTCCCGGCCCGCCTCCCGGTATGCCCGCCGCCTAGAGGGCATACGGGACGTGGACGACCTGGTCATCCGTCACCTCCGCGCCCGGGGCCCACACCTCGTAGATGCCCCGGTCGTGGCACTGTGCGGCGGTCACCGCCACGGAGTCCGGATCGGGTCGCCGCAGCCGCAGCCGCAGCCAACCCGCCTCCTCGCGCAGCACCAGACACGACACACCGCGCCAGGACGCGAAGCGCAGCCGCCGGGCCACCGCGTCCACCGGATAGCGGGCGGCCCGGGTCATCGCCAGCACCCGGAAGCCGCCGGGCAGGTCGGCGACCGCCTCGTACTCGCTGTCGCCGTACCGGCCGACGAGCTGAGTGGCGCGGGGCGCGTCCCCGGTCGGCAGGTACTCCTGGTCCGGGGAGAGGCCCGGCACCGCGGCGATCAGGTGCCGCCACTGCGGGCCGACCATCCGCAGCCAGCCCCGCTGCTCGGCCTGGTAGGTGTAGAGCACCACCTCCACCCCGTTCGCCGGGTAGGCGAGCAGGGTGGCGTTGGCCGGCATCGGCAGATCGGCGAAGTCGCGGGTGACGAACTCCGGGATCAGCTGGTTGCTGCTGGGCACGAAACCGGTGCCGAGCACCGCCGGCCCCAGCCGGTCGCGGGGCGGCAGCGCGCTCAGGCCCCGGTGCGCCTCGCCCACCGGCACGTCGTAGTCGACCGGGTCGGTGGCGCGCCAGCGCAGCGCGTACGTCACCTCCCCGCCGTCGCGGCCCACCTCAGCGTCCGTGCGGAGCAGGGTCGTCGCCGACGGCGTACGCAGGTGGGCGACGTCGTACTCGCGGTAGCAGAACCCGTGCGGCAGCCAACCCCGCACGTAACCGGCGAGCTGACGGCCGGAGAGCATTTTGACCATCCGGGTGCCCCGGCGGATCGTCGCCGACCCGCGTACCGCGACCAGCGTAGGGTCGTCGGCCGCGTCGGGGCGCTGGCTGAGCTGGTGGACCTGCGCCCAGCCCCGTTCCCGGTGCACCGGCATCAGCAGTGGCGCCTCCGGCTCCTCACCCGGGTCGGCCGCGCCGTGCACGGCGGTCACCTCGGTGACGTGCACGAACCGGCGCCAGGGCAGGGCCGACCCCGGGCGGGGCGCCCACTCGAAACCGGCCACCTCGTCGGCGCTGAACAGCTCGTACGCGGCCCCCCGGGCGATCTCCTCCGCCGGGTAGACGCCGCCGCCGTACGCGACCCGCAGCCCGGTCCGCTCGCCGGCGTCCCCGCTGGCGTGAGGAGTGACACTCATGCCGCACCTCGCTGTGCCCACGGCTCGCTCACGGGGCGACCGTAGAGTCGCTCTGCGTGATCGAGGTGAACAGCGGGTGGCGGGCGGATGTCCACGGTCCGTGTGTGATCCTTTGGGTGATGACCGAGCCAACCGAACAGACGAGCGAGTCCCGCCGGGCGCGCGCGGCCCGACGTGCCGGGGAGTTCCCGCCCGCGCCCGAGCCGCTGCCGAGCCCGGTGCTCGACAGCCATACGCACCTGGACATCACGGTCAGCGAGGCCGGTGTGCCCGGCGGCGGGCGCACCGACGACCCCGTCGGCACGGCCATCGCGGTCGCCGCCGACGTCGGCGTCGACCGGCTGGTGCAGGTCGGCGTGGACGTCGCCTCCTCCCGGTGGGGCGCCGACGTGGCCGACCACCACCCGGCGGTCCTGGCCACCGTGGCGCTGCACCCCAACGAGGCGCCCCGCCTCGCCGACCTCGACGAGGCGCTGCGCGAGATCGAGACGCTCGCCGCCCGGGACCGGGTCCGCGGCATCGGGGAGACCGGCATGGACTTCTTCCGCACCGGCGACGAGGGTCGCGCCGCGCAGGAGGAGAGCTTCCGGGCCCACATCGCCATCGCGAAGCGCTACGGCAAGACGCTGGTCATCCACGACCGGGACGCGCACGCCGACGTGCTGCGCGTCCTGGACGACGAGGGCGCGCCGGACACCGTGGTCCTGCACTGCTTCTCCGGTGACGCGGACTTCGCCGCCGAGTGCGTCCGCCGGGGCTACCTGCTCAGCTTCGCCGGCACGGTCACCTTCGGCAGCGCCGGTGCGCTGCGCGAGGCCGCCGCCGTGACCCCGCTCGACCAGATCCTCGTGGAGACCGACGCCCCCTACCTGACGCCGACGCCGCACCGCGGCCGGCCCAACGCGTCGTACCTCATCCCGCTCACCGTCCGCTCGCTGGCCGCGACCACCGGCGCGGACCTCGACGAACTCTGCGCCGCCATCTCGGCGACCGGCGAGCGCGCCTTCGGTCCGTGGTGAGCCGCCCGCCGCGCCCGGGGGCGGCGCCGGCCGCACCGGGTCCCTTCCGGGCGGCCCCGCCGAGCCGCATACGCTGCTGCCCATGACCGGTCTCCTCGGCCCGGCGGAGATCCGGGAGCTGGCCGCCCGGCTGGGCGTGTCGCCGACGAAGAAGCTCGGCCAGAACTTCGTGCACGACCCGAACACGGTGCGCCGGATCGTCACCGCGGCCGGGCTCGGCCCGGACGACGTGGCGCTGGAGGTCGGCCCCGGGCTCGGTTCGCTCACCCTGGCCCTGCTCCCGGTCGCCGCGCACGTGCACGCCGTGGAGATCGACCCGGTGCTGGCCGGCGCGCTGCCGGAGACCGCCGCCCGGCACGCCGGTCCGGCCGCCGCCCGGCTGACCGTGCACCGGGCCGACGCCCTGCGGATCACCGCCGCCGCGCTCGCCGACCCGCCCCCCACCGCGCTGGTCGCGAACCTGCCCTACAACGTCGCGGTGCCGGTGGTGCTGCACCTGCTCGCCGAGCTGCCCGACCTGCGGCACGGCCTGGTCATGGTGCAGAAGGAGGTCGCCGACCGGCTCGTCGCCGGCCCCGGATCCAAGGTGTACGGCATCCCGTCGGTCAAGCTCGCCTGGTACGCCCGCGCCCGCGCCGCCGGCAAGGTCCCGCCGAACGTCTTCTGGCCGGTGCCCAACGTCGACTCCGGGCTGGTCGCCTTCACCCGGCGCGAACCACCCCGCACCGACGTGACCCGCGAGCGGGTCTTCGCGGTGGTCGATGCCGCGTTCGCCCAGCGTCGCAAGACCCTGCGCGCGGCCCTCGCCGGGTGGGCCGGCGGGGCGGACCGGGCCGCCGCCGCGCTCACCGCGGCGGGGGTGGACCCGGGTGCCCGCGGCGAATCGCTCACCGTCGAGCAGTTCGCCGCCGTCGCCGCGTCGGCCCCGGCCGCCGCACCGGCCGCGCAGTAGGCTGGCGCGGTGCCCGCCGACACGGGCCTCCCGAACCATGGGCGGACCGTGCGGCAACCGCCGCACGTGTACGCGTACGACCTGGTCGACGGCCGGAACGAGCCGACCGAAGACCCCGCCGAGGAGCTGATCGTGGACAAGCCGTTCGACATCCGCCCGCGCGTGCGGGACGCCGCCCCGTGACCGAGGCCTGGCGTCCGGACGACGACGGTCAGCGGCGCGGCGCGACCGGCCCGGTGCGGGTACGCGTACCGGCGAAGGTCAACCTGCACCTCGGGGTGGGCCCGCTGCGCCGGGACGGCTACCACGAGCTGAACACCGTCTACCACGCGATCTCGATCCACGACGAGCTCACCGCCCGCCGGGGCGACACCCTCACCCTCACCATGGAGGGCGAGGGCGCCGGCGAGCTGGCCCTCGACGACTCGAACCTGGTGATCCGGGCCGCCCACGCCCTCGCCGGCTACGCCGGGGTCCTTCCGCACGCCCGGCTGCACCTGCGCAAGCAGATCCCGCTCGCCGGCGGTCTGGCCGGCGGCAGCGCCGATGCCGCGGCGGCCCTGGTCGCCTGCGACGCGCTCTGGGGCACCGGCCTGTCCCGCGACGAACTGGCGGGCATCGCCGCCGACCTCGGCTCCGACGTGCCGTTCCTCATCCACGGCGGCACCGCGTTGGGCACCGGCCGTGGTGAGGCGGTCAGCCCGGTGCTGGCCCGCCCCACCTCCTGGCACTGGGTCGTCGCCATCGCCGACGGCGGCCTCTCCACCCCGGCCGCCTACCGCGAGCTGGACCGGCTCCGCGAAGCCGGCACCGCCGGCCCGCCGCTGGGCAGCACCGACACGCTGCTCGCCGCGCTGCGCCAGCGTGACCCGCGGGTGCTGGCCGCCGCGCTCGGCAACGATCTCCAGGACGCCGCGCTCGCCATGCGTCCCGCGCTCGCCGAGACCCTCAAGGCGGGCGAGGCGGCGGGCGCCCTGGCCGGCCTCGTCTCCGGCTCCGGGCCCACCTGTGTCTTCCTCGCCACCGACGAGAAGCACGCCGTCCGCCTCGCCGCGGACCTGACCGCCGCGGCGGTGTGCCGCGAGGCGCGGGTGGCGCACGGGCCGGTGGCCGGCGCCCGGATCGTCTGACGGCTCTCCCGACCCAAGATCCCTGATCTGGGCGGGTGACGCGGGAGGCGGGCCGCCCGCGTACGCTGGTAGGCCAGGCGTCCCGTGCCCGCCCGGCACCGGGGCGCTTTGATCATGGAAGGTGGGTCGTGGCCAACATCGTCAACCTGGACCGGGTGTCCAAGGGCTACGGAGCTGCCGGCCCGCTGCTCACCGACGTGTCGCTCGGCCTCGACGACGCCGACCGGATCGGCGTCGTCGGCCTCAACGGCGCCGGCAAGTCCACCCTGCTGCGGCTGCTGACCCGCACCGAGGAGCCCGACGACGGCCGCGTCACCCACCGCCGTGACCTGCGCGTCGCCTGGCTGCCGCAGACCCTCACGCTCGCCCCCGACGCCACCGTGCGTGACGTCGTGCTCGGCACCGAATGGCTCGCCGAGAGCATGGGCGCCGAGCACGAGTGGGCCGGCGACGCCGGCGTGCGCGCCATCCTCGACGGCCTCGGCATGCCCCACCTGGGCCTCGACCAGCCGGTCGGCCCGATGTCCGGCGGTGAACGCCGCCGCGTCGCCCTCGCCGCCCTGCTGGTGCGCGACTCCGACCTGCTGATCCTCGACGAGCCGACCAACCACCTCGACGTCGGCGGCGTCGACTGGCTCGCCCGGCACCTGCTCGGCCGCAAGGGCGCGCTCGTCGTGGTCACCCACGACCGGTGGTTCCTCGACGCCGTCTGCACCACCACCTGGGAGGTCGCCGACCAGACCGTCCGGGCGTACGAGGGCGGCTTCGCCGCGTGGACGCTCGCCCGCGCCGAACGGGAGCGCGTCGCCGCGGCCACCGAGGCCCGCCGGCAGAACCTGCTCCGCAAGGAGATCGCCTGGCTGCGGCGCGGCCCGCCGGCCCGCACCTCCAAGCCCCGTTTCCGCATCGACGCCGCCAACGCGCTGATCGCCGACGTCCCACCGCCGCGCGACACCATGTCGCTGCAACGGCTCGCCACCGCCCGGCTCGGCAAGCAGGTGTACGACCTGGAGCAGGTCAGCCTGCACGCCGGCCCGAAGGAGATCCTGCGCGACGTCACCTGGCAGGTCGGCCCCGGCGACCGGATCGCCATCCTCGGCGCCAACGGCGCCGGCAAGACCACCCTGCTGCGGATGCTCGCCGGCGTCACCCGCCCGCACGACGGCCGGTTCGTCACCGGCTCCACCGTCCGGCCCGCCTTCCTCTCCCAGGAACTCGCCGAACTCCCCGGCCAACTGCGGGTCCTCGAAGCGGTCGAGGAGGTCGCCCGGCGGGTGCAGCTCGGCGACCGGGAGATCTCCGCCGCCCAGCTCGCCGAGATCTTCGGCTTCGACGACCGGCGGCTCTGGACCCCGGTCAGCGACCTCTCCGGCGGCGAGCGGCGTCGGCTGCAGATGCTGCGGCTGCTCGCCGGTGAGCCCAACGTGCTCCTCTTCGACGAGCCCACCAACGACCTGGACACCGACACCCTCGCCGCGCTGGAGGACCTGCTCGACTCGTGGCCCGGCACGATCATCGTGGCCAGTCACGACCGCTACCTCATCGAACGCGTCACCGACGCCGCGTACGGGATGTTCGGCGACGGGCGGCTCGTGCACCTGCCCGGCGGCATCGACGAGTACCTTCAGCGCGCCGCCGGCCGGCCCGGCTCAGCCCGCGCCGAAGCCGTCCCCGCGGCCACACCCGAGGCCCCGGCCCGCGCCGGCCTCTCCGCCGCCGAGGTGCGGCAGGCCCGCAAGGAGCTGACCCGCCTGGAACGGCAGATCGGCAAGCTGGAGCAGCGCGAGGCGACGCTGCTCGACCAACTCGCCACGCACGCCACCGACTACGCGAAGGTCGCCGACCTCGACGGCCAGCTCAAGGACCTGCGCGCCGAGCGGGAACGCACCGAGGAGGCCTGGCTGGCGCTGGCCGAGGAACTGCCGGCCGACTGAGCACCCCACGCCGCCCTCCGCCGACGGGGGTGACCGCCGCGCCGGGGGGCCGTGTGCGGCGTCACATCCCGACGTGCGGGACAATCGTCGTCGACCCTCACCCGAAACGGCGTTGGAGACACAGACATGGCCCACACCCCCGTCAACCACCCCGCGCGGCCGATCTACCGGGCGATCGGCGGGCTGACCGGTCTGTACCTGGTGGTCTTCGGTGCGCTCGGCGTCATCGAGAGCGCCGGCAACCCGTTCTTCGCCCAGGACGACACCCAGGTTCTCGGCCAGGGCACCAACCTCGGCTTCTCGCTGCTCAGCATCCTGCTCGGGGTGCTGGTGCTGGCCGGCACCGCGCTCGGCCGCAACATCGACGTCGCGATCAACCAGTGGCTGGCGTACGCGCTCATGGTGATCAGCCTCGGCGGGCTCGCCTTCATCCGGACCGACGCGAACCTCTTCAACTTCAGCATCGTGACCGTCATGGTGGTCATGGTCGCCGGCCTGGTCCTGCTCATGTGCGGCATGTACGGCAAGGTCGGCTCGGACGAGGAGCGGGAGGCCTTCGAGAAGGCCCGCCTCGTCCTCTGACAGCGCTCCCGGGTCCTCGCCGGAGCCGCACCCGCCCGACCACACGCGGAATGCGGCCCCGGCGAACCCGGTTCGCCGGACAACCCCCGCCGCGCCGGGTGACAATCCTCCGGAACCGGTCAACTCGGGCGGAGGCGAAAGATCATGGCGCACATTCCGGTCAACCACCCGGCGCGGCCGATCTACCGGGTCCTCTCCGGCGCCATCGGGCTCTACATCCTGGTCTTCGGCGTCTGGGGCGTCGCGCAGACCGCCGGTGAGTCGCTCTTCGGTCGCGGCAGCCACTGGGTGCTCGGGCTCCGCACCAACCTCGCGTTCTCCATCGCCTCGGTGGTCTTCGGCGCCTTCCTGCTGATCGGCGCGTCCCGACGCACCAACCTCGGCCACTACATGAACCTGACCGCCGGGGTCGTCTTCCTGGTCACCAGCATCCTCATGATGTCCGTGCTGCAGACCGAGGCGAACTTCCTCAACTTCTCGATGTCGACCGTCATCGTCTCGATGATCTTCGGCCTGGTCCTCCTCGGCACCGGCCTGTACGACAAGATCGGCACCTCGGACCACGCGGAGGCGCAACGCAACCACCGCTACCACCCAGTCGCCGACATGCACCGCCGCTGAGCGCGCCGCGAACCGGTGCCGCCCGCGCGGCTCAGCGGCCCCGCGGGGTGATCAGCGTCGGCTTCGCCTCCAGGTGGGACAGGCCGTTCCAGGCCAGGTTCACCAGGTGCGCCGCCACCGTCTCCTTACGCGGCTTGCGGACCTCCAGCCACCAGCGGCCCGTCAACGCCACCATGCCCACCAGCGCCTGCGCATAGAGCTCGGCCAGCTTCGGGTCGTACCCCCGGCTCTTGAACTCCGCACCCAGAATGTGCTCCACCTGGTGCGCCACGTCGTTGAGCACGCTGCTGAAGTTGCCCGTCGCCGACATCACCGGCGACTCCCGGACCAGCACCCGGAACCCGCTGGTCTCCTCCTCGATGTAACCCAACAGGGCCATCGCCGCCTGCTCCAGCAACTCCCGCGGATGACCGGCCGTCAGCGCCGTGGTGATCCGGTCCAGCAGGGCGCGGACCTCACGGTCCACGACCACCGCGTAGAGCCCCTCCTTGCCACCGAAGTGCTCGTAGACCACCGGCTTGGAGACCTTCGCGCGGGCCGCCACCTCCTCGATGGAGGTGGCGTCGAACCCGCGCTCCGCGAAGAGCTGCCGGCCGATCACGATCAGCTGCTCCCGCCGCTGGGTCGCCGACATGCGCACCCGGGACGGAGCCTTGCCGGTCGCCGCCGGAGCCGGCCGCCGCCGTGCGGCGGCCTCCTCTTTACCTGGACCATCCGCCATCTCGTCACCTCGCTGGCGCTCGGTGACGCCCTGCCGTGGGATGGTGCCTCCGCTGTGTCCGCTCACGTCGCCGCCTCACTGGCGTTCGGTCGAAAGACGCTGTCGCGCCCTCCGACCGTATCCACCGCGGGCCCGGCCCCCCTGTCGCCGAGCACCCCGGCGCACCCCCCGCTTGGTCCGGTCATCCGGCCATACTGCCAGGTGACCGCCGGGATCATCGCCCGCATTACCCCGCGGCCGGTGACGCCAGCTTCGCGGCGAGCCGCTCCGGCTTCGGCCAGCGGACGTCGTACGCCGCGCCGACCTTCTCGAAGAACCAGATCACCCGGGCCGAGATGTCCACCTGGCCGCGCATGACGCCGTGCCGGGCGCAGGTCGGGTCGGCGTGGTGCAGGTTGTGCCAGCTCTCGCCGAAGGACAGGATCGCCAGCGGCCAGAAGTTCGCCGCCCGGTCGCCCTGACGCATCACGAACGGGCGCTCGCCGTAGACGTGGCAGACCGAGTTGATCGCCCAGGTCACGTGGTGCAGCAGCGCGATGCGGACCAGGCCGGCCCAGAAGAGCGCGGTCAGCGCACCCTGCCACGACCAGGTCAGCAGGCCGCCCATCAGCGCCGGACCGAGCACCGAGATCACCACCAGCAGCGGGAAGAGGCGGTCGACCCGGCGGATGTCCTGGTCGGCGAGCAGGTCGGGGGCGAAGCGCTCCCGGTTGGACAGCTCCCGCCGGAACAGCCAGCCGATGTGCGCGTGGAACATGCCCCGGGTCAGACCCCAGACGCTCTCGCCGAACCGCCACGGCGAGTGCGGGTCACCCTCCAGGTCGGAGAAGGCGTGGTGGCGCCGGTGGTCGGCCACCCACTGGATGATCTCGCCCTGCACCGAGAGCGAGCCGGCGACCGCCAGGGCGATCCGCAGCCCGCGGCGGGCCTTGAACGAGCCGTGCGTGAAGTAGCGGTGGTAGCCGACCGTCACCCCGAGTCCGGAGATCACGTACCAGAACGCGGCGATGCCGACGTCCGTCCAGCTCAACCAGCCACCCCAGGCCACCGGTACGGCGGCGATCAGGGCCACGAAGGGAATCACCACGAACGCCCAGAGGGCGACCAGGATGCCGGTCGACTGGCTGCCCTGGGTGAGCGGCTTCGGTCCGGGGGCTTTGGGTTCGAGCAGAGCGGTCGACATGGCACCTCGCAGCACAAGGGGATGGGGAAGATCAACGAAGTTACGCCTACGTCACCGTAACTTACGGAACCGTAGTCCGCACGAGGAAGTTCACAAACACCTTCGTCATACCCGCCGCCTACGGTCCCTACCGTGACCGATCCGACCGTGGCAGAGGTCCGCCGGCTACGTACCGTCGACGGGCTCTCCGTGCGCGAGATCCGGGCCCGTACAGGCCTCGGCCGTAACCGGGTGTACGAGCTGCTGCGAGGTGTGCCGCCGCCCCCGGCGACCCGTAGGCCCAACGCCAAGGACGACCTGCGCGTCCGGGCGGTGGAGCTGCGGGCCGACGGCTACTCGGTTCCGGAGATCGCCACTCACCTCGGGGTGGCGAAGTCGACGGCCTACCGGTGGGTGCGCGACGCGCCGATCGAGCCCGACGGTGACGTCGCCCGAGCCCGCCACGAGGCCAGGGTGAAGGCTGCGGGGGATGCTCGGTGGGCGGCGCACCGGGCGGAGCGCGACGCGGCTCGCGCCGCCGTGCACGAGCGGGCCGCGCGGACCGTCGGGTCGCTCGACGACCGCGATCTGCTGCTGCTGGGTGCGGCCCTCTACTGGTGCGAGGGCGCCAAGTCCAAACCGTGGCGACGCGACGACCACGTGCAGTTCGTGAACAGCGATCCGGGCCTGTTGGCGCTGTTCCTGCGCTTCCTGGAGGCCTGTGGCGTCGACCGGGCGGCGCCCACCTATCGGGTGAGCATCCACGAGACCGCCGACGCCGACGCCGCGACCAGCTGGTGGGCGCAGCGGCTGGGTCTTCCGGTCGGGCAGTTCCGGCGGCCGACCCTCAAGAAGCACAAGCCGAACACCATCCGGCGCAACGTCGGCGCCGATTATCACGGCTGCCTCGTGATCAACGTGCCGCGCAGCCGCGCGCTCTACTGGCGGATCGAAGGTATGATCGCCGAGCTGTTTCAGAGAACAGGCGGCGCGGGCGTTGAACAAGCGGACCGTTAGGCTTGACATCTGATGGGGTGTGGGGTAACGGCAACCCGCAGGCCTTTGGAGCCTTGAGCTCCTGGTTCGAATCCAGGCACCCCAGCTCGTGCTGGTCGGAACGCATTCGCCGTGGCCGTGCCAACCATCGCATTCGCTCTGGTTAGCATGGCCGCGAGAGTGTCCGCCTTCCCGACGGGAGCCACGTCGTGTCCCAGCCCCACCTTCGCACCGTCGTCGTGCTCGCCGCCGGTGAGGGCAAGCGGATGAAGTCGGCGCTGCCCAAGGTGCTGCACCCGCTGCTCGGTCGCACCCTGCTCGGTCACGTGTTGAGCGCCGCGGCGCCCCTGGCCGCGGACCGCACCGTGGTGGTCGTCGGGCACGGTGCCGACCAGGTCCGCGCGCACCTCGCCGAGACGGCCCCGGACGCGACGCCCGTGCTGCAGGCCGAGCAGCTCGGCACCGGGCACGCGGTGCGGATCGCGCTGGACGCCGTTCCGGAGGCCACCGGCACCGTGGTCGTGATCAACGGTGACGTGCCGCTGCTGCGCCCGGAGACGGTGAGCGCTCTGGTGCAGGCGCACGAGCAGGCCGGTGCCGCGGCGACGGTGCTCGCCGCCGAGGTGCCCGACCCGACCGGCCTGGGCCGGATCGTGCGGGACGCCGACGGCCGGCTGGAGCAGATCGTCGAGGAGCGCGACGCCACGCCGACGCAGCGGGCGATCCGCGAGATCAACGCGGGGATCTACGCGTTCGACGTGCCGCGGCTGCGCGACGCGCTGGGCAAGCTCTCCACCGACAACGACCAGGGCGAGGAGTACCTGACCGACGTGTTCGGGCTGCTCGGCTCGGCGGGTGAGCCGGTGACGGTGCACGTCGCGGCGGACCACGTGGAGACGCTGGGCTGCAACGACCGGGTCGAGTTGGCCGCGCTGCGTCGCCTGCTGCGGGACCGGATCAACGAGGCGTGGATGCGCACCGGGGTTAGTCTGCTCGACCCGGAGACCACCTGGATCGACGTGACGGTGGCGCTGGACCGGGACGCGGTGATCGACCAGAACACCCAGCTGCGGGGCGGTACGGTGGTCGGCACCGGCGCCGTGGTCGGCCCGGACGTGACGCTGGTCGACACGGTGGTGGGCGAGGGCGCGACGGTGCTGCGCAGCCACGCGATCGGCGCGGAGGTCGGGCCGGGGGCCAGCGTGGGGCCGTACGCGTACCTGCGGCCGGCGGCGCGGCTGGCCGAGAAGTCGAAGGTCGGCACGTTCGTCGAGGTGAAGAACTCCGAGGTCGGCCCGGGCGCGAAGGTGCCGCACCTGTCGTACGTGGGTGACGCGACGATCGGCGCGAAGGCGAACATCGGCGCGGCGACGATCTTCGTGAACTACGACGGGGTCAACAAGAACCGGACGGTCGTGGGCGAGGGCGCGTTCGTGGGCTGTGACACGAGCCTGATCGCGCCGGTCGAGGTGGGCGCCGGGGCGTACGTGGCGGCGGGGAGCGCGATCGCCCAGGACGTGCCGCCGGGCGCGCTGGGGGTGACCCGGGCGCCGCAGCGCAACATCGAGGGCTGGGTGGCGCGTAAGCGGCCGGGGACGGTCTCCGCGGCGGCGGCCGAGCGGGCGCTGCGGTCGGCCGAGGATGCGCCGGTCGCGGGCGGTGCCGCAAGCGAAGGTGAGGCAATCCACGGGGAGGCCGAGTCGGTGGGCGGGGCGTCCGCCGCGGGGGATACTGCAACCGAATAGTCCCCGGCCCACCACCTCCGTGCCGGGTACCACACCGACCAACGGGAGCAGACGGGCCCATGGGCAGCATCGTCGCCGAAAACCGCAAGAGCCTGATGCTCTTCTCCGGGCGTGGATTTCCGGAGCTGGCCAAGGAGATCGGTGAGGTGCTCGGCGTCGCGCCGACGCCCGCCGACGCGTACGAGTTCGCCAACGGTGAGATCTTCGTACGTTTCAAGGACTCGGTGCGTGGTTCGGACGCCTTCGTGGTGCAGTCCGTCACGCACGGTGTGAACACGTGGGTCATGGAGACCCTGATCATGGTCGACGCGCTGAAGCGCGGTTCGGCGAAGCGGATCACGGTGGTGCTGCCGTTCTACCCGTACTCGCGGCAGGACAAGAAGCACCGCGGTCGGGAGCCGATCTCGGCGCGGCTGGTGGCGGACCTGCTGAAGACCGCGGGGGCCAACCGCATCCTCACGGTCGACCTGCACACGGCCCAGATCCAGGGCTTCTTCGACGGGCCGGTGGACCACCTGTTCGCGATGGACATCCTGGCCGAGTACGTGGAGCGCCGGTACGCGGGCCGCCCGATGACGGTGGTCGCGCCGGATTCGGGCCGGGTTCGGGTGGCGGAGCGGTGGACGGACCGGCTCGGTGGCTGCCCGCTGGCCTTCATCCACAAGACGCGGGATCCGCTGAAGCCGAACCAGGTGGTGGCGAATCGGGTGGTCGGTGACGTGGAGGGACGGGTCTGCCTGATCGTCGACGACATGATCGACACCGGTGGCACGATCTGCAAGGCGGCGGACATCCTGAAGGAGTCCGGTGCGGCCGACGTGATCGTGGCGTCCACTCACGCGCTGCTGTCGGACCCGGCGACCGAGCGGTTGAAGAACAGCCCGATCAGCGAGGTCGTGGTGACCAACACGCTTCCGCTGCCGCCGGAGAAGCAGCTCGACAAGATCACTGTGCTGTCGATCGCGCCGCTGCTGGCCCGGGCGATCCGGGAGGTCTTCGACGACGGTTCGGTGACGACGCTCTTCGGTGGCCTGAGCTGATCCGGTGACCGTTCCCGGTCGTGTTTCCGACGGCCGGGGACGGTGTTCGGGGGACTGGCGGAGAGCCGCGAAACGGCTCGGGTAGACTGGTGCGGTTGCCACGGCGAGGGTGCCCGGCGGGCCGCTGAGGAAGCGCCGCACGGAGGCACCGTCATCGACGCGGTGCTCCGGGCAGTCGTTCATGACGCATGAGCCCCAGCGAGCCCCTCGCCCCAGCACCGCCAGTCGACAAGCCGCCGCAGCGAAGCATCAGGAGTTTCCCCGTGTCCGAGGTAAAGATCAGCGCCGAGCCCCGTACCGAGTTCGGCAAGGGTGGTGCCCGTCGTACCCGCCGGGCCGGCAAGGTGCCCGCCGTGCTGTACGGCCACGGCGAGAAGCCCAAGCACATCGCGCTGCCGGCCCGTGAGTTCGCGGCCGCGATCCGCAAGGGCGGCGCCAACCAGCTCTTCGCGATCGAGGTGAGCGACGGCACCCAGGCGCTGGCGCTGCCGAAGGCGATTCAGCGTGACCCGGTGCGGGACACCTTCGAGCACGTGGACCTGCTGCTGGTCCGCCGGGGCGAGAAGGTCACCGTCGAGGTCCCGGTCGAGCTGACCGGTGAGGCCGCGAAGGACACGCTGATCGTGCACGACCACGACACCCTGTCGGTGACCGCCGACGCGACCAAGGTGCCGGACCACCTGGAGGCGTCGATCGAGGGCGCCGAGCCGGGTGTGCAGGTCACCGCCGCCGACGTGACGCTGCCGGCCGGCGTCGAGCTGGCCGCCGACCCGGAGCTGGCGGTCGCCACGGTGACCGCCGCCCCGACCGCCGAGCAGCTCGAGGCGACGCTCCCCGAGGTCGAGACGGCCGCCGAGGAGGAGGAGGCCGAGGTCGGCGAGGTCACCGAGGGCTCCGAGGGTGCCGACGCCGCTCCGACCGCGGAGGGCGAGGAGAACACCGAGGCGCGCACCGAGGCCTGATACGGCTGTTTCCGTGCGACAGGCGTCCCCGCGCGTTCGGGGGCGCCTGTCGGCGTATCCGGGTCGGTTGGCGGGGATGGCGAAAGAGGGCGGGTCGTGACGGACGAGGCGGGACCGTGGCTGGTCGTCGGCCTGGGCAATCCGGGCCGGGAGTACGCGGGTAACCGGCACAACGTCGGCTTCATGGTGGCCGACCTGCTGGCCGGGCGGGTCGGTGCGAAGTTCGGCCGGCACCGGCGGGCGATGGCGGAGGTGGCCGAGGGGCGGCTGGGTTTCGGCGGGCCGCGGGTGGTGCTGGTCAAGCCGTTGACGTACATGAACCTGTCCGGTGGGCCGGTGGCCTCGCTGGCCCAGTTCTACAAGGTGGTGCCGGGGCAGGTGGTCGCGGTCCACGACGAGCTGGACATCGGCTACGGGCAGCTGCGGGTGAAGTGCGGCGGCGGTGAGGGCGGACACAACGGGCTGCGCTCGATGTCGAAGTCGCTGGGCACGAAGGACTACGTGCGGGTGCGGTTCGGCATCGGCCGGCCGCCCGGTCGGCAGGATCCGGCGGACTACGTCCTGTCGGACTTCGCGGCGGTCGAGCGCAAGGAGCTGGAGTTCCTGGTGGACCGGGCGGCGGACGTGGTGGAGTCGGTGATCACCCGTGGGGTGGAGCCGACGCAGAATCTGTACCACGGGGGCTGATACCGGGCGGGGCGTACCGGATCGGGCGTGACGGGCCGGTAGTCTGCGCCTTTCGGCGTGCCGCGACCGGCGACGCGGGTCGCGGCGGGACGGCCCGGTGGGTGACCCGGGCCGCGAGGCGACGGGAGCGGTAGTCATGGGCACTCCACCGATGATCGACGGCGCGTTCGCCCGGTGGCTCGCCGGGCGGGCGGGTCAGGCGCTGGTCGCCCTGCGGGCGGAGACGGGGTTCGGTGACCCGGGCGCGTTGCGGTCGGCGGGGGACAAGGTCGCGCACGACCTGATCCGTACGGAGTTGGCGAGGTGGCGGCCGGGCGACGCGGTGCTCTCCGAGGAGGACGAGGGCGCGCGGTTGGCCTGGGCGGCGGAGGTGAACGAGGCGGCGGTATCGCGGCTGACCGCCGACCGGGTGTGGATCGTCGACCCGTTGGACGGCACCCGTGAGTTCGCCGAGGACGGGCGTACGGACTGGGCGGTGCATGTGGCGCTCTGGTCGCGGCACGCGCCGAGCCCGCACGGGCTGGTCGCGGGGGCGGTGGCGTTGCCGGCGCAGCACCGGGTGCTGGCGACGGACTATCCGCCGGCGTACCCGCCGATGACGGTGGAGGCGGCGACGGCGGGCCGGCGGATGATCCGGCTCGCGGCGAGCCGGAGCCGTCCGCCGGTGTTCCTTACCGACCTGGCGGAGGACGTGGGCGCGCATCTGGTGCCGATGGGTTCGGCGGGCGCGAAGATCGCCGCGGTGGTCACGGGCGAGGTGGACGGGTACATCCACGCCGGCGGGCAGTACGAGTGGGATTCGGCGGCGCCGGTGGCTGTGGCGACGGCCACCGGGTTGCACGCTTCCCGGATCGATGGTTCTGCGCTGAAATACAACGAAGCGGATCCACGCCTGCCGGACCTGTTGGTCTGTCGCAAGGATCTCGCTCCCCGGTTGCTTGCGGCGCTGCAGAGACATTCCGGGTAGCCTGACGGAGGTTCTCGACATCTCCGACCGGAAAGGTCTGGAAATCATGAGCGAGCGAATCGAGCCCCGGTCGTGACCGCGCCCGCGTACCAGGTCTCGCACCTCGACGCGCTGGAGGCGGAGAGCATCTTCGTGATGCGCGAGGTGGTCGCCGAGATGGAGCGGCCGGTGTTGCTCTTCTCCGGCGGCAAGGACTCGATCGTGATGCTCCGGCTGGCGCAGAAGGCGTTCGCGCCGGCGAACATCCCCTTCCCGGTGATGCACGTGGACACCGGGCACAACTTCCCCGAGGTGCTGGAATACCGCGACCAACGGGTCGCCGAGCTGGGGTTGCAGCTGGTGGTGGCGAGCGTCCCGGAGGCGCTGGCGACCGGGCTGGTCCGGGAGTCCGCCGACGGGATGCGTAACCGCATCCAGACGCCGGTGCTGCTCGACGCGGTCGAGAAGCACCGCTTCGACGCGCTCTTCGGCGGCGCCCGTCGCGACGAGGAGAAGGCGCGCGCCAAGGAGCGGGTGTTCAGCTTCCGCGACGAGTTCGGCCAGTGGGATCCGAAGAACCAGCGCCCGGAGCTGTGGGCGCTCTACAACGGCCGGCACCACCCGGGCGAGTCGATCCGGGTGTTCCCGCTGTCCAACTGGACCGAGCTGGACGTGTGGCACTACATCGCCCGGGAGCGGATCGCGCTGCCGTCGATCTACTACGCGCACGAGCGCGAGGTGGTCGAGCGCGACGGGATGCTCTACGGGGTCAACGAGTTCTTCCGCCCGAGGGCGGGTGAGGAGCGGTTCAAGGCGCGGGTGCGCTACCGCACGGTCGGCGACGCGTCGTGCACCGCCGCCGTGCGGTCCGATGCGGACACGGTGGAGAAGGTCATCGAGGAGGTGGCGGCGACCCGGATCACCGAGCGGGGCGCGACGCGCGGTGACGACCGGGTCAGCGAGGCCGCCATGGAGGACCGCAAGCGGGAGGGCTACTTCTGATGACCACCGAGATCGCGGCCCCGGCCGGCACCACCACCGGGCCGGAGGCCAGGCCCATGGATCTGCTGCGGTTCGCCACCGCCGGCAGTGTGGACGACGGCAAGTCGACGCTGATCGGCCGGCTGCTGTACGACACGAAGTCGCTCTTCACCGACCAGTTGGCGGCCGTGGAGGCGGTCAGCGCGGCGCGCGGCGACGAGTATACGAATCTGGCGCTGCTCACCGACGGCCTGCGGGCGGAGCGGGAGCAGGGGATCACCATCGACGTGGCGTACCGCTACTTCGCCACGCCCCGGCGGAAGTTCATCATCGCGGACACCCCCGGGCACATCCAGTACACCCGGAACATGGTCACCGGGGCCTCCACGGCCGACCTGGCGCTGATCCTGGTGGACGCCCGCAAGGGCCTGGTCGAGCAGTCCCGCCGGCACGCGTTCCTCTGCTCGCTGCTGCGGGTGCCGCACCTGGTGCTCTGCGTCAACAAGATGGACCTGGTCGACTGGTCGCAGGAGGCCTTCGAGCGCATCGCGGACGAGTTCACCGCGTTCGCCGCGAAGTTGGAGGTGCCCGACCTGACGGTGGTGCCGGTCTCCGCGTTGAAGGGCGACAACATCGTCAGCCGGTCGGCGAACATGCCCTGGTACGAGGGCCCGTCGCTGCTGCACCACCTGGAGCGGGTGCACATCGCCAGCGACCGCAACCTGGTCGACGTCCGCTTCCCGGTGCAGTACGTGATCCGTCCCCAGTCGACCACCGTCACCGACTATCGGGGTTACGCCGGCCAGGTCGCGTCGGGTGTGTTGAAGCCGGGTGACGAGGTGATGGTGCTGCCGTCGGGGTTCACCAGCCGGATCGCCGCGGTGGAGACCGCCGACGGCCCGGTCGCGGAGGCGTTCCCGCCGATGTCGGTGACCGTACGCCTCACCGACGAGATCGACATCTCGCGGGGCGACCTGATCTGCCGGCCGAACAACGCGCCGGCGGTGGCGCAGGACATCGAGGCGATGGTCTGCTGGATGGACGAGACCCGCCCGTTGCGGGTCGGCGGCAAGTACGCGATCAAGCACACCACCCGGTCGGCCCGGGCCATCGTGC
This sequence comes from Micromonospora sp. NPDC049366, assembly GCF_044466625.1. Lineage (NCBI taxonomy): Bacteria > Bacillati > Actinomycetota > Actinomycetes > Micromonosporales > Micromonosporaceae > Micromonospora > Micromonospora sp. NPDC049366. The sequence continues at coordinate 43,323 of NZ_JBITMV010000012.1, forward strand.
GCGGGCTGAACTACCGGTTGGACATCAACTCGCTGCACCGGGACGAGTCGGCGGACGAGCTGCGGCTCAACGAGATCGGCCGGGTGCGGCTGCGGACGACGATTCCGCTGCTGGCCGACGAGTACCGCCGTAACCGCACCACCGGCGGGTTCGTCGTCATCGACGAGACCACCAACCGCACGGTCGGCGCCGCCATGATCATCGAAGCGTCCTGACCCGCACCTGCTCTCCCCGGCGATCGAGAGGTTCGCGTCGGATCCGGCTCGGACCCGGACGCGAACCTCTCGATCACTTTGTGCGGAGCGGCGGACGGGGTCGTCAGGGGAGGCGGGTCGCGCCGGGGGCGGGGAGCGCCGTCAGGTGGGTGGGGGTCTGAAAGCCCCGGTCGGCGTACGCGGCGGTGACCGCCTCGGCCACCGTGTCGGCGGCGTCCGCCTCGACCAGGGCGAGCACGCAGCCACCGAAGCCGCCGCCGGTCATCCGGGCGCCGAGCGCGCCGGCCGCGAGGGCCGCCTCGACCGCGGTGTCGATCTCCGGCACGGTGATCTCGAAGTCGTCCCGCATCGACGCGTGCGACGCGGTCAGCAGCGGCCCGATCTCGCGTACCCGGCCGGCGCGCAGCAGCGCCACCGTGTCGAGCACCCGCTGGTCCTCGGTGACCACGTGCCGGACCCTGCGCCGGGTCTCCTCGTCGTCGATCCGGGCGAGCGCCGCGTCGAGCTGGTCCACGCCGACGTCGCGCAGCGCCGGGACGCCGAGCAGCGTGGCGGCGGCCTCGCAGGACCTGCGGCGGGCCGCGTACTCGCCGTCGGCGTGCCGGTGCGGGGCCCGGCTGTCCACGACGAGCACGGCGAGGCCGGCGGCCCGCAGGTCGAACGGGATGTGCTCGACCTCCTCGGTGCGGCAGTCGAGGAAGAGCGCGTGCCCGTCGCGGCAGCGGATCGCGGCCGACTGGTCCATGATCCCGGTCGGCGCCCCCACGTAGGCGTTCTCGGCCCGCTGGGCCAGCCGGGGCTGCCGCTCGGCGGGCAGGTCGAGCCCGCCCAGGTCGACCAGGGCGGTCAGGACCGCCGCCTCCAGCGCGGCCGAGGAGGAGAGGCCGGCGCCCAGCGGCACGTCGGAGGCGATCGCCAGCCGGGCGCCGGGCACGTCGTGGCCGGCGTCGCGCAGCGCCCAGACCACTCCGGCGACGTACGCGCCCCAACCGGTCACCCGGCCCGGCTCGTCGACGTCGGCGGCGTCGAAGGTGATCGTCTCGCCGGAGAGCTCGGACCAGACCGTCCAGCGTGGGCCGTCCTGCCGGTCGGCGGCGGCGATCGTCCGCAAAGGCAGCGCGAAGGGCAGCACGAAGCCGTCGTTGTAGTCGGTGTGCTCGCCGATCAGGTTGACCCGGCCGGGAGCCGCCCAGCGGCCCGCGGGCGGTGCGCCGAACTCCCGCCGGAAGCCGGCGGTGGCGCGGTCGGCGACGTCGGTCATCCCTGCTCCAGGATGTGCGCGCGGTAGAAGGCCCAGGCGTCGCCGACCATGTCGTGCAGGGTCGGCTTCTGCGGCACCCAGCCCAGCTCCTCCCGGGCCAGCCGGGACGACGCGACCAGCTCGGCCGGGTCACCCTCGCGGCGAGGGGCGACCTCGACGGGCACCGGGCGGCCGGTGACCTCGCGGACCACGTCGACGACCTGGCGGTTGGTGAACCCGTTGCCGTTGCCCAGGTTGTAGATGCGGTGCTGGCCGGGGGTCGCGGCGTCCAGCGCGAGCAGGTGGGCCCGGGCCAGGTCGGCGACGTGGATATAGTCGCGCACGCAGGTGCCGTCGACGGTCGGGTAGTCGTCGCCGAAGAGCTGGAGCTTCTCGCGCCGGCCGGCGGCCACCTCCAGCGCGATCGGGATCAGGTGCGTCTCCGGGTCGTGCCGCTCGCCGAGGGCGACGTCGCCGTCGAGGTGCGCGCCGGCGACGTTGAAGTAGCGCAGCGACACGGCGGCGAGCTGGTGGGCGATCGCCTCGGAGGTGAGCGCCATGTCGACGGCGAGCTTGGTCGCCCCGTACGTGTTGGTGGGCGCCTTGACGGCGGTCTCCGGGATGGGCAGCTCGGTGGGGTTGCCGTAGACGGCGGCCGTGGAGGAGAAGACGAGGCGGGGGACCCCGGCGGCGCGGACCGCGTCGAGCAGCGCGAGGGTGCCGACGGTGTTGGTGTGCCAGTAGATCTCCGGCTTGACCATCGACTCGCCGGCGGCGATGAGGGCGGCGAAGTGCAGCACGCCGTCGAAGCCGGCCTCGGGGGTGACGACCCGGGCGGCGTCGTGAATGGTCGCGTCGACGTACGTGGCCTGCGGGGCGAGGGCCTCGCGGTGGCCGGTGCGCAGGTCGTCGAGGACGACCACCTGGTGGCCGGCGTCGAGCAGCATCCGGGTCACCACGCTGCCGATGAACCCGGCGCCGCCGGTGACGAGCAGTTTCACGGTCGTTGCCTCCTGCCTGGCGGCCACGCGGGACGCGGCCCCTCGGTGATCACCCTATGGTGGCTGCGCGGACCGGCCCCTCCCGGTCAGCCTCCTGATTCCATCATAAACTCTCACGATCCAACAGAGTTGAACATGGTGCGGCATCTGTGCGGAAGCCCGGTGCCGCGACGTTCCGGGCTCTACCATCTCTGGCATGCGGGAGGGGGTCCCCGAGCACCGGCGACGTGTCCGTCGGTCGCCCCGCCGCGAACCGGGACCGGTCGCGCGGGCCGTCGCCCGGGTGGTGGTGCGGGCCGCCGACGCGGCCACCCGTCTGGTCACCGACCTGCTCGGCGCGAGCCCCGCGGCGGGCCGGGAACGCATCAGCGAGGCCGAGCTGCGCGACCTGGTCGCCGCCAACACCCTGCTCGACGCCGACGAGCGCCGGATCATCGACGAGGTGCTGGTGGCCGGCGCGAGCCTGGTACGCGAGGTGATGATGCCCCGCACCGAGGTGGTGTTCCTGCCCGCCGGGCTCTCCATCGCCGAGGCCGCCCGGCTGGTCCGCGCCGAACCGCACACCCGCTACCCGGTGACCGACGGCACGCACGACGACGTGGTCGGCTTCGTCCACCTGCGCGACGTGCTGCTCCGGCCGGACACCGACGGGTGCGCCACGGTCGGCGAGCTGGCCCGGGAGGTCAAGCGGCTGCCCGGCAGCAAGCGGGTGCTCGCCGCGCTCACCGAGATGCGCCGGGAGGGGCACCATCTGGCGGTCGTCGTCGACGAGTACGGCGGCACCGCCGGCATCGTCACCCTGGAGGACCTGATCGAGGAGCTCGTCGGGGAGATCCACGACGGGCACGGCGGCGTGCCGGAGCCGGCGCGCGACGGGCTGCCCGCCGTGGTCGACGGGCGGCTCAACCTGGCCGACTTCGCCGAGCGCACCGGCGTGCCGCTGCCGTCCGGCCCGTACGAGACGGTCGGCGGTTTCGTGATGGCCGCCCTGGGCCGGCTGCCGGTCGCCGGTGACGAGGTGCCGGTCGCGCCGGGATCACCCGACGCTGGCGAACCGGATCCGGCCGAGCCGGCGGGCGGCTGGCTGCTGCGGGTGCTCGCGCTGGAGGGGCGCCGGGTGGCCCGGCTGGCCGTCTCCGCCGTCCGCCTGCCGGAGCAACGGCGGGAGGTCACGGCACCCGCGGCGGCGAGTGGCGCGCGACCCGCCGGCCCGTCATGACGTGCCCCCGGGCTTGCTGACAGAATTGCCGGCATGTCCGACGTACCCGCCCGCCCACGCGTCTTCTCCGGCATCCAGCCGACGGCCGACTCGTTCCACCTCGGCAACTACCTGGGCGCGGTGCGGCACTGGGTGGCGTTGCAGGAGACGCACGACGCGTTCTACTGCGTCGTGGACCTGCACGCGATCACCGCCGGGCACGACCCCGCGGTGCTGCGGCAGCGGTCGCGGGTGGCCGCCGCCCAGCTCTACGCGGTGGGCATCGACCCCGAGCGCAGCACCCTCTTCATCCAGTCGCAGGTGCCCGAGCACCCGCAGCTGGCCTGGGTGCTCGGCTGCATCACCGGGTTCGGCGAGGCCAGCCGGATGACGCAGTTCAAGGACAAGTCGCAGAAGCAGGGCAGCGACCGCTCCAGCGTCGGCCTGTTCACCTACCCGATCCTGCAGGCCGCGGACATCCTGCTCTACCAGGCGCACGCGGTGCCGGTCGGCGAGGACCAGCGGCAGCACCTGGAGCTCTCCCGCGACCTGGCGCAGCGGTTCAACTCGCTGTTCGGCAAGACCTTCACGGTGCCCGCGCCGCACATCGTGAAGGACACCGCGAAGATCACCGACCTGCAGGAGCCGACCGCGAAGATGTCCAAGTCGTCCTCGTCGCCGGCCGGCATCATCGACCTGCTGGAGGACCCGGCCCGCTCGGCCAAGAAGATCCGTTCCGCGGTCACCGACACCGGCCGCGAGATCGTCTTCGACGCCGTGACCAAGCCCGGCATCTCCAACCTGCTCACCATCTACTCGGCGCTGAGCGGCCGCGGGATCGACGACCTGGTCACCGCGTACGCCGGCAAGGGCTACGGCGACCTGAAGAAGGACCTGGCCGAGGTGGTGGCCGAGTTCGTCCGTCCGATCCAGGAGCGCACCCGCGGCTACCTCGACGACCCCGCTCAGCTCGACAAGCTGCTGGCCGCCGGGGCGGAGAAGGCCCGCGCGGTGGCCGCGCCGACGCTGCGCGAGGCGTACGAGCGGATCGGGTTCTTCCCGCCGGTGCGCGGCGAGTAACGCCGCGACGCGACGCGGGACGGGTGGACGGGCCGGTGGCCGGAGAGGTGACGCGCAGCGTGGTGGACAGGGACGGGGTGCCGGACGCGGGCGACCGCATCCAGATCGGCGTCGCGGTCGACATCCCCGAGCCCTGGGGCCCACAGCTCACCAAGCGACGCGCGGAGGCGGGCGACCCACAGGCCGCCGACATCCCGGCGCACGTCACGCTGCTCGGGCCCACCGAGATACCGCTGGACACGCTGCCCGCCGTGGAACGGCACCTGGCCGCGGTCGCCGCCACCCACCTGCCGTTCACCCTGCACCTGCGGGGCACCGGCACGTTCCGGCCGGTGACCCAGGTGGTCTTCGTGGCGGTCGCGGCCGGGATCAGCGAGTGCGAGTTGCTCGCCGCCGCGATCTCCGCCGCGCCGGAGCTGCACCGCGAGGCACGTTTCCCGTACCACCCGCACGTCACCGTCGCGCAGGACGTCGCGCCGGAGGCGCTGGACCGGGCGTACGAGGACCTGGCCGACTTCTCGGCGATGTTCGAGGTGGGGGCGTTCACCCTCTTCTCGCACAGCGGGCAGACCCGCTGGCAACCCCGGCGGGACTTCCGGCTCGGCGGCTGACCGGGCGTGTGGCACGCCCGCCGGGGGTTCCCCACGGAACGGGCTGACATCGGCGAGGATGACGGCGTGAACGTGATCGGCCGGGTAGAGGCGGCCATCGACCGCCGGGTGAGTGCCGCCCGCCGCCGGTCGCCGGTGTTCGACCACGTCTGGCGGGCCGGCGCGCTCTACGCCCAGGTGCTCGGCGGTCGGCTGGCCGCGGCGATCGCCTACTACGGGTTCTTCGCGGTCTTCGCGCTCGCCCTGGTCGCGTACGCGATCTTCGGCGCGATCCTGCAGGGCAACGACGACGTCAGCGAGGGCGTCGCCGGGTTCCTGGAGCAGAACCTGCCGTTCCTCGACCCGGTGCAGATCTCCGACAGCAGCAGCACCGTCGGCGTGGTCGGCCTGATCATCCTGGCGTTCACCGGGATCGGCTGGATCGAGGCCATCCGATCCTCCCAGCGGCTCATGTACGGGCTGAACCAGCAACCCGGCAACCTGGTGATCCGCCGGCTGGTCGACATCGGCGTGATGATCGTCGTCTTCGTGCTGCTCGGTCTCTCGGTGGCGGCGGTCGACGCGCTGGAGTCGGCGCTGCGCTTCCTGCTGCGCAGCACCGGGTCGCTCGGCCTGACCACGCTGAGCGCGGTGCTCAGCGTGCTGGTCAACGCGGTGCTCGCCACGCTGCTGCTGGTCGCGATCCCCCGGCTGCGGATGAGCCGGGCGCGGCTGCGCCCGGTGGTGTGGCTCGTCGCCGTCGGCATCACGCTGCTCAACACGGTCGGGCGCTTCTACGTGGTCCGCACCGAGCGGAACCCGGCGTACACCGTCGTGGCCGGTGCGGTGGGCCTGCTGCTCTACCTCTACCTGCTCAACCAACTCATGCTGTTCGGCGCGGCGCTCGCCGCGACGAGCGGGCGGGGCCGCGTGGTGGACCTCGCCGCGGGGTCGCCGCCGGCCGACATCGACGCGGACACCGATCCCGGCACACCCGGTGGTGCCGGCTGAAGGAGAAGGGGGTCGGCGTGCTGATCTCGGTCGACGTGGGGTCGTCCGTGCCGCCGTACGAGCAGGTGCGGGCGCAGCTCGCCGAGCTGATCGGGGACGGTCGGCTGCCGGTGGGCACCCGGCTGCCCACCGTCCGGCAGCTCGCCGAGGACCTGAGCCTGGCCGCGAACACCGTGGCCCGGGCCTACCGGGAGCTGGAGGCGGGCGGCCTGATCGAGACCCGGGGTCGAAACGGCACCTTCGTGGCGCCCGGCCGCGACGACGCGATGGACCGGTTGCAGCGGGTGGCCGCGGACTACGCCGCCCAGGCCCGCCGGCTCGGTGTGCCACCGGCGGCGGCCCTCGCGCTGGTCCGGGCGGCCCTGGACGCGTCCCGACCGTGGTGAGCGCGGGTGGATCCACGCCGTGGACCGGTGCCGGGGCGGGTCCGGAACCGGGGGGATCGGGGCGGGATCGGCCGAATGACGCCCGAGCGGCAGGGCGGACCGACCATGATGGGCCCGTGGGCGCACTCGTGACGTTGGACCTGCCGAGCGATTCGCCGATGCTCGGCCTGCCGTGGATCATCACCTTCGGGCCGCTCGGTGAGGACGACGAGTGGGAACCGGTCGTCTGCGGCCCGTACGAGCGTCCGCACGCGCTCGCCCTCGCCGAGGCGGTGGTGGCCGAGGAGCAGCTGATGGCGGTGGTCGAGCCGTTGTTGCCGGCGCTGTCTCCCGAGGAGATCCGCAGTGAGATCGCCGCCGCCCAGATCGCGGCGGAGGACGAGGCCGCGCAGACCGACCAGGCCGATCTCTACGGCGACTTCGAGGACACCATCGACGAGGAATTGGACGCCGCGGCGGACGAGGCCGGCCGGGGTGAGCCGACGGTCCCGCCGACCGAGGCCGAACTGCGGGACGGCTTCCGGCGGATCGCCGAGATCCTGACCGCCAAGGGCACCTGAGCGTCCTCCCCGCCCGGTCGGCCGTCAGCGCAGGACCGGTGCGTGGTCCAGGACGCAGAACTCGTTGCCCTCGGGGTCGGCGAGGACCACGAACTGCTCGTTCCCGGTCTGCCCGACGTCGACGTGCCGGGCGCCCAGCGCCACGAGCCGCGCCACCTCCGCGCCCGGGTCGCCGTCGCCGGTCAGGTCGAGGTGGAGCCGGTTCTTGCCCCGCTTCGGGGTGCCCGAGCCCTGCAACCAGACGGTCGGCCCGTGCCCGCCGGCCGGGGGAAACAGCTTCGCGCTGCCGTCGCCGCCCTGGTCGACGCGGTAGCCGAGCGCCGCGGACCAGAAGGCGGCCATCCGGTCGACGTCCTCGACGTCGAGCGTGTACTGCGCCACTCGTGCCACCATCTGCCACCTCCGCCACCGCTGTCCGGTCGTGGTACCCGGTACCCCGGGGCAGCGTGGGCGACACCTTCCGCACCGGCCACTGTGGGACCGGGTGGACGTCGGCGCCCCGCGGGGAGAAACCCGCGAGGCGCCGAGGCCACCTCACCCCCCACCACAAGGGGCCGGTGCCCAGTCGCCCGTCGGCGCGGGGCACAACGGACGACCAGGTCGCTGACGGGTTACCCGCTCAGCGGCGTTCGAACCAGGCCGCCGCGTCGACCGGCAGCAGATGCCCGTCGCCCTGGCGGGTGAGCGGCGCGCTGGCGACGAGCGGCTCGCCGTGACCGTCGGCCACGACCGGCGCGCCGCTGATGTTGACCACGCAGGTCAGCACGGTGTCGCCCGCGGCGCGGGTGAACGCCAGCATGCCGGGCTCGGTCTCCAGCCAGGTGACGCCGCCCGCGTCGGCCGAGAGCGCGGGGTGCGCGCGCCGGATCCGCAGCGCGGCGCGGTAGAGCTCCAGCGTCGAGTCGGGCACGCCGGCCTGCGCGGCCACCGAGAGGGCCCGCCAGGTCGCCGGCGCGGGCAGCCAGCTCCGGTCGCTGTCGGCCGGTCCGAAGCCGTACGGGGGCAGCTCGCCGTCCCACGGGATCGGCACCCGGCAGCCGTCCCGGCTCTCGCCGGTGCGCAGGAACGCGGGGTCCTGGCGGAGCTCGTCGGGCAGGTCGAGGACCTCCGGCAGGCCCAGCTCCTCGCCCTGGAACAGGTAGGCGCAGCCGGGCAGGGCGAGCATCAGCAGGGTCGCCGCCCGGGCCCGGCGCAGGCCGTCGGGGCCGTCGCCGTAGCGGGTGACGTGCCGCTGCTTGTCGTGGTTGGAGAGGACCCAGGTGGTGGGGGCCCCGACGATGGTCGACTCGGCGAGCGCGGTGTCGATGACCTTGCGGAACGAGTCGGCCGACCAGGTGGCGTCGAGGAAGTCGAAACTGAACGCCTGGTGCAGCTCGTCCGGACCGATGTAGCGGGCCAACCGCTGCGGCGTCTCGGCCCAGGCCTCGGCCACCGCCATCCGGCCGCCCGGGTAGCTGTTTAGGATCGGCCGCCAGGAGCGGTAGATGTCGTGCACCTCGTCCTGGTCGAAGTAGGGGAGCCGGCCCTTGCCGAGCAGTTCGACCTGGCGTTGGCCGGTGGTCAGCGTGCCGAACCCGACGTCGGGCAGGCCCTCGGCCTTGATCATCCCGTGCGCCACGTCGATCCGGAAGCCGTCGACGCCCCGGTCGAGCCAGAAGCGGAGGATGTCCTCGAACTCGGCGCGGACCTCGGGGTGGCGCCAGTTCAGGTCCGGCTGGGCCGGGTCGAACAGGTGCAGGTACCACTGGCCGTCCGGCACGCGCGTCCAGGCCGGGCCGCCGAAGATGCTCTCCCAGTCGTTCGGGGGCAGTTCGCCGTCCTCGCCCCGGCCCTCGGCGAAGAGGTAGCGGGCCCGCTGCGGGGAGCCGGGCGCGGCGGCGAGGGCGGCGCGGAACCAGGGGTGGGCGCTGGACGTGTGGTTGGGGACCAGGTCGACGATGATCCGCAGCCCCAGGGCGTGTGCGTCGGCGATCATCGTGTCGAAGTCGGCGAGCGTGCCGAACATCGGGTCGACGTCGCGGTAGTCGGCCACGTCGTAGCCGCCGTCCACCATGGGCGAGGTGTAGAAGGGGGTCAGCCAGAGGGCGTCCACGCCGAGGTCCCGCAGGTAGGGCAGGCGGTCCCGGAGACCCGGCAGGTCACCGATGCCGTCGCCGTTCGCGTCGGCGAAGCTGCGGACGTAGACCTGGTAGACGACGGCGGAGCGCCACCAGTCATCGTCGGTGGTCAGCGGGCGCGGCTGGGTGGCGGTCATGGGTGGTGGTCCCCGTTCTCGGCGCGGTCGACGGCCCCCGACGCGACCCGGGCGGCGCGCGGGGTGTCTGAGCAGAATGCAGGCCAGGCGCTGCAAGAGTCAAGCAGCGCTTGCGCAAGAAACGGCTGGGCTGTCGTCGTTCGCTGCAGGGTGCGGGGACGCGGGTCAGGCGGGCACCGCGAACGCCGGGGGCGTCGGCCGGCGCCCGGACCCGCCGGGGACCGGGCGGGCCGGGCCCGCCGGGGCGACCGCGGTCGAGCCCCGGACCACCAGCTCCGGTCGGAAGAGGTACTCCGAGTGCGGCGCCGCGTGCCCGTTGATCTCGTCGACCAGGGCCCGGACCGCCGCCACCGCCATGGCGGTGACCGGCTGGCGCATGGTGGTCAGCGGCGGGTCGGTGAAGGCCATCAGCGGCGAGTCGTCGTAGCCGACCACGGACAGGTCGGCCGGCACGGACAGGCCGCGCTGCCGCGCCGCGCGGACGGCGCCGAGGGCCATCAGGTCGGACCCGCACACGACGCCGGTGACGCCCCGGTCCAGCAGTCGGCCGGCCGCCGCCTCGCCGCCCTCGACGCCGAAGAGCGTCAGTTCGGCGAGAGCGTCCAGTTCGGACGCGTCGAGCCCGGTGAGCCGGGCCATCGCGTTGCGCCAGCCGGCCACCTTCCGGCGGACGGGCACGAACCGGTCCGGGCCGGTGATCAGGCCGATCCGCCGGTGCCCGAGCGCCACCAGGTGCGCGACGGCCAGCTCGGCGGCCTCGCCGTCGTCGCACGAGACGAAGGGCGCGGCGACGTCCGGCACGTACCCGTTGATCATCACGATCGGCAGTGGCCGGGCGATCAGCGCCCGGTAGCGCTCGTGGTTGGCCGCGGTGTCGGCATGCAGACCGGAGACGAAGACGATCCCGGAGACCTGCCGATCCAGCAGCATCTCGACGTACTCGTCCTCGGTGACGCCGCCGGCGGTCTGGGTGCAGAGCACCGGGGTGAACCCGCTCTGTGCCAGCGTCGACTCGATCACCTGGGCGAAGGCGGGGAAGATCGGGTTGTCCAGCTCCGGCACCACCAGACCGACCAGGCCGGCGCTGCGCTTGCGCAGCCGGGCCGGGCGCTCGTAGCCGAGCACGTCGAGGGCGGTGAGGACCGCCTGCCGGGTCTCCGGGGCCACACCGGGGCGGTCGTTGAGCACCCGCGACACCGTGGCCTCGCTGACGTCGGCCTGCTGGGCGATGTCGGACAGTCGAGCGCGCATGGCGGCACTGTAGCTCACAGGCAAGTTCTTGCGTACGGTTCTGCAAGCCCTTCCATTCCATGAAACCTCTTGCTAACGTCCCCGCAACAGGCGAGAGCTGCGGCGCGCCGTCGGCGCGCCGGTTGGCAAGAACTTCCAGAGGTTCCCCCTGGCGGGCCCGTCCCCCGGCGGACCCGCCATGACGACAGGAGTACCGATGCGCATCCGTACCGCGGGTGTGGTCGCCGTCTTCGCCCTGGCGCTCGCCGCCTCGGGCTGCGGTGGCGGCGGCGACGAACCGGCCACGAAGGAATCCCCCAAGGCCGCCGGCGGCAAGCTGGTGATCTGGGCCGACGACAAGCGGACCGCTGCCCTCAAGCCGTTCGCCGAGAAGTTCGGCCAGGACAACGGCGTCACCGTCGAGGTGCAGGCCGTCTCCAAGGACCTGCAGACCAACTTCGTGACCGCCTCCCAGCAGGGCAGCGGCCCGGACGTGGTGGTCGGCGCGCACGACTGGATCGGCAACCTGGTGCAGAACGGCGCCATCGACCCGGTCCAGCTCGGCGCCGAGCAGAAGAGCGCGTTCAACGAGACCGCGGTCAAGGCGGTCACGTTCAACGGCCAGCTCTACGGCGTGCCGTACGCGATGGAGAACCTCGCGCTGATCCGCAACACCGCGCTGGCCCCCGAGGCGCCGAAGACCATCGAGGACCTGGTGGCCGCCGGCAAGAAGCTCAAGGCGGACAAGAAGGCCAGCGAGATCCTGTGCCTCCAGTCCGGCCAGAACGGCGACGCCTACCACATCTACCCGCTCTACACCTCGGCCGGCGGCTACCTGTTCGGCACCGCCGCCAACGGCGACTACGACCCCAAGGACCTGGGCGTGGGCAAGCCGGAGTCGATCGAGGCGTTCAAGAAGATCGGCGCGCTCGGTGAGAAGGGCGAGGGCGCGCTGAAGCGCTCCATCACCCCGGAGAACTCGACCGCCACCTTCACCGCCAAGAAGTGCGCGTTCCTGGTGTCCGGCCCGTGGGCCGTCGCGGACGTCAAGAAGGCCGGCATCACGTACGACATCTCCCCGATCCCCGGCTTCGCCGGTGGCAAGGAGGCGCAGCCCTTCGTCGGCGTCCAGGCGTTCTACGTCGCGTCGAAGGGCAAGAACAAGGCCCTCGCCCAGGAGTTCGTCACCAACTACGTGACCACCCCGGACCTCGCCGTGGCGCTGTACCAGGCCGAGCCCCGCCCGCCGGCGCTGACCGCGGCGCTGGACCAGGTCAAGGGCAGCGACCCGGACCTGGCCAAGTTCACCGAGGCCGGCAAGAACGGTCAGGTCCTCCCGGCGATCCCGGCGATGGCCGCGATCTGGGACCCGTTCGGCAAGGCGGAGGCGGCCGTCATCGGCGGCGCCGACCCGACCAGGACCATCACCTCCGCGGGCCAGACCATCGCGGGGCAGATCAAGTAATGAGCACGTCGCTGTCCGGCCCGGGGTCCACGCGGACCCCGGGCCGGGAGCCGGTCGACACCCGGCCGGCGAGGAGTCGTACCGCGCGTGCGAACGCGCCGATCACCCTGACCGGCCTCGGCGTCAAGGTGGTCCTGCTCGGCCTCGTGGCCGGGGTCGCGATCTGGGCGGCCTTCCCGCTGATCGAGGCGGAGCAGTGGGTGGGGCTGGCGCTGCTGGCCGCCACCACCGCCGGGCTGTTCCACCTCTATCTCGGTCGCCGGCACGTCCCCGCCAAGTACCTGGTGCCGGGCACGCTGTTCCTGATCGCCTTCCAGATCTTCCCGGTGCTCTACACGGCGAGCACCGCCTTCACGAACTTCGGCGACGGACACCGCGGCAGCAAGCAGGACGCGATCGTCGCGATCCAGACCGCGTCGGTGAAGCAGGTACCCGGCTCCACCGAGTACGCCCTCTCCGTCGCCACCGAGGGCGACCCCGCCACCGGCCCGCTGGTCTTCCTCGTCACCGACCCCGCGACCGGGACCGTCTCGGCCGGCGACGCCGACGGGCTGCGCCGACTCGACCCGGGCGCGGTCACCGTCGCGGCGGGCGGCAAGGTCACCGCCGCCGACGGCTACACCGTGCTGAACTTCGGGCAGGCCAGCGCCCGCAGCCAGGAGATCACCGACCTGGTCGTGCCGACCTCCGGCGGCGCCCTGCGCTCCGCCGGCCTGTCCCGGGCCTACGAGGGCACGGCGGTCCGGGCGTACGACGCCGGATGCGACTGCGTCCGGGACACCGAGACCGGCCGGACCTGGACCGCGGACGAGTCCACCGGCTCGTTCGTGGCCGACGACGGCGATCGGCTGGCGCAGGGCTGGAAGGTCGGCGTCGGGCTGCGCAACTTCACCCGCGTGCTCACCGACTCGCACATCTCCGGGCCGTTCCTCGGCACGCTCGTCTGGAACTTCGCCTTCGCCATCGGTTCGACCGGCGGCACGTTCCTCCTGGGTACGTTCGTGGCGCTCGCGCTGCACTCGCCCCGGATGCGCGGCACCAACCTCTACCGGGTGCTGCTGATCCTGCCGTACGCCATGCCGTCGTTCGCGATGCTGCTGGTCTGGCGGGACATGTTCAACACCGACTTCGGGCTGATCAACAACCTGTTCGGGCTCGGAGTGAACTGGTTCGGGCAGGAGTGGTCGGCCCGCGCGGCCGTCCTGCTGGTGCAGCTGTGGCTGGGTTACCCGTACATGTTCCTGGTGGCCACCGGCGCGCTCCAGGCCATCCCGCGGGAGCTGACCGAGGCGACCTCGGTGGACGGCGCCTCGCCGTGGCAGTCGTTCCGGTCGGTCACCCTGCCGCTGCTGCTGATCGCGCTCTCCCCGCTGTTGATCTCGTCGTTCGCGTACAACTTCAACAACTTCAACGCGATCTACCTGACCACGGAGGGCGCGCCGTTCCCGGCCGACAACTCGACCAACGGCGCGACGGACCTGCTCATCACCTACACCTACCGGCTGGCGTTCGGTGGGCAGGGCGCCGAGTTCGGTTTCGCCGCCGCCATCTCGCTCTTCATCTTCACGATCGTCGCGGTCGTCTCGGCGATCAGTTTCCGGCGCACCCGCAAGCAGGAGGAGGTGTACGCATGACCACGCTCACCGGGGCCACCGCCGGCGACGGGGTGGCCGGCTCCCCGCCGGTCGACCGGTCCGCCGGCCGGCGGAGGAAGCGCGGGTTCGCGCGGGTGGGCTGGCGGCACGTGGTCGCCGTGCTCGCCGTGCTGTTCAGCCTCTTCCCGATCGTGTTCGTCCTCTCGGCCGCGCTCAACCCGCTGGGGACGCTCTCGTCGACGTCGCTGCTGCCGACCGGGGGAGTCTCGTTCGGCAACTTCGGCGAGCTGTTCGAGCGGACCGCCTTCGAGTGGTGGTTCCTCAACTCGTTGCTCATCGCCGGGCTGGCCTCGTTCGCGTCGATCGCCCTGTCGGCTCTCGCCGCGTACGCCTTCTCCCGGATGCGGTTCCGCGGCCGCCGGGTCGGGCTGCTGTCGCTGCTGCTGATCCAGATGTTCCCGCAGTTCCTGGCGATCGTGGCGATCTTCCTGATCTTCACCACGGTCACCGACCTGTGGCCGGCGGTCGGCTTCAACACGCCGTGGGGCCTGTTCCTGCTCTACATGGGCGGCGCGCTGGGTGTGAACACCTGGCTCATGAAGGGCTTCTTCGACACCCTGCCTCGGGAACTCGACGAGTCGGCCACGATGGACGGCGCCACGCACGCCCAGGTCTTCGTCCGCATCATGCTGCCGCTGGTGGCGCCGATCATCGCGGTGACCGGCCTGCTCGCCTTCATCGGCACCATCAACGAGTTCCTGATGGCGAACGTGTTCCTGACCGACGCCGAGTCGAAGACCCTCGCGGTCGGCATGTTCGGCCTGTTGCAGGGCGACGAGCGGAACAACAACTTCGGCATCTTCGCGGCCGGCACCCTGCTCACCGCGATCCCCACGGTGCTGGTGTTCCAGCTGCTCCAGCGCTACATCGTCTCCGGCCTCACCGCCGGCGCGGTGAAGGGATGAGCCGGAGCCCGCACCACGACGGGTCCGCCCTGTACGTCCCCGAGCAGGAGCCCGCGCTCGGGGACACCGTCGACGTGTTCGTCCGGACGCCGGTCGACGCGGACGTCCGCCAGGTGCACGTACGGACCACCGGGGACGGTGAGCCCCGCTTCGCGGAAGCGGTGGTGGACCGGGTCGACGACGGGGAGGTGTGGTGGCGGGCGCCGGTGCGGGTGCGCAACCCGGTCAGCAACTACCGGTTCCTGCTCACCGGCCGGCACGGCCACCGCTGGCTCAACGCCGCCGGGTCGGTCGACCACGACGTGCCGGACCACGGCGACTTCAAGCTGGTCAGCCACGCGCCGCCGCCGGCCTGGGCCCGGGACGCGGTGATCTACCAGATCTTCCCGGACCGGTTCGCCCGCTCCGCGGAGGCGAAGGGCCGCGCGCTGCCGGACTGGGCGATCCCGTGCGACTGGGACACGCCCGTGGTGGGACGCGGCCCGGAGACGCCGCACCAGTTCTACGGCGGTGACCTCGACGGGATCACCGAGCGGCTGGACCACCTGGACCGGCTCGGGGTCAACACCGTCTACCTGACGCCGATCTTCCCGGCCCGCTCCAACCACCGGTACGACGCGGCCGGCTTCGACACCGTCGACCCGCTGCTGGGCGGGGACGCCGCGCTGGCCCGGCTCGCCGACGCGGTGCACGCCCGTGGGTGGCGGCTGCTCGGCGACATCACCAGCAACCACACCGGCGACGCCCACCGGTGGTTCACCGCCGCCGCCGGCGATGTGGGCGCGGCGGAGCGCGAGCTGTACTACTTCGACGACGCGACCGGCTGCTACGAGTCCTGGAACGGGGTGACGTCGCTGCCGAAGCTGAACTGGGGCAGCGCGGAGCTGCGCCGCCGGTTCGCCACCGCGCCGGACTCCGTGCTGCGTCGCTGGCTGCGCGAGCCGTACGGGCTGGACGGGTGGCGGGTGGACGTGGCGAACATGACCGGCCGGCGGGGTGCCGACGCGTACACCCACGAGGTGGCGGCGCTGCTGCGGGCCGTGGTCGCCGAGACCCGCGCCGACGGGCTGCTGATGGCCGAACACGGCCATGACCACACCGGTGACCTGGACCGCGACGGCTGGCACGGCACCATGAACTACGTCGGATTCACCGACCCGCTCTGGTCGTGGCTGCGGCAGGGGGAGCAGCCGGTGCCCAACTTCCTGGGCACGCCCGGCGGCGTCCGGTCCCGGGACGCCGGCTCGATGCTCGCCACCCTGAACGCCTACCGCTCGCTCGTGTCGTGGCGGGCGTACACCCACTCCTGGCAGCTGCTCGGGTCGCACGACTCGGCCCGGATCCGCACGGTGGTCGGGGACGCCGCGCGGCAGGAGGTGGCGGTGGGCCTGCTCGCCACCATGCCCGGCATCCCGATGATCTTCGCGGGGGACGAGCTCGGTCTCACCGGCGCCAACGGCGAGGATTCCCGTACGCCCATGCCGTGGCACCGGCCCGAGACCTGGGACGAGGGCACCTTCGCCGCGTACCGGGCGCTGCTGGCCCTGCGGCGGAGCGAGCCCGCGCTGCGGCACGGCGGGCTGCGCTGGCTGCACCACGACCCGGACGGCCTGGTGTTCCTGCGCGAGTCACCGGCGGGGGCGGTGCTGGTGCTGGCCCGCCGGGCCACCGCCGCGCCGCTGCGGCTGACCGGACTCCGCTCCGGCGAGAACCTGTACGGCGGCGCCGCCGCGCTGCGCCCCGACCCGGACGGCACGGTGACCCTCCCCGGGGACGGCCCGACCCTCCAGCTCTGGCGCCTCGCTTGAGCGATGCCGCCCGCTCTGCGAGGGGGCCGGCCGACCGGTCCCGCACCGTAACGGTCCGGTCGCGGTTGTCGGCGGGCCGTGGCACCCCCTACTACAAAGTGTCGTTGATGGGGGAGGATGGGGCGCGTGGAAGCACTGAGGCTGATCCTTCTCTACGTCCATCTGATCGGGTTCGCGTTGCTCCTGGGCGGTTCCATCGCCCAGTACGTCAGCGGCCGGCTGCGGATCAACGCGGCCATGCTCTGGGGCGCCGCGATCCAGTTGCTGACCGGTATCGGGCTCTCCGCGCCGCTGCGCGACGGGGACGAGCCGGCACCCGCGAAACTTGTTACCAAGTTCGTCATCGCGGTGCTGATCTTCGTCATGGTCTTCTTCTCGCGGAAGCGGGCCGAGGTCAACCGCGGACACTTCCTCGCCATCGTAGGGTTGACCCTGGTCAACGCGGCAGTTGCGGTCTTCTGGCGGTAACGCCGGAAGTGCGCGGAACGGCCGGTGAAACGGACTTTCCTAACGCCGGCACGCACCTCTACAAGCACGAAGAGTGATTTGCCCCACCCAAGGGTTACGTAGGGGTAACGGGCATCCAACAGTCGTGCACGATTGGCGGCCGGTGGGTGGACGCGGGCGTACGCTCCCGTCCGTAACGTGGGACGCCGGCGGCAAGCGCAGGCCGGCTCAAGGGCTGCCACCGCAACAAGGGCGCGGTGTGCAATGGGAAGGAGACGTCTTGCGCTCGGTGCGTGGGATGCGGATCGCCTCGATCGTGGCGGCGGGTGGGCTCGTGCTCGGCGCCGCCGCCGCGTGTGGCGAGGCGCCTGATGAGAACAACGGCGCCGGCGACGGCGGCAAGAAGTTCAGCGCCTGCATGGTGACCGATGTCGGCGGCATCGACGACAAGTCGTTCAACACCTCGGCGTGGCAGGGTCTGAAGGACGCCAAGGCGGCCAACGACAACATCGACATCAAGTACGTCGCGTCGAAGGCCGAGGCGGACTACGAGCCGAACCTGACGCAGTTCGTCAACCAGAAGTGCGACTTCATCCTGGCTGTCGGTGGCCTCATGGCCAACGCGACCTCGAAGATCGCCAAGGCGAACCCGAACCAGCAGTTCGCGATCGTCGACGCCAACCCGGGTGACGCCAACGTCTACCCGATGCAGTTCGACACCGCGCAGGCCGCGTTCCAGGCCGGCTACCTCGCCGCCGGGATGAGCAAGAGCGGCAAGGTCGGCACCTACGGTGGTCTGCCGATCCCGCCGGTGACGATCTTCATGGACGGGTTCGTCGACGGCGTCGCGTACTACAACCAGACCAAGGGCAAGAACGTGCAGGCCCTGGGCTGGAACAAGGAGACCCAGAAGGGCTCCTTCGCCAACGCCTTCGACAAGCAGGACGAGGGCAAGAAGGTCTCCGACGCGCTGGTCGCCCAGGGCGCGGACATCATCATGCCGGTCGCCGGCGGCTCCGGCCTCGGCACCACCTCCGCGGCGAAGGCCTCGGGCGGCAAGTACAGCACCATCTGGGTGGATGTCGACGGCTGCAAGAGCACCCCGGACTGCTCCGCGATCCTGACCACCGTGGTCAAGAACATCCCGGAGGCCGTCAAGGAGGCCGCGCTGACCGCCGCCGGTGGCCAGAAGCTCCAGGCGAGCCCGGGCTTCGTCGGCACGCTGGCCAACACCGGCGTCTCGATCGCCCCGTACAACGAGTTCGAGAGCAAGGTCCCGGCCGAGCTCAAGGCCGAGGTCGAGAAGATCAAGGCGGACATCGCCGCCGGCACCATCACCGTCACTTCGAAGGCCCAGCCGACCAAGTGACGACCGACCGGCCCCACCGGTGAGATCATCGGAGGGCCGGCGGCAACAGGCACGACCGATCCGGCCGCTCCGGCCCGGCGGGGGCACCACCCCGACGGGCGGGAGCGGCCGATCGCGCACCACGGGGACCCGCCCGGCCTGTGGCCGGGTCGACCGGCAGCTACGCTGCACCATCGCTCGCACTCCGGGAGGTTGCGCTGAGACTCGAACTGCGCGGCATCACCAAGAGGTTCGGTGACCTGGTCGCCAACGATCACATCGACCTGACGGTGGAGCCTGGAGAGATCCACGCCCTGCTCGGCGAGAACGGCGCGGGCAAGTCGACCCTGATGAACGTGCTCTACGGGCTCTACCAGCCCGACGAGGGTGAGATCCTGGTCGACGGCAAGGCGTTGAGGCTGCGGGGCCCGTCCGACGCGATCGCCGCCGGGATCGGCATGGTGCACCAGCACTTCATGCTGGTGCCCGTCTTCACGGTGACCGAGAACATCATGCTCGGCGCCGAGCAGGTGCGCGGCGGCATCACCGGGTTCCTGGACCGGCGACGCGCCCGTCGCCAGGTCGTCGAGGTCTCCGAGCGCTACAACCTACGGGTCGACCCGGACGCGGTGATCGAGGACCTGCCGGTCGGCATCCAGCAGCGGGTGGAGATCATCAAGGCGCTCACCCGCGACGTCGACCTGCTCATCCTGGACGAGCCGACCGCCGTGCTCACGCCCCAGGAGACCGAGGAACTGCTGGCCGTCATGCGGTCGCTCAAGGCCGCGGGCAAGTCGATCGTCTTCATCACCCACAAGCTCGGCGAGGTCAAGGCCATCGCCGACCGGATCACCGTCATCCGGCGTGGGAAGACCGTCGGCACCGCGTCCCCCGACGCCAGCCGGGACGAGCTGGCCGCGCTCATGGTCGGCCGTAACGTCCGGCTCACGGTGGAGAAGGCCCAGTCGAAGCCCGGCAAGCCGGTGCTCGAAGTGACCGGGCTGGTCGTCGACGACGACCGGCAGGTCCGCGCGGTCGACGGCATCGACCTGACCGTACGCGCCGGCGAGGTGCTCGGCATCGCGGGCGTGCAGGGCAACGGTCAGACCGAGCTGATCGAGGCGATCATGGGCCTGCGGCCGGTGCTCGCCGGGTCGGTCGCCCTCGACGGCGACCGGATCGACGGCTGGTCGACCAAGAAGGTGCTCCGCGCCGGTGTCGGCTACGTGCCCGAGGACCGCAGCGTCGACGGCCTCGTCAAGGAGTTCAGCGTCGCGGAGAACCTGGTGCTGGACATCTACGACCGGCCGCCGTTCGGCGGTGGGCTCGCGCTGAAGCCGGACGCCATCGCCGCCTCGGCGAAGGAGCGGATCGCGCAGTTCGACGTGCGTACCTCCTCGGCCGACGCGCCCGTGGGCACCCTCTCCGGCGGTAACCAGCAGAAGGTGATCGTGGCCCGGGAGCTCTCCCGGCCGCTGAAGCTCTTCATCGCCGCCCAACCGACCCGCGGCGTGGATGTCGGGTCGATCGAGTTCATCCACAGCCGGGTCATCCACGAGCGCGACATCGGCACCGCCGTCCTGGTCGTCTCCAGCGAGCTGGACGAGGTGATCGGGCTCGCCGACCGGATCGCGGTCATGTACCGCGGACGCGTCATCGGCATCGTCGGCCCGGACACCCCCCGCGAGGAGATCGGCCTGCTGATGGCCGGCATCACGCCGGACGCCGCGGCCGACGGCGGTGCGGCGAGCGACGACAGCCCTGGTAGCGAGGACGAGGCATGAACCCCACTCCGCAGTCGGGCTCCCCGGACAAGGAGCCGGCGAGCGAGGCGCAGGCGGCACGGAACGCGCTCGACAACACCGAGCAGGCCGAGACGGCGACCCGCCCGCAGGCCGGGACGGCGACCGGGGGCCAGGCCGGCGCTCCGGAGCCCGGGCCCAGCCTCGGTCGGCTGTTCCTGGACAACCTCTGGGCCGCCAACACCTTCACGGTCACGCTGCTGTCTCTGGTGCTGGCGATCGTGGTCGGCGCGATCCTGATGATCATCTCGGATCCCGAGGTGCTGTCGACCTACTCGTACATCACCGCCCGCCCGTCGGACGCGTTCAACGCCAGCTGGACGCTGGTCAGCGAGGCGTACGCGAACCTGTTCAAGGGCTCGGTCTTCGACCCCGAGGCGTTCACCGGCTGGCTGAACGGCGACAACAGCTGGCAGGCCGTGCTCGCGCCGATCTCCGAGACGCTCACCTACACGGCGCCGCTGGTCTTCACCGGCCTGTCGGTGGCGCTGGCCTTCCGGGGCGGTCTGTTCAACATCGGCGCCCAGGGCCAGGCCACCATCGGCGTCATCCTGGCCGCGCTGGCCGGCTTCCTGCTGCCGCTGCCGCCCGGCCTGCACCTGCTCGTCGCGGTGCTCGCCGGCGCACTCGGCGGTGCGATCTGGGGCTTCGTCCCGGGCATCCTCAAGGCGCGTACCGGTGCCCACGAGGTGATCATCACGATCATGCTCAACTACGTCGCCACGTACTTCCTGACCTGGCTGATCGTGCAGGGCGGCGTGCAGGACCCGAACCGTACCGACGCGATCAGCAAGCCCGTGGACCCGTCGGCGCAGCTGCCGCGGCTGCTCGGCGACAACCTGCGGGTGCACGCCGGCATCCTGATCGCGGTGCTGGCCACCTGGGCGGTGGCGTGGCTGCTCAACCGGTCCACCCTCGGCTTCGAGCTGCGCGCCGTCGGCGCCAACCCCGACGCCGCGCGGACGGCCGGCATCAGCGTCACTCGGACGTTCATCCTGATCATGGTCTTCGCCGGGATGCTGGCCGGCCTGGGCGGCTCCAACATGGTGCTCGGCTCCACCGCCAGCGCGCTCACCCCGCTGGTCGTGGCCCAGATCGGCTTCGACGGCATCCTGGTGGCCCTGCTCGGCCGGGTGAAACCGTGGGGCGTCGCGCTCGCCGCGCTGCTCTTCGGCGCCCTGCAGGCGGGCGGCAACCGGATGCAGTCATACTCCGGGATCTCGCTGGAGCTGGTCACCGTGCTCCAGGCGCTGATCGTCATCTTCATCGCCGCGCCCGCCCTGGTGAAGGCGATCTTCCAGCTCCGGGCCGCACGGGCCGCCCGGTTGCAGACGAGCCTGGCGAAGGGCTGGTAACGCATGTCGACCATGGCTGTCCCCGACGTCGCGGTCGCCCCCGTCAACGAGGGCTTCTGGACCCGTAACCGCAAGGTCGGCCTCGTGCTCGTGGTGCTCGGCCTGCTGGCCGCGGTGCTGTTCGGCGCGCTCGCCACCGACCAGCAGGCCCGGTTCACGCTCAGCGAGGACGCGGCCGGCGCCGCGTTGTCCATCAACGGCACCACCGGCGCCATCCTGTTCGGGGCCATCGCGCTCGCCGCCGGCGTGGCGCTGCTCGCCGGGCTGCCGAAGCGCTGGTTCCTGCCGGTGCTCGGTGTCGGGCTGGTCGCGTTCGTGCTGTCGTTCCTCTGCTGGCAGGTCTCCGCCGCGCCGACCGGCCAGAACTTCATGCCCCTGGTCAACATCCTCCGGGGCACCTTCATCCTGGCGCTGCCGCTGATCTTCGGTGCGCTCGCCGGTGTGCTGTGCGAACGCTCCGGCGTGGTCAACGTGGCCATCGAGGGTCAGCTGCTGATGGGTGCCTTCAGCGGCGCGCTCTTCGGCAGCATCTCCGGCAACGTCTGGGTGGGCCTGGTCGCCGCCGCGATCGGCGGCGCCCTGATCTCGCTGCTGCTGGCGATCTTCTCGATCCGCTACCTGGTCGACCAGGTCGTCATGGGCATCGTGCTGAACCTGCTCGCGGTGGGCGTCACCGGCTTCCTCTACGAGCGGCTGATGCAGACCGACGCGCAGAAGTACAACAGCGCCCCCCGGTTCAGCAACTGGGAGATCCCGCTGCTCAAGGACATCCCGGTGCTCGGGCCGGCGCTGTTCCGCGGCAACATCTTCCTCTACGTCGGCCTGCTGCTGGTGCTGGTGATCCACATCGCGCTGTTCCGCACCCGGTGGGGTCTGCGGACCCGGTCGGTCGGCGAGCACCCCACCGCGGCCGACACCCTCGGAGTCCGGGTGCTCGGGCTGCGCTACCGCAACGTGCTGCTGGCCGGTGTGGTCGCCGGTATCGGCGGCGCCTCGTACACGCTGGCGCTCTTCTCCTTCACCAAGAACATGATCGGCGGCAAGGGCTTCATCGCGCTGGCCGCGCTGATCTTCGGCCGGTGGAACCCGGTCGGCGCGCTGCTCGCCGCGCTCTTCTTCGGCTTCGCCGACCAGCTCGCCACCTACCTGGGCGCGATCAACAGCGTGATCCCCAGCCAGTTCCTCGCCATGCTGCCCTACCTGGCGACGATCCTGGCCGTGGCCGGTCTGGTCGGCAAGGTGCGCGCGCCGGCCGCGGACGGCAAGCCGTACATCAAGGGCTGACAGGGAGAGCACCACATGGAGATCGACTGGGCGCAGCTGCGCGCCGCGGCCACCGAGGTGATGCGGCACGCGTACGTGCCGTACTCGAAGTTCCCCGTCGGGGCGGCCGCCCTGGTCGACGACGGCCGGGTGGTGGTCGGCTGCAACGTGGAGAACGCCGCCTACGGCGTGGTCCTCTGCGCCGAGTGCGGCGTGGTCTCCGCACTGCACGCCACCGGCGGCGGCCGGATCGTCGCCCTCTCCTGTGTGGACGCGACCGGCGAGCCGCTGATGCCGTGCGGCCGGTGCCGGCAGCTGCTCTGGGAGAACGGCGGGCCGGAGTGCCTGATCGAGGCGAAGGAGCGCCCGCTGCGGATGGCGGAGCTGCTGCCGCACGCCTTCGGGGTCGAGGACCTGGAGGCGGTGACCGGTGAGACGCCGCTGCCCGTGGTGCCGGAGCGGCTGGCCTCCTGGCGGGGCCGCGGCACGGTCTTCGTCCACCCGGACCTCTCCGCCGGCCAGCAGGTCTGGACGGCGTACTGGGAGCGGTCCGCCGGGGACACCGCCGACGCCGAGACCGGCGTGCTGGAGGAGGGGCCGAGCTGGGACGACCCGGCGGAGGCGATCACCTGGGGGTTGGCACGTACGCCCCGGGTGGTGGTGGTCGACGAGGCCGGCACCATCTACTGGGCCGGCGAGGGTGAGCCGCCGTTGGAGATCCCTGTTCGGTGGTCCGGCTCTCGATAGTGGTTGGGCTTTCCGGCCGGGCTCGGTGGTTGGGCTTCAGGCCGGGGCCGACCGCGCCCGGCTTCGGGCGGTCAGGCTTGATCCCTGCGCCGGGCGCGGTCGGCCCCGGCCCGTCGTGGTCATCGACCGCGGATCGGTTACGGCGGCGGCGGTCACCAGGACCTGGGCGCCGTCGGCCGGTATCTGCGACGACTGGAAAGAGATCTTCTGATGAGTGGTGCTTTCACGGCGGTTGACGTCATTCGGGCCAAGCGCGACGGGGGCGTGCTGTCGGACGCGCAGATCGACTGGGTGGTCGACGCGTACACCCGGGGCGTGGTGGCCGACGAGCAGATGTCCGCGCTGGCCATGGCGATCCTGCTGCGCGGCATGACCGCTCCGGAGATCGCCCGGTGGACCGCCGCGATGATCGCCAGCGGTGAGCGCCTGGACCTGTCGGCCGTCGATCGGCCGACGGTGGACAAACACTCGACGGGCGGCGTCGGCGACAAGATCACGTTGCCGCTCACCCCGCTGGTGGCCGCCTGCGGCGCCGCCGTGCCACAGCTGAGCGGGCGCGGTCTCGGGCACACCGGCGGCACGCTGGACAAGCTCGAATCGATCCCCGGCTGGCGGGCGGCCCTCACCAACGACGAGTTCATCGGTCAGCTCCGGGACGTCGGGGCGGTGATCTGCGCCGCCGGCACCGGCCTCGCCCCCGCCGACCGCAAGCTGTACGCGCTGCGCGACGTGACCGGCACCGTCGAGGCGATCCCGCTGATCGCCAGCTCGATCATGAGCAAGAAGATCGCCGAGGGCACCGGGGCGCTGGTGCTCGACGTGAAGGTGGGCTCCGGCGCGTTCATGAAGTCCGTCGAGCACGCCCGTGAGCTGGCCCGGACGATGGTCGAGTTGGGCGGGGCGCACGGCGTGCGTACGGTCGCTCTGCTCACCGACATGTCCACGCCGCTCGGCCTCGCCATCGGCAACGGCGTCGAGGTGACCGAGTCGGTCGAGGTGCTGGCCGGGGGCGGCCCCGCCGACGTGGTCGAGCTGACCCTGGCGCTGGCCCGGGAGATGCTCGACGCGGCCGGCCTGCCGGACGCCGACCCGGCGGCCGCGCTGCGCGACGGCCGCGCGATGGACTCGTGGCGGGCGATGATCCGCGCCCAGGGCGGCGACCCGGACGCGCCGATGCCGACCGCGAACGAGGTGGAGGTGGTGACCGCGCCGGCCGACGGTTTCGTGGCGTCGGTCGACGCGTACGCCATGGGGGTGGCCGCGTGGCGACTCGGCGCCGGGCGGGCCCGCAAGGAGGACCCGGTGAGCGTTCCGGCCGGGGTGGTGCTGCACAAGCGGCCCGGTGACCCGGTGCGGGCCGGTGAGCCCCTCTACGAGCTGCGGGCGGAGCGGGCCGACCTGCTCCCGGCGGCGCTGGCCGAGGCCGCGACGGCGGTGCGCCTCTCGTCGGCCGCGCCCGCCGCGACCCCGTTGGTGATCGAGCGGATCGGCTGAGTCGGCCGGCGGGCGGGGCGGCGTGGTGCCCGTCACCTCGGGCGGCTATTCTGCCTGGCCAGGGGGGACAACCGGCGCTGAGCCGTTCTGAGCAAGGGAATCGCCGTGACCGTACCTGCCCCCGACCCGCGTGAGGTGCGTGAGGCGAGCCTGGACGAGCTGTCCCGGCTGGGCCTGCCGCTGCCCCCGCCGCAGTTCCCGCTCGTCTGGGAACCAGGCGACCAGATCGACTTGCGTCCGACGGTGGAGATCGAGGCGCGGATCGCGGTGCTGCACCTGATCCTCGCCCGGTGCTTCGGGATGCCGCCGCAGGCCGCGATGGGCTGGCTGCTCTCCTCGCACCTGGTCGAGATGGTCACCCCGCCCGAGTGGCAGTTCGTGACCGGCAGCAAGGGCGACCACCGCTCGTTCGTGCTGCACCACGACGCGCTCTTCTCGCTCGCCTGGGTGCTGGGCCTCACCAAGGTGCTGGATCCGACGCTGCCGGTGGACGAGCGGCTGGTGGAGCGGATGCCGCACATCGCCGGCGGGGAGACCTTCGCGCAGTGGCGGTCCCGCATCCTCACCGCCCCGCAGCACCCCGCCGACGCCGCCGCGCTGCTCGACCTGCACTACTGCCTGGACTGGGCCTACCTGGAGATGGAGCGGCACGGCCGGACCCTGCCCGGGCTGGTCGACGCGAACGCGATCGGCCAGCGCCGCTGGGCGTTGGAGTGGGCGGTGATCCTGCGCGGGCCGTACCACGACGAGCCGCCCGGCTGGGAAGAGGTCGACCTCTCCACCTGAGCGGTCAGCGCGGCAGCGGACGCCACACCGCGAGCCGGACCGCCGCGGTGACCCGGACCGGTTCGGCGAGCCCGCCGATCCGGGCGGCCAGCCCGGCCGGGTCGGTGTGCCACGCGCTCGGGCCCATGCCCACCAGCGTGGCCACCTCCGGCGCGGTCAGCGTCAACGCGCGCCGGTGCACAGTCTCGTCGGTCCGGGTGAAGTGCTGCCCGAGGCTGCCCACCACGCGGTCCTCCTTGGCCGGGTCGACCCGCAGCAGCCCGAGCGGGCCGACCAGTTCCGCGAGGTGCTCGTCGGCGGGGGTGACCACGAGCAGCGCCCCCGCCGGGTCCAGCACCCGGTGGAACTCCGCGCCGTTGCGCGGTGCGAACACGTTCAGCAGCAGCCGCGCCGCGCCGTCGGCGAGCGGCAGCCGCTGCCAGGTGTCGGCGAGGGCCGCCGCCGCCCTCGGGTGGGCCCGGGCGGCCCGGCGCAGCGCCGGCTTCGAGACGTCCAGCGCCAGCCCGACGGCCTCCGGCAGCGCCGCGAGCACCGCCGCGAGGTGCCGGCCGGTCCCGGCTCCGGCGTCCACCACCAGGGCGTACGCCCCGGACGGTGGTGTCGTCACGGCCGCCGCCGTGGTGGCGAGCGCGTCCGAGATCAGGTCGTAGTGACCGGCGGCCAGGAAGTCGGCGCGGGCGGCCACCATCTCGGCGGTGTCGCCGACGTGCGGCGCGCGACCGGCGAGCAGGTTGACGTAGCCCTGCCGGGCCACGTCGAAGCTGTGCCGGCGGGGGCAGCGCAGCGCGCGGGCGGTGCCGGCGCTCGCCTCGGCCAGCGGTTCGCCGCAGACCGGGCAGCGCATCCGGTCGAGGATGCGGGCGTCCATCTCCGGTGCCCGGCCGGTCGGCGCGGCGCCCGCCGCGCGGCTGCTCTCCACCCGGTCCACGGTAGGCCACGTGCGGCCCCTTCCCGGCGGTGGCCATGGTCGCTGACTAGGGTCTGGGCATGGTCGCGACTATCCGGTACGAGGACATCGTCAAGGTCCCGAAGGCGCTGCTGCACGATCACCTGGACGGGGGCCTGCGGCCGGCGACGATCGTCGAGCTGGCCGCCGAGGTGGGGCACGAGTTGCCGACCACCGACCCGGACGCCCTCGGGCGCTGGTTCGTCGATGCGGCCGACTCGGGTTCGTTGGAGCGCTACCTGGAGACGTTCGCGCACACGGTCGCGGTGATGCAGACCGCGTCCGCGCTGCGGCGGGTCGCCGCGGAGTGCGCCCTCGACCTGGCCGCCGACGGGGTCGTGTACGCCGAGGTGCGGTTCGCGCCGGAGCAGCACCTGGAGCGCGACCTCACCCTGGACGAGGTGGTCGAGGCGGTGCTCGCCGGTTTCGCCGAGGGCAGCGCCCAGGCCGCCGCCGCGGGCACCCCCATCCGGGTCGGCACACTGCTCACCGCGATGCGGCACGCGGCCCGCTCGCAGGAGATCGCCGAGTTGGCGGTGCGTCACCGTGACGGCGGTGTCGTCGGCTTCGACATCGCCGGGGCCGAGGCGGGCTTCCCGCCGACCCGGCACCTGGACGCCTTCGAGTACCTCCAGCGGGAGAACTTCCACTTCACCATCCACGCCGGCGAGGCGTTCGGCTTGCCGTCGATCTGGCAGGCGATCCAGTGGTGCGGCGCGGACCGGCTCGGGCACGGCGTACGGATCGTGGACGACATCGACACCAGCGGCCCGGTGCCGGTGCTCGGGCGGCTGGCCGCGTACGTGCGGGACAAGCGGATCCCGCTGGAGCTGTGTCCGTCGTCGAACGTGCAGACGGGTGCGGTCACCTCGATCGCCGAGCACCCCATCGGGCTGCTGCGGGACCTCCGCTTCCGGGTGACGCTGAACACCGACAACCGGCTGATGAGCGGCACCTCCATGTCGCGGGAGATGGCGCTGCTGGTGGAGGCGTTCGGCTACGGCTGGGCTGAGCTGCGGTGGCTGACCATCAACGCGATGAAGAGCGCCTTCATCCCGTTCGACGAGCGGTTGCGGATCATCGACGAGGTGATCAAGCCCGCCTACGCTGTGCTGCTGGACGACTGACCGGGCGGGTGCGGGTGGCCGGGCTCGCCGTGCGGGGCGCTCGGGTGCGCCGCCCGGTGCGGGTGGCCGGCGAGCAGGGCGGCCACCCGGCGCAGGACGACGCGGCCTCGGGCCGCCTCCGCGCCCAGGCCGGTCTGCCGGCGCAGCACCGTCGGCTCGGTGCGCAGCAGGAGCAGCCCGCGCCGGATCAGCACCCGTGGTGCCTTGCGCTGCTCGCCCAGGTCGCGGGCGAGGCGGCGCAGGAAGGTCGCGCCGCGCGGTCGGCGGAGCGCGTACGCCCCGGCGAGGAGTCCGCGGCGCCGACACTCCGCGACGATCTCGGCGGCGAAAATCCCTTCGGCCACAAAAAGTGGCGATCCGGCTATGTCGAATGGCCGGGTGGACACCCGACGGTCCGCGCCTATCGCATAAACCGGCACATCGGCCTGACCCTCGCGAGCGAGCCGCGCAATGGTTTCCACGGCCGCTTCCGCATCCCAGGACAGTGGTGACTCCCAGTCGACCTGGCCGTTTCGTCGCGGCAGCGTAGGGTCATCGCCGTCCTTGTAGAAGTCGTCCAAGCAGAGCACCGGCAATCCGGTTCGCGCCGCTATGTACGACTTTCCGGAGCCGGACGGACCGGCGAGCAGGACGACGCGGTGCGGGTGATTCATTACCTTCAGTGACTCCGGCCAGACGGACTGCTATCAAATTGCATCAACATCTCATCACACCATCGGCGTGGACCAACCTGGGCTTTCTCTTTGAGGGGCGGCGTGATGGAATCTCGGGGGTCCGACCCGCCGGGTCGGTCGCTGGGCGTTGCCCGGGGCAACGCGCTGAAGCTGTGATCGCGAGGGCGGTGACGTGAGCAAACGGCCAACGACGGCGGGCTCCTTCCTGTCGCGGCTGCGCCGGCCGGCCAGCCGACTCCGGGACATGCCGATCTGGTCCAAGCTCGGTCTCATCATGATCGTGCCGACCATCGCCACGGTCGTGGTGGGCACCAATGGTCTGGTGAGCCACCTGGAGACGCTCAACAATGCCAACCGGGCCGGCAACCTGGCCAACCTCTCGGGCTACGCGGGTGACCTGATCGACACCCTCCAGGACGAGCGGACCACCGCCGTGCTGCTGCTCGGCTCCCCCGAGGGGCAGGCGCGAGCGCAGTACCAGGAGGCGTACCGCCGGGTCAACTCCCGGGTCGACCAGTCGAAGGCCCCCTACCTCCAGCAGCGCTCCGACGTGGAGGACCTGCCGAACAGCCTCGAAGGGCTGCTCGACAAGATCGACACCAGCCTGACCGACCTGCCCGGCATCCGCAGCCAGGTCTACAACGGCAAGCTGCGGCCGACCGACGCCACGCAGTCCTACGAGGGGCTGATCTCCGACCTGCTCGCCATCCGCGACTCGTCCACGCAGCTCGCCGGTGACAACGACCTGAGCGACCGGATGCGCGCCGCCGCCGCGGTCGCCCGGGAGAAGGAGTTCCTCTCCCTGCGCCGTGTCGTGGTGCACCGGGCGCTGGCCCAGAAGCAGCTCACCCCGGCCCTGCGCACCGAGTACATCGCCAGCGGCACCGGCCAGGACCAGGCCGTGCAGAGCTTCAAGGCGGTCGCGAGCGAGGACGAGGCCCGCTTCCACGACCAGACCGTCGCCGGTGGTGACCGTCGCGAGGCCGAGACCTACATCGGCTGGATGAACGGCAACACCAGCGGCAGCATGGCCAACGCGCCGTTCGGGCCCGACCAGTGGGACTCGGCGATGGTCGCCAACGCCAAGCTGATCCGGACGGTCGAGTCGAAGCTCGACGGCGACGTGGTCCGCCAGGCCGACGAACTCCGCTCCGACGTGCAGCGCCAGGTGTTCCTGGAGACCGGCCTGCTGCTCAGCATGCTGCTGCTGGCCATCCTCTTCGCGTACCTCGTCGCCCGCTCGATGGCCCGGTCGCTGCGCGACCTGCGCCAGGGCGCCCTCTCCGTCGCCCAGTACGGCCTGCCGCAGGCGGTGGCCCGACTGCGTGACCCGCAGGTCACCGGCCAGCTCTCCCCGGTGCAGTTGGCCAACCAGATCGCCGAGCCGCTGCCGGTGCGCAGCAAGGACGAGTTCGGCCAGGTGACCGAGGCGTTCAACGCCGTCCACCTGGAGGCCGTCCGCACCGCCGCCGAGCAGGCCGCGCTGCGCGCCTCCGTCGCGACCATGTTCGTCAACCTCGCCCGCCGGTCCCAGATCCTGGTCGACCGCCTGATCGGTCACCTGGACCGGCTGGAGCGCGGCGAGGAGGACCCGGACCGGCTGGCCGAGCTCTTCCAGCTCGACCACCTGGCCACCCGGATGCGACGCAACGACGAGAACCTCCTGGTGCTCGCCGGCGCCGACTCGACCCGCGTCCAGCGGGAGCCGGCCGCGCTGATCGACGTGCTGCGCGCCGCCCAGTCCGAGGTCGAGCACTACACCCGCATCGAGTTCGGCATCATCGACCGGGACATCGAGATCGCGGCCCACGCGGTCAACGACCTGGTGCACCTGGTCGCCGAGCTGTTCGACAACGCCACCGCGTTCTCCCCGCCGGACTCGCAGGTCATGGTCGAGGCCCGTCGGGTCGGCGACCGCGCCTCGCTCTACGTCGAGGACCGGGGCATCGGCATCAGCGCCGACCAGCTGCACGAGCTCAACGAGCGGCTCGCGACGCCGCCGCAGGTGGACGTCGCGGTCTCCCGGATGATGGGCCTGGTCGTGGTCGCCCGACTGGCGGCCCGGCACGGCGTACGCGTCGAGCTGCGCCCCGGCACCGACCGGGGCACCGTGGCCGACGTCACGCTGCCCACCGCGGTCCTCGTGCCCCGGGCCCTCGCCGGCCGGGGGCAGCAGCCGCCCGCGCTGCCGGCGTCGACCGGTCCCGCGCTTCCGGCCGGCGGCCCGCCCGCGGGCAACCCGGTGCCGACGTTCGGCGCGCTGCCCGCGCTGGGTGTCCGCCAGAGCGAGTCCGGCAACCAGGTGACCCTCGGTGGCCGTCCGTTCGACCCGGCCTCGCCCAACGGCGCGGGCACCCCGGCGTCGGCCGGCGCGGCGCGTGGCATGCCGGCCTGGTCCGACCTGACCGGTGCCACGGCCGCCGCCGGCTCCAACGGCGCGAGCCCGTTCACCCCGCGCCCCACCAACGGCCAGTCGATCGACCCGCTGCCCCAGCGGCGCTCCGGCGGCGACGCCGAGCCGACCACCGGCCAGCAGCCGGCGATCCCGCGGCAGTTGCCCAGCAGCCCGGAGGTGGACCCCTACGGGCAGCCGGTCTCCGGCTCGCCGGTCTCCGCGCAGCCGTACTCGGGTCCGCCGGTCTCCGCGTCGCCGTACTCGGCCGCCCCCACGTCGGCGTCGCCGTACGCCGGTCCGCCCACCTCGGCCTCGCCCTACCCGGGTGCGCCGACCTCGGCGTCGCCGTACGTCGGTCCGCCCACGTCGGCCTCGCCCTACGCGGGCGCGCCCAGCTCGGCCGCGCCGTACGCCGGTCCGCCCGTCTCGGCGCAGCCCTACTCCGCGCCGCCCGTGTCCGGCACCCCGTACTCGACGCCGCCGGTGGGGCAGCCCTACCCGACGCCGCAGGGCACCGGCCAGGCGTACGCCGCACCGGCCCCCGCCGCCCCGCCGGCCTGGCCGCCGGTCGCCGGTGCGGACCGGGACGCGGCGACCCCGCCGGTGCCGGAGCGGCTCGCCGCGGCGCTGGACATGACCACCGAGCTGCCGCGGGTGTCGCGGCCTGCCGCGGAGGCCCCGTCGGCCCCCGCGACGCCGCCGGCTCCGATCCCGCCGCAGGCCCAGAACCGGCCCACCCCGGCGCCGCAGGCGCAGAACCGGCAGCGGTACGCGGACGAGACGATGGAGCTGCCGATCTTCCGGGAGCTCGAGTCGGCGTGGTTCCGCACCCGCCGGCCGGGGTCGGAGGAGGCGGCGAACGCCGCGCAGACGGCGAACGCTCCGCAGCAGGCGGCGGCCAGCAGCGCGCAGACCCAGCAGTTCGCCGCGGTCGACGCCACCGGTCGGGCCGTCCAGAAGACACCACCCGGGACGACAGGTAACGCACCGATGGCAGACACTCCGACGGCCGGAGGCGCGCCGCGACAGAACGGCTCGACCGTGAACGGGGGGAGCCGTCCCGCGACCGCGGAGAGCCTGCCCCGCCGGCCTCAGCAGGAGACCAACGGCTGGCAGACCGCCGCCGACGACGGCTGGCGGGCCGCCTCGGCCGCCACCGACGTGCCGGTACAGGGGACCACCTCCACCGGCCTGCCGAAGCGTACGCCGATGGCGCAGCTGGTGCCGGGCGCGGTCGAGAAGCCCAGCACCTCGGTCCAGCGGCGCACACCGGAGAGTGTCCGCGGCCTGCTCTCGGCCTACCATCGGGGCGTGCAACGGGGGCGCACCCAACCCTCGGATGGCAACCCGACCAACCCGGAGGCGACTCCGGGAGGGCAGCAATCCTCGCAGTCTGGCTCAGGCCCGGTGGCCGGGAGCGGGCAGAAGGAGCAAGAAGGATGACTAGTACGCAGGATCTCGGTTGGCTGCTCGCCAACTTCGCCGACCGGGTACCCGGTGTCGCGCACGCGGTCGCCGTCTCGGCGGACGGCCTGCTTCTCGCGGCGTCCCGGGACCTCCCGCGTGACCGGGCCGACCAGCTCGCGGCGATCGCCTCCGGCCTGGTCAGCCTCACCCAAGGTGCGGCCCGCTGCTTCGAGGGAGGCGCGGTGTTGCAGACGGTCGTGGAGATGGACAATGGCTTCCTGTTCCTGATGTCCATCTCGGACGGCTCGTCGTTCGCGGTGCTCGCGGCGCGTAGCAGCGACGTCGGGCAGGTCGGCTACGAGATGGCGTTGCTCGTCGACCGGGTGGGCGACGCGTTGACCCCGCAGCCGCGCGCGGCCGCGGGAATGCTGGGCTGAGGTTCCGCTGACCACGGTCGGCGGAGCAGCAACGACGACACGAGGGGCTCCACCGGATGGAGCCGGTGCCGGGTGCGAAGGAGGTGAGCGGCGACATGGCCGATCGTGACGAACCGACCGGAGCGTTGGTCCGTCCATACGCCGTGACCCGTGGTCGTACCCGGCCCCGACTCGACATCGCGCTGGAGGCGCTCGTCGAGACGACGGTGCGCGGCCGGGCCGCTGCCAATGGCAACGGCGGTCAGGGCCGCGAGCACCAGTACATCGCCGCGCTCTGTGACGGACGCGTGCAGTCGCTCGCCGAGATCGCGGCGCGGATGCAGCTTCCACTAGGTGTGGCCCGGGTGCTCATCGCCGACATGGCGACGGACGGCCTGGTCGCGGTCCACGAGCCGACCATCCTGGACGACTCGAACGACGCGGTGGGCACTGAACTGCTGGAGAGGGTGCTGAGTGGACTTCGCAGGCTCTGACATGTCGCACCGCCCGCCGACCCCGAGCGGGCGCGTGACGTCGGCGAAGATCGTTATCGCCGGTGGATTCGGCGTCGGTAAGACGACGCTGGTCGGCTCGGTCTCGGAGATCACGCCGCTGACCACCGAGGCCATCATGACCTCCGCCGGCGTGGGCGTCGACGACACCCGGCAGGTGCCGGGCAAGGCGACGACCACGGTGGCCATGGACTTCGGCCGCATCACCATCGACCGTGATCTGATCCTGTACCTGTTCGGTACGCCGGGTCAGACCCGGTTCTGGTTCATGTGGGACGAGCTGGTACGCGGTGCCATCGGCGCCGTCGTGCTGGTGGACACCCGGCGGCTGGCCGACTGCTTCGCGGCGATCGACTTCTTCGAGCACCGGCGGCTGCCGTACCTGGTGGCCATCAACTGCTTCGACGGGATGCAGTACCACGACCCGCAGGACGTCCGGGACGCGCTGGCGATCTCGAGCGACGTGCCGGTGGTGGCCTGCGACGCCCGTAACCGGGAGTCGACCAAGCATGTGCTGATCTCGCTGGTCGAGTACGTGCTGACGATGCGTCGCTCTCGCGCGGTCGCGCCGGCCTGACCGGCGCCGTCGAAACGCCCGGTGCGGCTTCGGCCGCCACCGGGCGTTTGTCGCTGCCCACCCCCGCCCGCCCCACCCCCGGCTGCGGGCGGCGGCGTCGGGACGGGGAGGGCGGAGACGCGGTGTGGGGCGCCGAGCCGGTGGGCCCTGTCCGTGGGGCGGGAGACCGCGTTTTGTGCGGCCTGAGGGGCGGTGGGCGCCCTCCCGGTGCCTCGTCCGCACAGTGTCGAGCCCCTGACCCCGACCCGGTGGACCGGGTGGGAATCAGGGGCTCGGCTGTCCGTGGCGGCGGTCAGGACCGGTAGCCGGCGGAGCGATACTCGTATTCCCGGTCGTCGTCCCGGTCGCCGTGGTCGCGGCTGAAGTCCCAGCCACCGGCCGCCTCCCGGCCCGGCCGGCCGCCGACCGCGAAGCCGCCGATCTCCTGCCCGCGACGCCAGCCGCGGAAGTAGCCGGTGGTGTTCTCCGCGAGACTCGCGGCGTCCCGGACGATCCGCAGTGGACGCTCCTCGCGCAGCGGCGAACCGGGCACCAGGTTGGCCTGGGGCACCCGCTTGGGCAGCCCGGCCGTTGTCTCCGCGCCCACCGCGGGCCGGGCGGCCTGCTCGGCCGCCTGCCAGCCGGTGTCCGCAGTGGTCGACCAGTCCAGGTCCACCTCGTCGTTGTGCCCCACGAACCACGCGGACTTCGCCTGGGCGAAGATCAGCAGGTCGCCGTCGGCGCCCTCGTCCGCCACCGGCGGCGGCCGGTGCTCGAGGGGGGGCGGCGGCCGGTGCTCGACGGCGGGACGCTCCGAACGGGCGGCCCGGCCGGTGCGGCCCGGGTCTGGCCGGTCGACCAGCCGCAGCGGCGGGTTCTCCAACTGCGGGTCGGCCGGCGGAGTGGAGTTGTCCCGCAGGGCACGGTCGGCCAGCGGCGGCGGCTCGACGAGCCGCAGCATCGGAGGCTCCTGGGGCAGGTCGTCGGCGAGCCACGGCGGGGTGACCCGACCCTCGCCCGCCCCGGGGTCGGTCGGCGCGTCGATGCCGCGACCACCCCCGTACGAGTAGGCGACCGGGTTGTTGGCCGAGCTGTCGGCCGGGTCCTCCGGGTTGTTGACCAGCGGCCAGTTGGCCCGGGAGCCGGGCGGAGCGGACTCCTGGTCGGGCCGGGGCAACGGCACGGGGATGCTCAGGTCGGTGGCGCTGAACCCGCCCGTGGGCGGCTCGCCGCCGTTCGTCTTCGGCCGCGGCGGAATCACCGTGCGCTGCCGCTCGGCGCGGGCGCTGTTGATGGCCGCGGTGGTCAGCGTGGGCCGGAACGGCTCACCCGCCTCGGCGGGAGGCACGTTGCCGCGCTGGGCCGGGGCGATCGGTGTGATGCCGGGCGGTGGCGGCGGCGGTGCGGACACCGGCCGGTTGGTCGGCATGTCCACCCGGCTCGGGGTCGGCTCGGGTCGCCCGGGCGGTGCGGACACCGGCGGGTTGCCGAGCGCCGCCGGGGTCATCGGCGCCGGCGCGACGGGCGGCGGGGTGACGGGCGGGGGCGCGACCGGTGGCGGGCCGAGCGGCTGCGGCGACGCCGACGGGCTGCCCCCCGAGACCGGTTCCGGTCGGCTGCGCCGGCCACCGGAGGGGGTCGGCTCGGCGGCACCCGGTCGGACGGCACGCAGGCCGGTGCCGGTGCTCGCCAGGTCGGCCACCGGCTCGCCCCGGCGGGCGGCGGCCCGGCGACCGGGTGCGGGCGTCGCGGCGGGCGTGGTGACCCGGGTGCTGAGGGCGCCCACCAGGGCGTCGCAGCCCGCGTCGCAGGCCCGGACCGAGGCCACCGCCTGCCGCACGGTCTCCGCCACCGCGGAGGTGAGCGTGCGGTTCACGGTGGCGCGGCGCGGAGTCTCGGAGATGGCGACGTGCAGCGCCGTCACCGCCGAATCGATCTCGTCCGCGTCGGCGATGCCGTCCGCCGCGAGGTGCGCGGCGATGGCCTCCGCGGCGACGCCGACCTCCCGGCCGCGGGCCACCGTGCCGGCGAGCATGCCCGGCTCGGGCAGGGCGTCGAGGACGGCCAGCGGCACGGGCTCCGCCGGGTCGGGGTAGGCGCGCAGGGCGGCCGGGTAGAGCTCCCGGAGGACCTCGCGCAGCGCCACGGCCGCGGAGTGCCGGCCGCTGGCCAGCGCGGCGTGCGCGGCGAGGACCTGCTTGAAACCGGCGAGGTCGCGGGGCGCGGGCAGGGTCACCGCGGAGAGCGCGCCGGCCTGCAGCGCGCGGGCCAGGCCCACGGCACGCCGCTCGGCGGGAGGTGACTGCATCTCCTCGAGGGAGTCGTCGTCGGCGAACCGCTCGGCGAAGTCGTCGACCGAGTCGTCGTCGGCGATGGCCAACGGACGCCCCGCCGCGCTCAGCAGCGAGGTGACCGTGTGGTCGTCACTGTCGGCGGCGATCGCCGCACCGCTCGGCCCGCCCGACCGCTCCACGAGCAGCGCGACCAGCCGGGCGTAGCCGGCGGGCTCGTCGCTGATCTCGCAGACATGCAGCAGACGGCCTGCGTCGTCGACCACAGCGGACGTCAGCGTCGAACCGGCCGAGGCCGGTCGGTCGCCCGGATCCGCCGAGGCCAGACCGCAGTACACGCGCACGAGCGCCACAGCGTCGTCCTCCTCCCGGGACAGGTCTTCCTCTGCCAGAGACTGATGCTCCCCGGTACGGGTCAGTCGCGCCAGTCCACGACCGCAGAGATCTTGCCGACAATGGTGCGCCAACCGAGACTTGCGGTTTGTGCCCCGATTTTCTTGAGGCGGCGCCGACCCATGAAACCGCTGATCCCGCCGCTGACCGTGGCCCGCAGCGCGTCGTCCAGGTCGTCGAGACTGGACCCCGCGGAGAGCATGTCGAGCACGGCGGGTAGCCGCAGCGCGTACGAGATGTCACGAGCGACCTCGCCCGCCGCGATCAGCAGGGTGGGATCCCACGTGTCGTGCCCGCCGCGAAGATTCTCCACGACCAGGTCGAGCTCGTAGGTGTCCTCGTCCAGCGGGGCGATGTCGGCCGGTTCCACCCGTTCGGACAGTTCTCCCCAGCTGTCCAGTTGGGACAGATCGTTGGGCGCACCGGATCGGATGAAACTGACCAACGATTCCGGCGTCTTGAAGAGCAGGAGCCGGCCGCGGTGGGTGAGGAAGATCGGGACCTCCTCGTCGCCCCCCTCGTCGGCGGCCTCCTCGTCCTCCTTGGCGTCCTCGTCGTCCGCCGCGTCGCGGCGGGCCTCCTTGTCGCTCTCGGCGAACTCCTCGGCCACGTCCTCGTCGAGGATGACGACGGTCTCGTCGTCCTCCTCCTCGATGACCTGGCGGCGGGCGAGGAACGGGTCGTCCTGGTCACGCTCGGTCACGTCGGTGGGGGTCAGCTCCCGCGCCGGCCGGTAGGCCCGCAGCGTGAAGCCGGTGCCGGCGGGCAGGGCGATCTCGACCGGGTCGATGCCGACCTCGTCCCACAGGGCGCGGTCGACGGACGCGCGCTCGGTGTCGGCCTCCTCCGGCTCGACCGGGTCGGTGGTGTCGTCGAGTTCGGGCTCGTCGGCGTCGGGCCGTTGGGGCGACTGGCGGGCCACGCTGACCTCCGTGTGCTTCGGGCTGCCCACCCGCCAGCGTCTGCGTCCGGCGAGTGACTATGGGCACATACCCTAGTGGTCCGCTCCGGAACGTCGGTGGCCGCACCCCGCTGGCGGTCCGGCGGCCCGACAAGTAGCGTTGCTACGCATGAAGGCTCAGGCGTTGCACGGACATCTCGACGCCCTGCTCCTCGCGGTGCTGGAGAGCGGCGCACTGCACGGCTACGCCATCATCGAGGCGCTGCGCACCCGCAGCGAGGGCAACCTCGACCTGCCGACCGGCACCATCTATCCCGCGCTGCGCCGGCTGGAGCGGGCCGGGCACGTCGCCAGCACGTGGAGCACCGTCAACGGTCGGGAGCGGCGGACGTACGAACTCACCGACACCGGTCGGCGGGCGCTGGCCGGGGAGCGGGCCGGCTGGCACGAGTTCCGCTCGACGGTCGGTCGGTTCCTCGACCCCGCGACGCCACCGGCCAACCCGGCCTGAGCGGGGTCTAGGCGGGCACGGGTCAGCGCGCGGCGTGCAGCCAACCGCGGGCGGCCCGGCCGACCCACACGTAGCCGGCGGACACCACCGCCATCCCGCCGATCATCGGCGGCCAGGTGAGCGCCGCGTCCCAGAGCCCGATGGACCAGCCGAAGAGCGCGGCCCCGGTGAGCAGCCCGAGCGCGAGCAGAACCGTGAGCCCGCCGCCGACCAGCCGGGTGAGGGCTGCCGGACCGGGTCGGCCCGACCGGGCGGCCCACGTCACCAGCAGCAGCCCGATGACGGCCAGCCCGAGGGCGCTCGCCCAGATGACGTTCACCGACGACGAGAGCAGGAGGTAGCCGGCCGGCGGGCGCGGCCCGTCGCTCCAACTGGCGCCCCGCCAGGTGAGGTCACCGGCGACGACCAGGAGGGCGGCGAGCGCGACGACCCGCAGCGACAACCCCCGCAGCGCCCCCACCGCCAACTCGGCCTGCCAGCCCGGCAGCAGCTGCGCCGGCCCGCCGAACTCGGCCACCGCGCGCCGCTCCGCCTCCTCCGCCGGCAGCCCACTGGCCCGGTACGCCTCGGCGGCGTCCTCCAGGCCGTGCCGGGCCTCGGTCAGCAGGTCGGACTTGAGCCGCGCCGGCCCGCGCAGCCGGTCGGCCAGCTCGCGCAGGCGCTCCTCCACCAACAGGTCGTGCGGCATGCGCCCACCCTGCCACGGGCGTGCGCGTCGCGTCGTCCGGGAGAACCCTGGACCGACCCGGAGACCGGTCAGGGGGCCAGGGCCAGGTACCCGCGTTCGGCCGCCTCCTGGAGCAGCCACTGGTCGCGGTACCAGCCGGGAGCGGCGACCAGTTCGTCGTGCCGGCCGCGCTGCGCTACCCGGCCGGCGTCGAGGACGACGATCTCGTCCAGCCCGACCAGCCCGCTGAGCCGGTGGCTGATCAGCAGCACCGAGTGGCCGGCGGGCGTCGCGGCCAGCGTCGACGCGAGAACGGCGTCGGCGGCGGCCGGGTCCAGCCCCTCGGTGGGCTCGTCGAGCACCAGCACGGCCGGTGCGCCCAGCAGCGCCCGGGCCAGGGCCAACCGCTGCCGCTGCCCGCCGGAGAGCTGCCCGCCCTCCTCGCCGACCACGGTGTCCCAGCCGGCCGGCTGGGCGCGTACCCACTCCAGCAGCCCGGCGGCGGCGGTCGCCCCGGCCAGCTCCTCCTCGTCGGCGTCGGGCCGGCCGAGCAGCAGGTTCTCCCGGACCGTGGCGTGGAAGACGTACGCCTCGGCGAGCAGCCCGCCGACGGCCCGGGGCAGCTCGTCCTCGGGGTACGTGGTGAGGTCGCGTCCATCCACGGTGACCCGCCCGGAGGTGGGGCGCACGGCGCCGGTGAGGACGGCGGCGAGGGTGCTCTTGCCGGCGCCGCTCGGGCCGACCACCGCGATCCGCCGCCCGGCCGGCAGGTCGAGGTCGACCTGGTCGAGCGCCGGTGCGGCACCGGCCCGGTAGCGCACGGTCACCGCGTCGAGGCGCACGTCGCGTGGCTCGGACAGCACGGGACCGGCTGCCGTCGCGCCCGGTTCGGGCTCCGGCCGGGCCGGCCCGGCCGGGAGCGTCGCGGGGGTGGTGTCGTCGAGCAGCGCGGCGACGCGGGCGAGCCCGGCCCGCAGCTGGGTCCACTGCCGCGCCGCGCCGACCAGCGCCAGCGCGATCTCGACGGCTGCCAGGGTGCCGACGGCGAGCACGCCGACCAGCACACCGGGCACGTCCGTCGCCAGCGCCGCCAGCACGACCGCGCCCGTGGTGAGTCCGGCGAGCAGGGTGCCCACCCCGTCGACGGCGAAGCCGGCGGCTGCCAGCCGGCGTTCCAGGCGGGCCAGTCGCCGGGCCCGGTGCCCGGCGGCGTCCAGCGCCGACGCGGTCGCCCCGAAGGCGGCGAGGTCGGCGGCGCCGTGGGTCAGGTCGACCGCGTCGGCGGCCAGCGCGCCGCGCAGCGGGGCCAGTTCGGCGGCGGCGCGCCGGGTGAGGACGGTGGCCAGCAGCGGCAGCGCCACCCCGGCGACCAGCAGCCCGACGGCGAGCGCGCCGGCGGCCGGCGGCGAGATCAGGGCCGCGCCGCTCACCGCCACCACGCTGACCAGCGCCGCCGCCGCGCCCGGCACGAGCACCCGCAGCAGCAGGTCCTGCACCGCCTCGACGTCGGAGACGAGCCGACTCAGCGCGTCACCGGAGCGCGGCGGGGCGGCTCTGAGCGCGGCGAGCGTGGCGAAGACCCGGGCCCGCACGTCGGTGATCATCCGGAGGACGGCGTCGTGCCCGGCCAACCGCTCGGTGTAGCGGAACACGCCCCGGCTGATGGCCAGGGCCCGGACGGCGACGATAGCCACGGTGAGGCGGTCCAGTGGTGGGCGCCCGGCGGCGCTCATCAGCAGCCAGGTCGCGGTCGCCATCAGGGCCAGCCCGGCGAACTCGGTGGCGGCGGCGAGCAGCCCGGCGCCGGCCAGCCGCCCGAGGTACGGGCGGGCCAGCCGCAGCACGGTGCGCTCGGCGGAGGCGCGCGGCACGCCTGTCGGCGCGGTGCTCATCGGGCCGCCTCTCCGGTCGGCGCGGGCGTCAGCTCGGTGACCCGGCCGTCCTCGATCCGCAGGATGCGGTCGGCGTCCTCCAGCAGCGCCGGCCGGTGCGCGACCAGCAGCGCGGTGCGACCGGCCACCAGCCGCCGGGTCGCGGCGAGCACGACCGCCTCCGAGGCGCTGTCCAGCCGGGCGGTCGGCTCGTCCAGCAGCACCACCGGGGCGTCGCGGAGGAACGCCCGGGCCAGGGCGACCCGCTGCCGCTGCCCGCTGGACAGGCCGTGTCCACGTTCGCCGAGCACGGTGTCGAGGCCGTCGGGCAGGCCGGCGACGACGTCGTCCAGGGCGGCGTCGCGTACGGCCGCGGCGAGGGCGGGCTCCGGGGTGTCGGGTGCGCCGAGCCGGATGTTGTCGGTCAGGGAGGCGGCGAAGAGGTGAGCCCGCTGCGGCACCCAGGCGAGTTGGCGGCGCCAGGCGTCCAGGTCGGCGCCGGCCAGGTCGACGCCGTCCACGGTGACCCGGCCGCTGGTCGGGCTGACGAACCCGAGCAGCAGCCCGAGCAGGGTGCTCTTGCCGGCGCCGCTCGGCCCGACGATCGCGATCCGCTCGCCCGGGCGAACGGTCAGCGTCACGTCGCGCAGCGCTGTCGTGCGGTCGTACTCGACGGTCACCGACTCGAACCGGATCTCGCCCCGGCCGTCGGGCACGGCACCGGCCGCCCGCCCGACGGGGGCCGGCGCCCCGGCCTCCACCTCGAACGCCTCGTTGAGCGCGGCCAGGCCCTCCATGCTGGCGTGGAAACGGCTGCCGGCTGCCCGCAGCGGCAGGTACGCCTCCGGGGTGAGCAGCAGCACCAGCAGCGCGGTCTGGAGGGCGAGCCCGCCGCCGAGCAGCCGGATGCCGACCGGCACCGCCACCAGCGCCACGGAGAGGGTGGCGACCAGCTCCAGGACCAGGGCGGAGAGGAAGGCGATGCGCAGCGTCCGCATGGTGGCGACCCGGTGCCCGTCGGCCATCCGGCGCACCACCTCGACCTGGGCGCGGGCGCGCCCGAAGGCGCGCAGGGTGGCCAGGCCGGCGACCATGTCGAGGAAGTGCCCGCCGAGCAGGGAGAGCCGCCGCCACTGCCGCTCCGTCGCGGCCTGCGCCTGCCAGCCGAGCAGCGCTCCGAAGATCGGGATGAGCGGCAGGGTCAGCGCGATGATGACCGCCGAGCTCCAGTCGGCGAGCCCGATCCGGGCGAGGACGGCGAGCGGGACGGTGACGCTGAGCACCAGCTGCGGCAGGTAGCCGGTGAAGTAGGCGTCCAGCGCGTCCAGCCCGCGCCCGGCCAGGGTGGCGAGCTGTCCGGTCCGCTGCCCGGCGACCCAGCCCGGGCCGTGCCGCCCGACCGCGCCGAGCAGGTCCTCCCGCAGCTCGGCCTTGACGATCGCGGCGACCCGCGCGGCCACCGTGCCCTGCGCCCACACCAGCAGAGCCCGGGCGCCCACCGTGGCCACGAAGCCGGCCAGGGCGAGCCGGTCGAGCCGGCCGTCGAACGCGGTGGCGAGCAGCGCGGCGAGCGCCGTGGCCTGCGCGACGACCAGCGCGGCGGCGAGCACGCCCAGGAGTGCGAGCAGGGTGAGATCGCGGCGGGCCGCGGGGACCCGACGCAGCAGACGCGGGTCGAAGGGGCGGCGTTTCACCAGTACACCGGTGCCCTGCCGTCGGTCCGTCCCCGGAACACCCACCAGTTCATCAGCTGAAAGCCTAGTAGGGCCGGCAGGAGCGGCAGCGCCAGCCAGCTGAGCAGCCGCAGGGTCGGTGTGCTGGCCGCCGCGTCGGCCACGGCCAGCGACGCGCCGGGGTCGACGGTGGAGACCAGCACGTCGGGCCAGAGGGTCGCGCCCACCAGCGCCACGGGCAGGGCCAGGGCGGCGCCGGTGGCCACGAAGGCGAACCCCGGCCGACCTCGGGCGAGGGCCACACGGGCCACCAGCAGCGCCGCGACCAGCGCCACCGGCAGCAGTACGCCGGCCAGCGGTTGTCGCGCGGCGTCGCGTACCCGATCGGAGAGCAGGCCCGCGACGGTGGCCAGGGCGACGACGGCGAGCGCCACCGGGATCAGGCGGCGGGCCAGCCGGCCGACCCGGGCGGCCTCGGCGGCCGGCAGTCGCAGGGTGAGGAACGTCGCACCGTGCACCGCCACCAGGGCGAGCACCGCCAGCGCGGTGGTGGCCGCGAACGGGGTGACCAGGTGGGTCAGGCCGGCGACGTGCCCGTCGTCGTGCAGCGGTACGCCCTGGAGCAGGCCGCCCAGCAGGGTGCCCCAGCCGAGCGCGGCGAGCACGCTGCCGACCACGACCACCCGGTCCCAGCGGGCCCGGACGCGCTCCCCGGTGGGGCGGCTGCGCAGCTGCACCCCGGCGGTCACGAGGACGACTCCGGCGAGCGCGCCGAGCACGGCCGGATAGAAC
The DNA here is from genome assembly GCF_044466625.1 of Micromonospora sp. NPDC049366. NCBI lineage: Bacteria > Bacillati > Actinomycetota > Actinomycetes > Micromonosporales > Micromonosporaceae > Micromonospora > Micromonospora sp. NPDC049366. The sequence goes on from NZ_JBITMV010000012.1 coordinate 86,295, forward strand.
CCGGAGAGAAGCTCGCCTTCCAGCACCGGGAAGGCGCCGAAGAGGATGCCGACGGCGGCGACGAGCCAGACCTCGTTGCCGAGGAAGAAGGGGCCGACGGCGTTGAGCGCCGCCCGGCGGTGGCCGGGGTCGGTGTTGCGGGCCAGCAGCAGGCCGACGCCGTAGTCGTAGCCGCCGAGCACGAGGTAGGTGGCGAAGAAGAGGCCGAGCAGGGCGTACCAGGCGAGTTCCACGGCGACGGCTCCTCAGGCGAAGGCGGGTGCGGGACGGGGGTCGGTGGCCGGACCCGGCGGTCGGCCGAGGGCCGGGTCGGCCGCGCCGCGGGCGGCGTGCCGGACGAGCAGCGCCCAGTTGGTGACGGCGAGGGCGCCGAGCAGCAGGCTGAAGCCGATCAGCGAGGTGAGCATCACGGGTGCGCCGACCGGTGAGACCGCCTGGTCGACCGGCAGCAGCCCGTACGCGACCCAGGGCTGGCGGCCGACCTCGCGGGCGATCCAGCCGAGGATCACCGCGACGAACGGCAGTGGCAGGGCCAGCAGGATGAGCCAGAGCGGGAAGCGCAGCCGGATCGCCCAATCACGCCAGAGCAGCGGGAGCAGCAGCCAGAGCGCGCCGAGGGTGAAGCCGATCAGGATCATGAACCCGAGCCCGACGTTGGCCAGCACCGGCGGTGTGTAGTCGTCAGGACCGAAGCGGGCTGCCCACTCGGTGGTCAACGCCTCCGCCTCGGGCCCGCCGCCGAACTTCGTGGGCTGCACGGCGCCGACCGGGCCGAACTGCGCGAAGCCGAAGCCCTGCACCAGCGTGATCGCGCACGCGGCGGTCACCAGGCCGATGCGCAGGCTGGTGCGGTGCAGGGCGTGATCGGGGGTGCGCCGGATCAGGTGCCCGGCGCTGACCGCGGCCATCAGCATGCCGCCGACCAGCAGGGCCGCGGAGACGACGTGGCCGAACGCCATGCCGAGGCTCGGGTTGGTGAGCAGCGCGCCGAAGTCGGTGAGGTGCGCGACGCCGTCGCGGAGCTCGTAGCCGACCGGGTTCTGAAGCCACGAGTTGGCCACCATGATCCAGAACGCCGAGGCGTACGCGGTCAGCGCCACGCCCCAGAGCAGCGCGAGGTGGAGCCCGCGGCGCAGCCGGTGCCAGCCGAAGATCCACATTCCCAGGAACGTGGACTCCAGGAAGAACGCCACCAGCGTCTCGATGGCCAGCGGCGCCCCGAACACGTTGCCGACGTAGCGCGACAGACCGGACCAGTTGAGCCCGAACTGGAACTCCATGACGATGCCGGTGGCGATGCCGAGGACGTAGTTGATCACGTAGAGCTGGCCCCAGAAGCGGGTCAGCCGCTCGTACTTCTGGTTGCCGGTGAGCACCCACGCGGTCTGGAGCCCCACGAGCAGGGTGACCAGGCCGAGCGTGACGACCACGAAGAGGAAGTGGATCGACGTCGTGGTGGCGAACTGCAGTCGGGCGAGGAGCAGGGTGTCCATGGCCGGCACTCCAACGGTTGGCTCACTTGTCGTAGCGAGCCTACACGTAGATTCTCTACCTATAACTACTACGTCCTGTCGTAGACAATGTTACGACAAGATGTAGTAGAGGTGGGTGCTGACTACGGCCGGAAGCCCACGTCGGGGCCGCTGACGGGGCGGATCAGCTCAGGAAGAGCGAGACCGGCAGCGCGACCAGGGTGGCCGCGACGGCCAGCGCGGTCGCCCCGATCAGTCGGGGCGGCTCGTCCGCGATCAGCAGACGCTGCACGCGCACGTCCAGGTCGCGGTCGCCGATGCCGAGGGCGCCGGCCGGCGTGATCCGGTGACCGGCGGCGGCGAACCGGCGCAGCGCGCCGGCCAGCGGGGCCTCGGCGTGCAGCTCCCGCGCCTTGTCGTCGGCGCGCATCTCCACCAGCAGGGCGACCCGGTCGTGCGCCCGCCGCACCCAACGCACCCACGGCAGCGCCCGGGTGAGCGCGGTGAACGGCAGCAGCACCAGGTCGTGCCGCTCCTGGGCGTGCGCCCGCTCGTGGGTCAGCACCGCCGCCAGCTCCGGCCCGTCCAGCAGGCTGAGAGTGCCCGCGCTGACCACCACCCGCGGCTTCACCCCCGGCAGGCAGTACGCCGCCGCGCTCGGGTGGTCGAGCACCAGCGCCCCGGGCGCGGCCGGATCGTCGCGGGCCACCAGGGCGAGCAGCTCCCGGTGCCGGCGCTGGGCGCGTACGGCGCCGTGCACACTGCGGACCGTCGTGGTCAGCAGCACCGCCCCGATACCGAACCCGATGCCGACCCCGGCCAGGTGCAGCAGACCCAGCCAGGCGGGGAGCACCCCGTGCACGAGGTCGGCGGCGAGGGCGAGCAGGGCGCTGCCGGTCGGCAGGCCGTAGCCGGTCAGGCCGAGCGCGATCGGCAGGCCCATCGCCGAGAGGCCGACCGCCAGGCCGACCGCCTGCCAGCAGACGATGGCGACGCGCGGGCTGCGCCACGTCCAGGTCGAGCGGGCCAGGATCTCGGCGGTCAGCCAGCAGGCCAGGATCGTCAGGGCGAAGTGCAGCGCGTACGCCATGGCCGCCGCCCTACCGGTCCACTGCCTCGTCGGCGACGGCCGGGTGGGTGACCGGGGCGTCGATCCGGTCGGCCAGCCCTTCCTCGGGGCCGGCGCCGGGGTCCGGGCGGCCCGCTCCGGTCTCGGCTCGGGCGGCGCCGGCGGCCTCTGCCCGGGTCGCGCCGGCGGCCTCGGCGGAGAGCGCGGCGCGCAGCACCTCGGCCTCCGTGCCGGTGACCGAGTGGGCGAAGCGCACCAGCGCGGCGTCCCGGCTGCCGCCCAGGTCGAGCGCGTCGAGCATGAGCTGGGCGATGTGCGCCTCGCGGCTGGCCGCGGCCCGGTAGCGCCAGGCCCGACCCTCCCGCTCCCGCTGCACCATGCCCTTGCCGGCCAACCGGTCGAGCACCGTCATCACCGTCGTGTAGGCCAGTTCCCGGCCGGCGAGCGCGTCGGCCACCTCGCGCACGGTGACCCCGTCCGACGTGGCGGGGACCGAGTCCCACAGCACGTCCATCACCGCACGTTCGAGATCACCAAGCCGAGTCACACGGCAATCCTACCCCCGGTAGTAGATCGGCCCACCCGCCCGTACGCCCCGTGGCCAAGATCCGCACAACATCAGGGATGGAGGGGCCTCGTCACGCGTCGGAGGCCACTACTTCAGGGATTTAGCGCGGATCCCGCTGGCGGGGCGCGCTCACACCCCCTTGGGGTGCCAGACCGTCTTCGTCTCCAGGAGGGTGGTCATCCGGGCGAGGCCCGGGTCGGCGAACCAGTCGTGGTCGGCCGGGGCGGGGCGGAGCACCCGCTTCAGGTTCTCCGCCGCCTTGACCTCCAGGTCCGTCGCCAGATCGGCGTCGGTCACCCCGGTCAGGTCGATGGCGTTGACGTCCATGTGGCCGGCGAGGGTCGGCACGGTCTCCGTCAGCCGGCCGGTCAGGATGTTGACCACCCCGCCCGGCAGGTCGGAGGTGGCCAGCACCTCGGCCAGGGTCACCGCCGCGAGCGGCGCTGCCGGCGACGCCGCCACGACCACCGTGTTGCCGGTGACGATCGCCGGGGCGATCACGCTGACCAGGCCGAGCAGCGCCGGCGTCTCGGGCGCGACGACCGCCACCACGCCGGTCGGCTCGGGCGACGACAGGTTGAAATACGGCCCGGCGACCGGGTTGGCGCCGCCGTAGACCTGGGGGAGCTTGTCGGACCAGCCCGCGTACCAGACCCAGCGGTCGATGGCCGCGTCGACCTCGTCGGCGGGGACGCCGAGCGCGACGAACTGCTCGCGCCGACCCTCCAGCATCTCGGCGACCCGGTAGAGGATCTGACCCCGGTTGTACGCCGTCGCGCCGGCCCATCCCTTGACCGCGGCCCGGGCGGCGACGACCGCGTCGCGCGCGTCCTTGCGGGAAGCCAACGACACATTCGCGTCCTGCACGAGATACGACCGTCCCGACTCGCTGCGGGGGAACTTCCCGCCGATGAAGAGCTTGTACGTCTTGCGTACCGCGACCCGCTCAGACATTGAGGTACCCCTCCAGCCCGTGCCGGCCGCCCTCGCGACCGTAGCCCGACTCCTTGTAGCCGCCGAACGGCGAGGTGGGGTCGAACTTGTTGAACGTGTTGGCCCACACCACGCCTGCCCGCAGCCGGTCGGCCATCCACAGGATCCGGGAGCCCTTGTCGGTCCAGATCCCGGCCGACAGCCCGTACGGCGTGTTGTTGGCCTTCTCGACGGCCTCCGCCGGGGTGCGGAAGGTGAGCACGGACAGCACCGGCCCGAAGATCTCCTCCCGGGCGATCCGGTGCGCCTGGGTGACCCCGGTGAAGATGGTCGGCGCGAACCAGAAGCCGCGGTCGGGCAGCTCGCACGGCGGCGACCAGCGCTCCGCGCCCTCGGCCGCACCGGCGTCGGAGAGCTCGCGGATCCGGGCCAGCTGGGCGGCCGAGTTGATCGCGCCGATGTCGGTGTTCTTGTCCAGCGGGTCACCGACGCGCAGCTGGGCCATCCGGCGCTTCAGCGACTCCAGCACCCGGTCGGCGACCGACTCCTGGACCAGCAGCCGGGAGCCCGCGCAGCAGACGTGCCCCTGGTTGAAGAAGATGCCGTTGACGATGCCCTCGACGGCCTGGTCGATCGGCGCGTCGTCGAAGACGATGTTGGCGGCCTTGCCGCCCAGTTCCAGGGTGAGCTTCTTACGGGTGCCCGCCACCGAGCGGGCGATGGCCCGGCCGACCTCGGTCGACCCGGTGAATGCCACCTTGTCGACGCCGGCGTGCTCGACCAACGCCCGGCCGGTCTCGCCGGCGCCGGTGACGATGTTGACCACGCCGGCCGGCAGGTCGGCCTGCTGGCAGATCTCGGCGAACAGCAGCGCGGTGAGCGGGGTGGTCTCGGCCGGCTTCAGCACCACGGTGTTGCCGGCGGCCAGGGCCGGGGCGATCTTCCAGGCCAGCATCAGCAGCGGGAAGTTCCACGGGATGACCTGCGCGGCCACGCCCAGCGGCTTCGGATCGGGACCGAAACCGGCGTGCTCCAGCTTGTCGGCCCAGCCCGCGTAGTAGAAGAAGTGCGCGGCGACCAGCGGAAGGTCGACGTCCCGGGACTCCTTGATCGGCTTGCCGTTGTCCAGCGACTCCAGCACGGCCAGCTCGCGGGAGCGCTCCTGGATGATCCGGGCGATCCGGAACAGGTACTTGGCCCGGTCCCGGCCCGGCATCGGACCCCAGACCCTCTCGTACGCCGTCCGGGCGGCCCGCACGGCGCGGTCCACGTCCTCGGCGCCGGCCTCGGCGACCTCGGCCAGCACCTCCTCGGAGGCGGGGTTGATCGACTTGAAGCTGCCGCCGTCGACCGGGTCGACGAACGTGCCGTCGACGAAGAGCCCGTACGCGGGCTTGATGTCGACCACCGAGCGGGACTCGGGGGCGGGGGCGTATTCGAACATCGCGCTCAGTCCAGGGTGAAGTAGTCGGGGCCGGCGTAGACGCCGGTCGTCAGCTTGGTGCGCTGCATGAGCAGGTCGTTGAGGAGGCTGGACGCGCCGAAACGGAACCAGTCCGGGTCCAGCCAGTCGGGGCCGACCGTCTCGTTGACCATCACCAGGTACTTGATCGCGTCCTTGGTGGTCTTGATGCCGCCGGCCGGCTTCACACCCACCTGACGGCCGGTGGCGGCGCGGAAGTCGCGGACCGCCTCCAGCATCACCAGGGTCACCGGCGGGGTGGCGGCCACCGGGACCTTGCCGGTGGACGTCTTGATGAAGTCGCCGCCGGCGAGCATGGCCAGCCAGGACGCGCGGCGCACGTTGTCGTACGTGGCCAGCTCGCCGGTCTCCAGGATCACCTTGAGGTGGGCGTCCCCGCAGGCCTCCTTGGTGGCCACGATCTCGTCGTAGACCTCCTGGTAGCGGCCGGCCAGGAACGCACCCCGGTTGATCACCATGTCGATCTCGTCGGCGCCGGCCTCGACGGCCGCCCGGGTGTCGGCGAGCTTGACCTCCAGCGGCGCCTGCCCGGACGGAAAGGCGGTCGCGACGCTGGCCAGGTGCACGCCCGACCCGCGCAGCACCTCGGCCACGTACGGGACCATCGTCGGGTAGACGCAGACGGCGCCGACGTGCGGGCAGGAGGGGTCGGCCGGGTCGGGGCGCAGCGCCTTGGCGGCCAGCGCCCGGACCTTGCCCGGCGTGTCCGCGCCCTCCAGGGTGGTGAGGTCGACCATCCGGATGGCCAGGTCGATCGCCTGCGCCTTCGCCGTGGTCTTGATGCTGCGGGTGCCGAGCTGTGCCGCCCGCTGCTCCGCGCCGACCTGGTCCACCCCGGGCAGGCCGTGCAGGAAGGTCCGCAGAGCGGTCTCGGATCGTCCCAGCTCGGAGAGGTCCGACCGGGCCGACGTCGTTGTCGCCGTCATGCCGGAAAGTCTACGCATCCAACCGGATAGTGATCCTGGTCACGAACGCCGCGACGGCGCCGGCGCACCCGCTTCGGGTGAGCGGGGTCGCCTCATCGACCGCAGCCCCACACGCGGACGCAACCGTTCGGTAGGTTGAGCGACCGTGGACGTACACGTCATTGACCACCCGCTGGCCCAGTCCCGGCTGACCGCCATGCGGGACGAGCGCACCGACTCCTCCTCGTTCCGAGCGGCCCTGCACGAGCTGACCACCATGCTGGTGTACGAGGCGGCACGTTCCTTCCCCATCGAGCGGTTCCCGGTCCAGACCCCGGTCACCGGCACCGAGGGCACGCGGCTTGCCAACCCACCGCTGCTGGTGCCGGTGCTGCGCGCCGGCCTGGGCATGGCCGACGCCGCGCTGGGCCTGCTGCCGGAGTCCTCGATGGGCTTCGTCGGCCTCGCCCGCGACGAGAAGACCTTCGAGCCGCGCGCCTACATGGAGTCGCTGCCCCGCGACCTGACCGGCCGGCCGGTGCTGGTGCTCGACCCGATGCTCGCCACCGGCGGCTCGCTGGAGCACTGCTGCCAGCTGCTCGCCGACCGGGGTTGCACCGAGATCACCGTGCTCTGCGTCCTGGCCGCGCCCGTCGGCATCGAGCGGCTGGAGCGGTCCGGTCTCCCGCTGCGCCTGGTCACCGCCTCGATCGACGAGGGCCTGAACGACCACATGTTCATCGTGCCGGGACTCGGCGACGCCGGCGACCGCCAGTTCGGCGGCATGCCCCGCTTCTGAACCCGCCCCGGCCGGCCGTCGCGTGACGCGGCGGACCGCCCGCACGGCTGCCACGACGGCCCGCCGACCCCACCGGTCGACGGGCCGTCGCCGTCGCTGCGGCCGGGCCGTCACGGTGTCCATCCACCCACCGGTAACGATCCGCCCCGCCGGCGACACATAACCGTTGTCCATGCAGCAACGGCGGTCGGGGGAGCGATCTGGTCTTCGACCCGTCCACGGGTGCGCTGCTCGCCCACGAGTACGGATGAGGGGCGACGCGGGCGAACAGCCGACCGCGCGTCGTCGACCGGCGCGGAGTCGTGCGCGGCCGTGCGCGCAGCGGCTACCGTCCGGGCCATGACTGGTGTTGCGCTCGCCGAAGAGCTGCTGCTGCTGGCGTACGACGACGAGACCGGCAAGGCGACCATGCCGCGGATCAGCCTCGACCTCGGGATGGCCGCGGCGGTGCTGATCGAGCTGGCGCTGGCCGGGCGGATCGCGTACGACGGGGGGAACCTGACGGTCGTGGACCCGGCGCCCACGGGCGAGCCGGTCGCCGACGCGGTCCTGGCCCGGATCGCCGACGACACCCCGCACACGCCGTCGTCCTGGGTGCAGCGGCTGCGGCACGGCCTGCGCGACCGGATCCTCGGTGACCTGTGCAGCCAGGGTGTCGTCCGGGACGTCGACGAGACGGAGCTGGGCTTCATCCACGTCCATCGCTACCCGGTGGTGGACACCTCCGTGGAGGCGGACACCCGTCGCCGGCTCGCCGACGCGCTGACCACCGGCGCCGCCCCAGACGAGCGGACCGCGGCGTTGGCGACGCTGGTCGCGGTGCTGCGCATGGAGTCCTCGCTCGGCGTGGGCGGTGCGGCCGCCGAGGACGCCCGCCGCCGGCTGGCCGAGATCGCCAGCGGCGCCGGGTTCTCCGGCGAGGTCAGCCTCGACGACTCGGTGGTCCGCCCCTCGGTGGGCCTGGTGGTAGCCGCCCTGGCCGAGGCGGTCGACGCCGCCCTGGGCCCCCGCCGCTAACCCGGAACAGGCCTACTCCCTGCCGATCAGGGCCGTCAGAGGGCCAGGGCGGTGGCGATCTCGGTGCGGAGGGCGGTCACGGAGTCGGTGGCGCGGGCGCGGGCCGCCGCCACGTCGCCGCCGGTGACCGGTTCCACCACCTCGAGGTACGCCTTGAGCTTCGGCTCGGTGCCGGAGGGGCGGATCACCACCCGGGCCGTCCCGGTGCGCAGGATCACCACGTCCGCCTCGGGGAGCAGGTCCTCGGACGCGGTGACCGGCTGCCCGAGCAGGCTGGTCGGGGTGGCCGCCCGGATCCGGGCCATCGCGTCGGCGATCAGCCGCAGGTCGTCGACCCGCACCGAGAGCTGGTCGGTGTGGTGGACGCCGAACTCGGCGGCCAGCTCGTCGAGCCGGTCGGTGAGGGTGCGCCCCTGCGTCTTGAGCCCGGCGGCGAGTTCGGCCACGGTCAGTGCGGCGGTGATGCCGTCCTTGTCCCGCACCAGGTCCGGGGCGACGCAGTAGCCGAGCGCCTCCTCGTACCCGAAGACCAGCGGCACCGACCCGTCGCCGGCCCGGACGATCCACTTGAACCCGGTCAGCGTCTCGCCGTAGGGCAGACCACGGGCGGCGCACATCGCCCGCAGCAGCGACGACGACACGATGGTGGTGGCGTAGAGGCCGGTCACACCCCGCCGCATCAGGTGGTCGGCGAGGAGCACCCCCACCTCGTCGCCGCGCAGCATCCGCCAGCCGGCCGCCGCGTCCCTGACCACCACCGCGCAGCGGTCCGCGTCCGGGTCGTTGGCGATGGCGAGGTCGGCCCCGGTGCTGTCGGCGAGGGCGACCAACCGGTCCACCGCGCCGGGCTCCTCCGGGTTGGGGAAGGAGACGGTGGGGAAGGCCGGGTCCGGTTCGGCCTGGTCCGGCACCACGCCGGGCACCGGGAAACCGGCCCGGGCGAAGGCGGCGGTGAGGACCGCCGCGCCCACACCGTGCAGCGGGGTGTACGCCACGGCGAGGTCCCGAGGCCCGTCCGCCGCGATCACCCCGGTGGCCTGCTCGACGTAGGACGCCACGAGGTCGTCGCCGAGCACCTGACCGGCCGGGCCGAGCGGCACCTCGGCCAGCGCGCCGACCGCTCGGATGGCCGCCTCGATGCCGGCGTCGGCGGGCGGCACGATCTGCGCGCCCGCGCCCGGTCCACCGCCGAGTGCCGCCCCGAGGTAGACCTTGTAGCCGTTGTCCTGGGGCGGGTTGTGGCTGGCGGTGACCATCACGCCGGCGACGGCGTCGAGGTGCCGGACGGCGTACGCGAGGACCGGCGTGGGCAGCGGCCGGGGCAGCAGCAGCGCGGGCCGTCCCGCCCCGGTGGCGACCTGGGCGGTGCGCTCGGCGAACTCGCGTGAGCCGTTGCGGGCGTCGTACCCGATGACCAGCGGACCGGTGCCGCCCTGGGCGGCGAGCCAGCCGACGAGCCCGGCGGCCGCCTGGGTGACGACGGCCAGGTTCATCCCGTTGGGGCCGGCGCGGAGGGGGCCGCGCAGCCCGGCGGTGCCGAAGGTCAGCGGGCCGGCGAACCGGTCGGCCAGCTCCGGGCCGCTCGCCGGCAGCCGGTCGAGCACCGCCTGCAGTTCGGCGCGGGCGGCCGGGTCCGGGTCGTCGTCGAGCCAGCGTCGGGCTTGCTCACGAAGGTCGTCGATGTCAGTGGGTTCCGCCGGCATGCCTCTTGATAGCACGCCGGCGGTTCACCGCTGACGGTTCCCTCCCGGCTCAGCCGGCGGCGGTGAGCTTGAAGGTCCGCACCATCTCGTCGAAGATCGGCTTGCTGTCGGCGAAGCGGCCGTCGGTCGAGCTGAGGTAGAACGAGTAGGCCTTGCCGTCGCTGACCACGCCGCGCCACACGCCGTGCCGCTTCGCGTCACCCTCGCCGCAGGTGTATTCCAGCTCGGCCGCCGTCTGGCCGGCGAGCGGCTGCTCGGCGAGGGAGATCTGCTCGTACGGCTTGACGCACGTCTTCGACCGGGTCTTCAGCCCGTTCTCGGCGACCTCGGCCCAGCGCATCGACGAACCACCGAAGGGCTCGGTGATGATGCGCACCTTCCGGCCGCTGTCCTCCGGGTCGATGTAGTCGGTGTAGCTGCCGCCGGTCGCCTTCTCCCAGCCCTTCGGCACCATGACCTGGACGCCGCGGGCCGCGTGTTCCTGCATCTCGATGCCGGGGCCGGCCGGCGCGGTGGCCGTCGGCTGGGCCTGCGGGGTGGCGGGTGGCGCGTCGTCGCCGCCGGTCAGGGCGAACACCCCGATCAGCAGCACCACGGCCAGGCCGCCGGCCGCGGCGAGCTGGACCTTGCGCGGCCAGCTCTTGACCGTGCGGACGAGCGTGCTGCCGGTGCCACGGGCCCGGTCGAGGAGGCCCTTGCCGCCCGCGCCGCCCGTCGGGGTGGCCCACGGCTGCCCGGTGCCCGGCACCGACCACTGGCCGCCGCCGTACGTGCCGCCGACCCGCTGCGTCGCGTCGGACGAGCCCGGTGCGCCGGGGTAGGGGACGGCCTGGGTGGCGTCCGGGGTGGCACCCCAGGCGACCCGCTGGGTGGCGTCCGGCTGCCCGCCCGCGTCCACCCGCTGGGTGGCGTCGGCGCCGCCGTAGGTGCGGCCCGGGGCGGACATCGCGCCGGTCGGCGTGTGCAGCGGCCCGGCGAGGGCGTCCGCGCTGGTCTCGTCGAGGGCGGCCGCCCCCGCGTCGACGGGCTGCGGTCGCTGCCCGCGGCGCAGCTCGGCCAGCCGGTCGGTCAGCGACTCGCCGGGGGCGAGCATGGCGCGGCCACCGATCTGGCCGCCGGGCTTCGGCTCGGGCTGGGCCGGCGGCGGCGGGGTGACCGGCCGCTGCACCGGCACCACCGCGTAGGGGTCGGTCACCGAGTGGACGGCGGTCGCCGTGCTGCCGAGCGGCCCGGCGAGCAACTCACGCAGCATGGCCCGGGAGGTGTGCACGTCCAGCCGGCGGGCCGGGTCCTTCTCCAGGAGGCCCATCAGCACCCGGGTCAGCGCCCCGCTGCGTTGCGGCGGGGCGGGCGGGTCCTCGACCACGGCGTGCATGGTCTCGATGGGGTCGCCCTTGTCGAACGGGGGCCGCCCCTCGACCGCCGTGTAGAGCGTCACGCCGAGCGAGAACAGGTCGCTGGGCGGGCCGAACTCCTGGCCCATGGCCCGTTCGGGGGAGATGAAGTGGGGCGAGCCGAGCACCATTCCGGGCGTGGTGAGCTGCACGTCGGTGGGCATCCGGGCCACCCCGAAGTCGGTCAGCACGCAGCGACCGTCGGTGCAGATCAGCACGTTGGCCGGCTTGACGTCGCGGTGCAGGACGCCGATCGCGTGCGCCACCTCCAGCGCCCCGAGCAGGGCGATGCCGATCTTGGCAACCGCGCGGGGCGCGACCGGCCCGTCCTCGATGACCATGTCGGCGAGGCTGCGGGCGTCCAGCATCTCCATGACGATCCACGGCCGTCCACCCTCGGTGACGACGTCGTAGACCTGCACCACGGCCGGGTGCTGGATCGCGGCGGCGGCCCGGGCCTCGCGCAGGGTCCGCTCGTACATCGCGTCGCGGTCGCTGGGCGCGAGCCCCGGCGGGAGGACGACCTCCTTGACCGCCACGTCCCGGCGCAGCAGTGTGTCCGCCGCGCGCCAGACGGTACCCATGCCGCCGTGGCCGACGGCCGAGCGCAACGAGTAGCGACCACCGATGGTGGTGCCGGGTACCGCACGCCCGTTGGGGGGACTGACCGGTCCACCGCTCCAGGTCGGGATCTGAGTCACAGAAAAGCCACCGGGGGAGATCGAGGGGGCTGGGACACAACCCCCCTATCTTGCTGGTTCAGACGCCCGATGCGAAAGCCGACGCGTCGGACGTTTATCCAACTCCACTGTCCGTACCCGGCCGTTCACCTCTCGTCGACCTGAGCGAACGGAGTGTGCGGTATCCCTCACCCGCCCGTGTCGCGGCGCGTCCTACCATCCGGTGATGAGTGAACGGCGGTTAAGCGAGTCGGGTTTCCCGATCAAGGGTGTCTACACGGCGGCTGATCTTCCGGCCGACCTGGACGCCCGGCTGGGCGGGCCGGGCGAGTTCCCGTACACCCGTGGGGTCTACCCCACCATGTACACGTCCCGCCCGTGGACCATGCGCCAGTACGCCGGCTTCGGCACCGCCACCGAGTCCAACGCCCGCTACCACCAGCTGCTGCGGGCCGGCACGATGGGCCTCTCGGTCGCCTTCGACCTGCCGACCCAGATGGGGTACGACTCCGACGACCCGATCGCCCACGGCGAGGTGGGCAAGGTCGGGGTGGCGATCGACTCCATCGAGGACATGCGGCTGCTCTTCGACGGCATCCCGCTGGACAAGGTCTCCACCTCGATGACGATCAACGCGCCCGGCTCGGTGCTGCTCCTGCTCTACCAGCTGGTCGCCGAGGAGAACGGCGTGCCCGGGTCGGCGCTGAACGGCACGATCCAGAACGACATCCTGAAGGAGTACATCGCCCGGGGGACGTACATCTTCCCGCCGAAGCCCTCGCTGCGGCTGGTCGCCGACACGTTCGGCTACTGCCGGGCGGAGGTGCCGAAGTGGAACACCATCTCCATCTCCGGCTACCACATGGCCGAGGCCGGCGCGTCCCCCGCGCAGGAGATCGCGTTCACCCTGGCCAACGGCGTGGAGTACGTCCGCGCCGCGCTCGCCGCCGGCCTCGCCGTGGACGACTTCGCGCCCCGGCTGTCCTTCTTCTTCGTGGCCCGGACGACGCTGCTGGAGGAGGTCGCCAAGTTCCGCGCGGCCCGGCGCATCTGGGCCCGGCTGATGCGCGACGACTTCGGCGCGAAGAACCCGAAGTCGATGATGCTGCGCTTCCACACCCAGACCGCGGGTGTGCAGCTCACCGCGCAGCAGCCCGAGGTGAACCTGGTGCGGGTCGCCGTGCAGGGCCTCGGCGCGGTGCTCGGCGGCACGCAGTCGCTGCACACCAACAGCTTCGACGAGGCCATCGCGCTGCCCACCGAGAAGGCGGCCCGGCTCGCGCTGCGTACGCAGCAGGTGCTCGCGTACGAGACGGACCTGACCGCGACCGTGGACCCGTTCGCCGGCTCGTACGTGGTCGAGGCGATGACGGACGAGCTGGAGGCGGCGGCCACCGAGCTGATGGACCGGGTCTTCGACCACGGGTCGGCGGTGGACGCGATCGAGGCGGGTTTCCAGAAGCGGGAGATCGAGCAGTCCGCGTACCGGATCGCCCAGGAGATCGACTCGGGCGAGCGGGTCGTGGTCGGGCTGAACCGTTTCCGGGTCGACGAGGAGGAGCCGTACGAGCCGCTGCGGGTCGACCCGGCGATCGAGGCGGCGCAGGGGCAGCGGCTGGCCGAGCTGCGGCGCGGCCGGGACGCCGGGGCGGTCGAGCGTGCCCTCGCCGAGCTGCGCGAGACCGCCTCGGGCACCGGGAACGTGCTCTATCCGATGCGGGAGGCGCTGCGCGCCCGGGCCACGGTCGGCGAGGTCTGCGGCACGCTCCGCGAGGTGTGGGGCGTCTACCGGCCGAGCGACCGCTTCTGATCCGGTGGCGGACCACGCCTCGGTCCGCGGCCTCGTGTGCGCCGACAGCCGCCCGACTCCGGGCGGCTGTCGTGTTTCCGCTGGTCAGACGCTCGTTCCGGCGACGCGTTGAGCGCTACAGTCGAAGCAGTTCCCTCGGCCGGCGTGGAGCCGGTCCGACCTGCCGGGCGGCGTCGCCCACCCGGTTCGGATCGCCGGGGCGGCGTGGCCCCGACCGCCGCCGCGTGTGCCCCCGATGTTTGCGGGTACCCCGACCGGGTGAACCGGAACGGACACCGTGTGCGGTCCTTCCGCATCCGTGCGTGTGAGCGTCTGTATCCGATTCGTTGCGGAGAGTGGTCGGCTAATTGCCGGAGTGCCGGTTCATCAGACCGACTAATGCGACAATTCGCAACGAAGGGCCCGAGGGGCGCGCGGTAAAACGTGACCACCGAATCGGTTACGCGTTGTAGGAGGTGAGACGGCGGATGACGGCCTTCGACCGGGATCTACCTGCTGTCCCGCTGATCTCCGAGCGCTCTCAGCAGGGCATTCGTGACGCTACGCGGTCCGATCACTACCGTAACGAGGTTGCGCAGCGTCACCGGCGGAGGTCTAGGCTGTCTGCTGTTCCCGAAGATCCATCCATTCCTAGTGATCGAGAATTCGACGTGACGAGTGCGTTGACGCTGCCGAGTGGCAGCCAGCTGGCGTCGTCCTGGACCGAGGCGCCCACCGGGTCCCAACCGCTGCCGTTCGAGCTGGACGACCTGCTCGCGCTCCGGGTACCGGGGCTGATCGCCACGCGCCGTCACATCCACGCCCACCCGGAGCTCTCCGGCACCGAGTTCGCCACCGCCGAGCTGATCGCCCGGGAACTGACCCTGGCCGGGCTCCACCCACGGCTGCTGCCCAAGGGCAACGGCGTGCTCTGCGACATCAACGGCCGCCCCGACGGGCCCGTCGTCGCCCTGCGGGCCGACATCGACGCGCTGCCGTTGACGGACGTCAAGGACGTGCCGTACCGCTCCACCGTGGACGGCGTCTGCCACGCGTGCGGCCACGACGTGCACACCTCGATCATGCTCGGCGTGGCCATGCTGCTCGCCCAGCTCGCCGACCGGGGTGAGCTGGACGGCCGGGTCCGGCTGATCTTCCAGCCCGCCGAGGAGATCCTGCCCTGCGGCTCGCTGGAGGTCATCGAGGCCGGCGGACTGGACGACGTGGTGCAGATCTTCGCGCTGCACTGCGACCCCAACCTGCCGGTCGGCCGGATCGGGCTGCGGGTCGGCCCGATCACCGCCGCCGCCGACAACGTCACCGTCCGCCTGACCGGGCCGGGCGGGCACACCGCCCGCCCGCACCTCACGGTCGACCTGGTCGACGCGCTCGGCCGGCTGGTCACCGAGGTGCCCGCGCTGGTCAGCCGCCGGGTGCCGGCCAACAGCGGGCTGCTGCTGGTGTTCGGCCACGCCTCGGCCGGCACCCGCTACAACGTCATCCCCACCGAGGCGTGCGCCGCCGGCACCCTGCGGGTCATGGACCGCGACACCTGGGAGCTGGCCCCGAAGATCGTCGGCCAGGTGGTGCGCGACGTCATCGCCCCGACCGGTGCGACGGTGGACCTCGAATACCTGCGCGGCCGACCGCCGGTCAGCAACGACGGGCGGGCCATCCAGGTGCTCACCGCGGCCACCACCGCCGCGCTCGGCCCGGAGGGCGTCGCCGAGACCCCGCAGAGCATGGGCGGCGAGGACTTCTCCTGGTACCTGGAGTACGTCCCCGGCGCGCTCGCCCGACTCGGCGTGGGCCGCTCCGGCCCCAACGTCGACCTGCACCGCGCCTCGTTCGACGTGGACGAGCGGGCGATCCCGGTCGGCGTACGGGTCATGGTGCAGACCGCGCTGCGGGCACTGGCGGCGGCGCGCTGACCGGCGGCGCCGTCCGCCGGCGCCGCCGCCGCAGCACCACGAGCACCACCGCCAGCGGCACGCCGAACACGAACAGCCACGGCAGCACCGCACCGAGCACGGTCAGCACGACGGTCATCGACACCAGGAAGACGTCCCAGCCGCCGCGCAGCCCGGCCAGGAAGCCCAGGTCCTTCTCCTCCTCCGCCGCCGTGGTCGCGTCCGGCCCGACCAGGGTGAGCGTGATCGTGGAGAGCGCGGTCAGGTCGGCCAGCCGGCGCTTCTTCGCCTCCAGCGACGCCAGGTCCGCCTCCCGCTTCGCCAGCTCGCTCTCCAACGAGATCAGGTCGCCGATCGTGGTCGCCCGGGCGAGCAGCCGCCGGGCACTGTCGACGCGGGCGCGCTGGGTGACGATCCGCGCGTCCAGGTCGACGGTCTCCTCGGTGACGTCCTCGGTGCGGATCTCCCGACGCTCCTGGTGGCCCAGCCCGGCCAGCTCGTCGATCACCCCGGTGAACCGGGCCGCCGGCACCCGCAGCTGCAACTCGGCGCGCGCGTCCGCGGCGGAGTTGCTGCGCTGGTCGCCGCCGACGAAACCACCCGCCCCGGTCACCGCCGTGACCGCTCGCCGCGCGGCCTCGTCCACATCGTCCACCCGCACCGACATCGTTCCGCTGTAGACGATCGACCGTTGGTCGACCCGTAGGTCCGCCGCTCCCGAACCGGCCCCGGCGGGCGCGCCGGCCTCCGGCGCCCGGCCCTCCGCCGCGTTCGCGCCACCGTCGGCCATCCCCCGGTCCGCCGCGCCGACCGCCGGCGCCTCCTGCGCACCCGCGGAATCCGACTGCCCGCCACCCGCGCCGCAGCCGCCCGCCGCGAGCACCGCCACCAGCCCCAGAGCCACCAGCGGTACGCGGTGGCGTCCCGCTCTCCGTCCGTCCATTGCCGCCTCCTTCTGTCCGCCCACGGCGGGCGATACCTCGGACGTGACGCGCCACCCCGCTGGTTCCGGCAGACTGCGCTGAGGACGTCACGATTCGATGTACCGAGGAGTCACGATGCAGCTCACCAAGTACGCCCACTCCTGCGTCCGGGTGGACCACGACGGGGGAGTGCTGGTCATCGACCCCGGCGTGTTCAGCGACCCGGTGGCGCTGGACGGGGCGGACGCGGTGCTGATCACCCACGAGCACCCCGACCACCTGAACCTGGAGGCGATCACCCGCCAGCTCGACCGGCGGCCCTTCACCGTGCACGGGCCGGCCTCCCTCTCGACCGCCCTGGGCGACGCCGCGGAGACGCTGGTGCCGGTGCAGGCCGGCGAGTCGTTCACCGCGGCCGGAGTGGCCGTCCGGGCGTACGGCGGTCGGCACGCCGTGATCCACCCGGACATCCCCGTGGTCGAGAACCTCGGCTTCCTGATCAACGACGTGGTCTACCACCCGGGGGACTCGCTGGTCGTACCGGACGTGCCGGTCGACACGCTCTTCGCCCCGATCCACGCGCCCTGGAGCAAGTTCTCCGAGGTCGTCGACTTCATCCGGGCGGTCGCGCCGCGCCGCGCGTACGCGCTGCACGACGCGCTGCTCAACGACAAGGGGTACGCCGTGCTCGACCGCCAGTACACGGCGCTGTCGCACACCGACTACCGCCGGCTGGAGCCCGGCACCCGGCTGGACGCCTGACGCGATGGCGGAGCCGCCGCCCGAGCTGGTGCAGCAGCTCTACAGCACCCCACCGGACCGGTTCGTCGCCGCCCGGGACGCGGCCGTCGCCGACGCCCGCCGCGCCGGTGACCCGGCCACCGCGCGGCAGATCGCCCGGCTGCGCCGCCCGACCGTGGCCGCCTGGCTGGTGAACCTGCTGGCCATCCGCCGGCCCGAACTGGTCGCCGACCTGGTGCAGTTCGCCGACGCGATGCGGTCGGCCCAGCGGGAGCTGCGCGGCCCGCGGCTGCGGGAGCTTTCCGGCCAGCGGCGGGCGGTGGTCGCCGCGCTCGTCGCCGAGGCGCGTCGCCTGGCCGCCGGTGAGCCGGGTGCCCCGTCGGCCGGGAAGCTGCCGCTGGCCGAGGTCGAGGCGACCCTCAACGCGGCGCTCTCCGACACCGGGGTGGCCGAGCAGGTTCAGGCCGGCCGGCTGCTCCGCGCGGCCAGCTACGCCGGGTTCGGCGAGGTGCCCCGCCCGCAGCTGCGACTGGTCACCGGCGAGGAGGAAGCGGAGGAGGAACGCCCCGCGCGCCGTGACACCGGCCGGGCGCCGGCCCAGCGCCTACCGGGCGGCGACCGCGTCGCGGAACGGGCGGCCCAGGCCGAGCGGGCGGCCGAACGGGCGGCCCGGGCCGAACGCGCACGGCAGCGGCGGGCGTTGGAGCGGGAGCTGACGAAGGCGCGTACCGAGCAGGCGCGGGCGGAGTCGGAGCTGGCGGACGCGGCGGAGGCCGAGCGGGACGGCGTCGCCGCGCTCGACGACATCGAGAACGAGCTGGCCGAGCTGGAACGCCGGCGGGCCGTCGCCGAGCAGGAGCTGAGCCGGGCCAAGCTGGCCCGCCGGGGCGCGGAGCGGGCCCTGACCGCCGCGCGGCGGCGCACCGGCGAGGTCGAGGCGGCCGTCGAGGCCCTGGACGCCGAGGAGGGGGCTGCCGGGAGGGGCGGTGGCGAGGCAGACTGACATCGATGGACGGACGTAAAGTGGAGCCGGCGGCCATCGTGTCGCACGGGCCGGACCGATGACACCGGAGCAGGTGGCGGCGGCCAGCAAGCCGTTGGTGCTCGACCTGGGTGACGCGTTCACCCGCTGCCCCATCACCCTGCGCCGGGCCCGGTTGCTCGGCATCTCCGGCTGGGCCTTCTACGTGAGCGGACGGGCCGGCGCGCTCGGCGACGTCCGGGCCGAGACGGTCGCCGCCGCGCTCGGCTTCATCGCCCCCGACGCGGTGGCCGACGGCTGGGACGGGGCCGCCCGCACGGTCCGGCCGTTCGAGGTGGCCGCCGCGACGCTCGCCGAGTGCTGCCGGTGGGGTTCGCAGCACCTGGACACCGTCCCCGGGATCGACCGGCTCGCCGTGCTGCTGGAGCGCGCCGGGGCCGCCGCCGACGCCAGCGGCATGCCGCTCTTCGCCGCCTGGCGGGCCATGCTGGTGCCGGGCCGCACCGCGGGAGCGCGGGCCGCCGCCGGCCTGCGGCTGCTGCGGGAGCACTTCGCCGGCGCCTACCTGCTGGCCGTCCGCGCCAGCGGGATGACGCCGCTGGAGGCGGTGCTCGCCGGCCCGGAGGGGGAGGCCGGAGCGATGGCCTGCGGCTGGCCGCCGCCGTACCCTCCGATCGGCCCGCTGGTCCGGCGGCGGCTCTGGGCGGAGGCCGTGACCGACCGGCTGGCCGCCCCGGCCTTCGCGGCGCTCGGCCCGGACGGCGGCGCCGAGCTGCTCGACCTGCTCACCGCGACCCGCGCCCACCTGGGCCCGGTGGCCCGCTCCTACCCGGCCGCCTGACCACCCCGGCGCCACGGCGCGCGGACCGGTCGGGGGCCCTGTTTCCCGGAAAGAGCACCCACCCACGCCCCGGGAGGGGCCGCTTTCTGAGAAATAGTGCCCTGCCCTGCCCTGCCCTGCCCCGCCCCGGCTGCGGCGCGGCGCCACCTTCGCGTCGGGTCGGAAAATCGGCGGCGTGGCGGGCACGCCCCTGCCAGGATCGTCGGCGTGACCCTCCCCGCTGGCTGGAGCACGCGCCGGCCCACCCTCGACGACGTCCCGGCGATCCTGGCGGTGGTGCACGCCGCCGACACCTTCGCCGTCGGCCACCCCGACTTCGACGCGGAGGACGTGGAGGCGGCGCTGTCCGCACCGTACGTCGATCCGGCCCGCGACTCCTGGCTGGCGCTCGACCAGGACGGCGAGGTGGTCGGCTGGGCGATCGTCGACAACCCCACCGGCGTCGGCCGGGAGTTCGTCGAGGTCTACGTCGATCCGGCGCGCGGTCACCAGGCACGCGGGCCGTTGCTGACCCGCCAACTGGATCGGGTCGCGGAGCGGGCCGCCGAACGGGAGTTGCCGGCGCTGACCGTGCGCTGCGCGGTCTTCGAACCGGAGCGGGACTGGCAGCGGCTGCTGGAGGAGGCCGGCTTCACCCTGGCCAAGCGGTACGTCCGGATGCACCGCCCGCTGGCCGACCTGCCCGCCGAGCCGGCACCGCCGGCCGGTGTGACGGTCCGCCCGGTCCGGGCCGACGACGAGCTGGACCTGCGGGAGTTCCACCGGATCTTCGACACCGCGTTCCGGGACACCCCGGACTACGAGCCGTTGGGCTTCGCCGAGTGGCGCAAGAAGATCACTCAGCACGGCACGACCTGGGACGAATGGTTCGTCGCCGAGGTGGACGGGGTCGCGGCGGGCGCGCTGCAGTCGTCCGACCAGGCGCTCGACCAGGACGAGGGCTTCGTCCGGAGCCTGTCCGTGCTCCCCGCGTTCCGCCGCCGGGGCGTCGGGGCGGCGCTGCTGCGCCGGGCGTTCGCCCGCTACGCGGAGAAGGGCCGGACGGCCGCGGGGCTGGGCGTCGACCTCACCAACCCGACCACTCCGCTGTCGCTCTACCGCTCGGTGGGGCTGCGGGAGACCCGGTGGACCGACATGTACGAGCTGGTCGTGCCGGCGACCGCGCTGACCGTACCGCCGACGGGTGTGTGATTGACGACCCCGGCCGGGGCCGGCGGCGGGCCGGCGCGGCGGTGGTAGCAGACTGGGCGCGTGCGATACGCGCTACGCCGAGGCGGTGCCGGTGGGGCGGGACCGCAGCTCGGTGACGTAGTCGTCGGGAGCGCCCGCCTTCTCGGCCGCCGTGACGATCTCCGACAGGTACCACGACGTCGGCAGACCGCCCTCGTAGCCGTCGAAGACGTAGACCCACGCCGTGACGTCCCCGTCGAGGGTCGACACGCGGACGGTGAGCCGCCGGTAGGTGCCGGCGTTCACGCCCTCGATCTCGTCGAGCTGGGCGGCGTCGACGGGGTGGATGTCGTAGAGCGCCACGAACACCCGGTCACCGGGGGACTCGACGACGGTGCTGACCGCGCCCTCCCAGCCGATCACGTCCTCGCCGGCGAAGGTCAACCGCCAGCCCTCCAGCCACCCGGTGCCCACCATCGGCGAACGCGGGCAGTAGGCGCGCATCCGTGCGGGGTCCAGGTTTGAGCCGTAGGCGGCGTGAAGACGCACGGCGATGACGATAGCCCGGCCGACGGGTGGGGGAGAATACGACGGTGCGTGTCGGACGCGTTCGGGAGAAGAAAGTCACTGTGAGCATCGACGAAGGGCGAACGCTGTGAGCCGGATCGTGATCATCGGCGGCGGACCGGCCGGCTACGAGGCGGCACTGGTCGCCGCGCAGCTGGACGCTGATGTGACCGTCGTGGAGGCCGAGGGCGCCGGCGGGGCGTGCGTGCTGTCCGACTGCGTACCGTCGAAGACCTTCATCGCCAGTTCCGAGGTGGTGACCGGCTATCGGGACACCGAGGAGTTCGGGGTGCACTCCGACGGGCTGGAGGCGGTCACCGTGGACGCCCGGGCGGTCCACGAGCGGGTCAAGCGGCTCGCGTTGGCCCAGTCGGCCGACATCCACGCGAAGCTGCTGAAGGCCGGCGTCACCTTCGTGGCCGGCAGCGCCCGGCTCGGTGAGGACACGCTCGGTCACACCCACCGGGTCGTGGTCACGCCGGCCGAGGGCGGCTCCGATTACTCCATCGAGGCGTCGACGGTGCTGATCGCGACGGGCGCCACCCCGCGTCAGTTGCCCACCGCGGTGCCCGACGGGGAGCGCATCCTGACCTGGCGTCAGGTCTACGACCTGCCGGAGCTGCCCGAGCACCTGATCGTCGTGGGCTCCGGTGTGACCGGTGCCGAGTTCGCCAGCGCCTACCTGGCGATGGGGGTCGACGTCACCCTGGTCTCCAGCCGGGACCGGGTGATGCCGCACGAGGACGCCGACGCGGCGTCCGCGATCGAGCGGGTGTTCCGCACCCGGGGGATGAGCATCCTCAACAACTCCCGGGCTGACGCAGTCCGCCGCACCGAGACCGGCGTCGAGGTGGAGCTCTCCGACGGCCGCAAGGTGTACGGCTCGCACGCGCTGATCGCCGTCGGTTCGATCCCCAACACGGCGAACCTGGGGCTGGCCGAGTACGGCGTCGAGCTGGCCCGGGGCGGCTACGTCACCGTCGACCGGGTGTCCCGCACCAACGTGCCCGGCATCTACGCCGCCGGTGACTGCACGGGCGTGCTGCCGCTGGCCAGCGTGGCCGCGATGCAGGGCCGGATCGCGATGTGGCACGCGCTCGGCGAGGCGGTCCGCCCGCTGCGGCTGCGGACCGTCGCGGCGAACGTGTTCACCGACCCGGAGCTGGCCACCGTCGGCGTCTCGCAGGACGAGGTCGACGCCGGCAAGGTCCCCGCCCGGCAGGTGATGCTGCCGCTGGCCGGCAACGCCCGCGCGAAGATGGACGACCTCGCCGACGGCTTCGTGAAGCTGTTCTGCCGACCGGCGAGCGGGCAGGTGATCGGCGGTGTGGTGGTCGCCCCGAAGGCGAGCGAGCTGATCCTGCCGATCACGATGGCGGTGGAGAACAACCTCACCGTCAACGAGTTGGCTCAGACGATCACCATCTACCCGAGCCTGTCCGGGTCGATCACCGAGGCCGCCCGCCAGCTCATGCTCCACGAGCTGGAGTGACCGGCCCGGTCGTCGGTGGGGCGGGGGCGTGCGACGGTGGCGGCCACCACGGCGATCAGGGCTACCTCGGTGAGGATGAGCGCGCGCTCGATCAGGCCGATGAGCAGGCGGTCACCCGGGTACGCGGACCACACCATCGCCGCCGCGAGGGCCACGCTGACCAGGACCAGGCCGCGCAGCCAGCGGCCGGCCGGGGCCAGGTCGCCCCGGCGGGCGAGCAGCCAGCCGGCGACCGGGAGCGTCAGGAAGGCGACGACCGACGCGTACCGGTGCACGTACGCGGCGGTCGTCATCGGCGTACCGGGATCGTTGGTGGGGACGACCGCGGCCAGCAGCAACCCGGCCACCCAGGACCCGAGCAGCACCTCGGTCAGCCGGCCGCCGGTCCCGGCCGTCCGTCCGGGCGGGGCGGTGCGTCGCAGACCGGCGAGCAGGACCGCGGTGGCCAGGGCGAGCACCACCATCGCGGCGTCGATGACGCCGCCGCGGTCGGAGACGGCGAAGTCGCTGACGGTCAGCGACCAGGGGGACAGGTTCTCGTTCACCTCGACGTGACCGATCACGGCGAGCAGCGCCGCGATGGCGATGCCGCCGAGGGTCAGCAGGCCGGCGCTCCGGGTTCCAGGCATGCCCCAGCCTGTCGCCGCGACCACCCGAAACGGATCGGGGCCGGCCACCGAAATCGGCCCCCGGGACCACCCCTAGAGGTGTCGGGGACGAGCCGGGATCGCTCAGCCGCGTAGCGGCTCTCGCGGCACCGCCTGGGGCGCCTCGTCGACCGGGACCTCGGCACGGGCGTGGCGGGCGCCGATCAGCGTGATCGCCCAGCCGGCGGCGGCGAACCCGGTTGCCGCCACGGCGGCGATCAGCGCGAGCCGCCAGGCCGACTCGGTGAGCGCGGTCCCGCCCAGGTGCCCGACCATCGCCCCGTAGGTGGCCCAGCCCAGCGCGGCGATCGTCTCGTAGAGCAGGAAGAGCCGGTACGGGTAGCGGCTGCGGCCGGCCGAGAAGCACGCCGCCATCCGGCCACCGGGCACGAAGCGGCACAGCAGGATCACCAGTGGGCCGGGTCGGCGCAGGCCCTGGGTGACCCGGTCGGCGACCCGTCGGGTGCGGCTCGGGGTGGCGTGCCGGGGCGCCCGGCGGTCCGGGGCGCACCGGCCGAGCAGGTAGCAGGCGAGATCACCGGTGAGGACGCCGAGGGCGCCGACGGCGATGGTCACCGGCAGGTCGAGCCCGCCGTACACGGTGAGCGCACCGCTGGTGATCATGATGGCCTGGGTGGGGATCACCGGGATGAAGGCGTCCGCCACGAGGAGGCCGAACAGCAGCAGGTACGCCCACGTCGGCGATGCGACGTCAGTGAGTAGTTCGGGCACGCCTGCCACCTCGCCGGATCCGGCCGATTGGGTGTACCGAGCCTGACGGCGTGTCCGGCGTCACCGTCGACGGCCCCGGCTCGGTGGTGACCACCGACACGACGGGCCCACCCAGGGACAACGACGCTCAACCGCCTGTGGTCACGCTCCCGAAGACCGGTCGGCGGATCGGCGTTCATCGGCGTACCGTTGTCGGCGCGCGGCCCCGCGACCGTCGGATCCCCCGTTTTCGACGATCGGGCCGCCGCGGGCCGTCGGCAGGTCCCGTGCCGGCGGCCCGCACTCTCACCACGCCGAAACCCGGGCGGCCCGCACTCTCACCCACGCCGGAAACCCGGCGGCACCCGCCCTCGGCCGCGCCGAAATCGAGGTGCGGTCGCCGGGCGCGCCCGCGTAGCGTCGCCGTATGCGCAGGGCGGAACTCACCACGACGCCGGGAAACCCCGGCGCGCCGCACTGACCTTCCGTCGACGAGGCCCCGGGGCGATCCGCCCCCGAGGGCCGCGCGGCGTTCGGAGACCAGATCGCTCCCGGGTCGTACCCGATCAAGGAGAGCGACATGATCGACCACCGCAGGCTCGGC
This sequence comes from Micromonospora sp. NPDC049366, assembly GCF_044466625.1. NCBI lineage: Bacteria > Bacillati > Actinomycetota > Actinomycetes > Micromonosporales > Micromonosporaceae > Micromonospora > Micromonospora sp. NPDC049366. Next base: position 110,695 of record NZ_JBITMV010000012.1, read on the forward strand.
CGGGAGCTGGACCTGTTCGTCTCCGACCCCCTCGCGGGCGCCGGGCTGCCGATCTGGCTGCCGGCCGGCGCCGCGGCCCGGCACGCCGTCGAGGAGTACCTCCGGGAGTTGGAGCGCCGGGCCGGTTACCAGCACGTCTACTCGCCGCCGCTGGGCAAACGGGAGCTCTTCGAGCGCTCCGGCCACCTCGGCTACTTCGGCGACGACATGTTCCCGCCGATGCGGCTGAGCGCCGACGACGAGTTCCTGCTCCGGCCGGCGCTCTGCCCGCACCACGCCCTGGTGTTCCGTGCCCGGGGACGCTCCTACCGTGAGCTGCCGCTGCGCATCGCCGAGCTGGGCGGGATGTACCGGCCGGAGCGGTCCGGGGTGCTCGGCGGGCTGTCGCGGGTGCGGGCCATCTCGCTCAACGACGCGCACACCTTCTGCGCCGTGGAGCAGGTCGGCGACGAGGTCGCCGAGGTTCTCCGGCTGATCCGCGCGGCGCACGCCGCGCTCGGCGTCCGCCCGGCGGGGTTCCGGCTGTCGCTGCGCGGGCCGGGGCAGCGGTACGTGGGCGACGACGCCCAGTGGGCCCGCGCCGAGGAGTTGCTGCGCGACGCGCTGGCCGGCTCGGCGTACGTCGAGGCGCCCGGCGACGCGGCCTTCTACGGCCCGAAGATCGACGTGCAGATCGTCGACGCCGCCGGTCGGGAGTCGACCCTCGCCACCGTCCAGCTCGACTTCGACAAGCCGGAGCGGTTCGACCTGTCGTACACCGACCGGGACGGGGCGAGGCGGCGGCCGGTGATGGTGCACCGCAGCCTGGTCGGCAGCATGGAGCGGCTGTTCGCGTACCTGATCGAGGTGCACCAGGGCGCCTTCCCCGCCTGGTACGCGCCGGTGCAGCTGGCCGTGCTGCCGGTGGACGACGGGCAGGCCGACGCCGCGGCCGACCTCGCCGCGCGGGGCGAGGCGGCCGGGCTGCGGGTCGAGGTGGACGCCGCCGGGTCGCTGGGCGCCCGGGTCCGGGACGCGGCCCGGCGTCGGGTGCCGTACGTCGCGGTGATCGGGGCCCGGGAGGCGGCCGACGGGCGGGTGACCCTGCGGCTGCGGGACGGCCGCGGGCTGGCGCCCATGGCCGTCGACGCCGCGCTGGGCCTGGTCACCGAGGTGGTGGCCGCCCGCTCCGCCGACCTGCTGCCCGGTGCGCCGGTGGTCGCCGACGCCTGACCCGGTCACGACGACAGCGCCCCCTGGGCCGGCACCGGCGGCCGGGGGGCGCCGTCGTCGGGCTCGTCGGTGAGCGCCTGGCTGAACTGCGAGCGGTACAGCCGGTGGTACGCGCCCCGCGCGGCGAGTAGCTGCTCGTGCGTGCCCTGCTCGACGATCCGGCCGTCCTCCATCATGAGGATCAGGTCGGCATCGCGGATCGTGGAGAGCCGGTGCGCGATGACGAAGCTCGTCCGGTCCGACCGCAGCGCCGCCATGGCCCGCTGGAGCAGCACCTCCGTACGCGTGTCGACCGAGCTGGTCGCCTCGTCCAGGATCAGCAGCGACGGCTCGGCGAGGAACGCCCGGGCGATCGTGATGAGCTGCTTCTCGCCCGCGCTGACGTTGCTGCCCTCCTCGTCGATGACCGTGTCGTAGCCGTCGGGGAGGCTGCGGACGAACCGGTCCACGAAGGTCGCCCGCGCCGCGGCGAGGATCTCCTCCTCGGTCGCGTCGGGCCGCCCGTACGCGATGTTGTCCCGGATGGTGCCGCCGAAGAGCCAGGTGTCCTGGAGCACCATGCCGATGCGCCCGCGCAGGTCGTCGCGGCGCATCGTGGTGATGTCCACCCCGTCGAGCGTGATCCGGCCGGCGTCCAGCTCGTAGAACCGCATGACCAGGTTGACCAGCGTGGTCTTGCCGGCACCGGTCGGCCCGACGATCGCCACGGTGTGACCCGGCTCGGCGACCAGCGACAGGTCGTCGATCAGCGGCTTGTCCGGCTCGTACCGGAACGACACGTGCTCGAACTCGACGCGACCGCGCGGGTCGATCACCCGGGCCGGCGTCGCCGGGTCCGGGGTCTGCTCGTCGGCGTCGAGGACCGCGAAGACCCGCTCGGCGGAGGCCACCCCGGACTGGAGCAGGTTGGCCATCGAGGCGACCTGGGTCAGGGGCTGGGTGAACTGGCGGGAGTACTGGATGAACGCCTGCACGTCGCCGAGGCTCATCGACCCGGAGGCGACCCGCAGGCCGCCGACCACGGCGATCGCCACGTAGCTCAGGTTCCCGATGAACATCATCGACGGCATGATGATCCCGGAGATGAACTGGGCGCCGAAGCTGGCCCGGAAGAGCTCCTCGTTCTTCGCGGTGAAGGCCGCCTCCACCTCGCGCTGCCGCCCGAAGACCTTCACCAGCTCGTGGCCGGTGAACGCCTCCTCGATCTGGCCGTTGAGCTGGCCGGTGTGCGTCCACTGCGCGATGAACTGCTTCTGCGACCGCTTGGCGATCCGCTGGGTGACCACCACCGACAGCGGTACCGCCACCAGCGCCACCAGCGCCAGCAGAGGCGAGATCCAGAACATCGCGCCGAGCACCCCGACGACGGTGAGCAGCGAGGTGAGCAGCTGACTCAGCGTCTGCTGGAGGCTGGTGGAGATGTTGTCGATGTCGTTGGTGACCCGGCTCAGCAGCTCACCCCGGGGCTGCTTGTCGAAGTACGGCAGCGGCAGCCGGTTCAGCTTCTCCTCCACGTCGGCGCGCAGCCGCAGCACGGTGCGCTGCACGACGCCGTTGAGCAGCCAGCCCTGCCACCACATCAGCACGCTCGCGGCCAGGTAGAGGCCGAGCGCCAGCAGCAGCACCCGGCCCAGCGCGCCGAAGTCGATGCCCGCCCCCGGCACCGGGTCCATCCGGGCGAGCATGTCGGCGAACGCGTCGTTGCCGGCGGCCCGGGCCGCCGCGACGGCCTGCTCGGTCGTGGTCCCCGCCGGCAGCTGCCGGCCGATCACCCCGGTGAAGATCAGGTCCGTGGCGTGACCCAGGATCTTCGGCCCGGCGACGCTGAACCCGACACTCACCACCGCCAGCGTGATGATCAGCGCCAGGTGGAGCCGGTGCGGGCTGAGCCGGCGGAGCAGCCGTCGGGCCGACGGCCCGAAGTTCATGGACCGCTCGGCGGGCATCGCGGCGCCCATCCACGGTGGGCCGCCCCCGCCGCGCCGGCCGGCGGCGGGCAGCCGGCCCGGCGTCCGCCCGTCGGCGGCCGGCTTCTGCTCGGGTACGGGGGAAGAAGTCCGCTCGCTCATGCCGGCACCTCCGTCGTCTGCTGCGAGGCGACGATCTCCGCGTACGTCGGGCAGCTCTCCAGTAGTTCCTCGTGCCGTCCCATGCCGACGACCGCCCCGTCCTCCAACACCACGATCTGGTCGGCGTCGACGATCGTGGAGACCCGCTGGGCCACGATCACCACGGCCGCGTCGGCGGTGACCGGCCGCAGCGCCGCCCGCAGCCGGGCGTCCGTGCCGAGGTCGAGGGCCGAGAAGGAGTCGTCGAAGAGGTAGATCTCCGGCTGGCGGACCAGCGCCCGGGCGATCGCCAGGCGCTGCCGCTGGCCGCCGGACACGTTGGTGCCGCCCTGGGCGATCGGGGCGTCGAGACCGCCGGGCATCTGGGCGACGAAGTCGGCGGCCTGGGCGATCTCCAGCGCGGACCAGAGTTCGCTGTCGGTCGCGTCCGGGTTGCCGTAGCGCAGGTTGCTCGCGATCGTGCCGGTGAACAGGTACGGCCGCTGCGGCACCAGGCCGATGCGGCGCCACAGCTCGTCCGGCGCGAGGTCGCGTACGTCCACCCGGTCGACGAGGACCGCGCCGGCGGTGACGTCGACCAGGCGCGGGATCAGCGACAGCAGGGTGGTCTTGCCGGCGCCGGTGCTGCCGATGATGGCCGTGGTCGTGCCCGGCGTGACGCGGAACGAGATGTCGCGCAGCACGGGTGCGGCGGCGCCCGGGTACTGGAAGCGCACCCCGCGCAGCTCCAGTTCGGCCCGGGTCGGGACCTCGCTGACCGCGCCGGCCGCCGGCACCACCGAGGAGTCGGTGTCGAGCACCTCGACGATCCGTTCGGCGCAGACCGCTGCCCGGGGGACCATCATCAGCATGAAGGTGGCCATCATGACGGCCATCAGGATCTGCATCAGGTATTGCAGGAACGCGGTCAGCGCGCCGACCTGGATGGCCCCGGAGTCGACGCGCTGCGCGCCGAACCAGAGCACCGCGACGCTGGAGACGTTGAGCACCAGCATCACCAGCGGGAAGATCAGCGAGAGCAGTCGCCCGGTCCGCAGCGCGGTGGCGGTCAGGTCCGCGTTGGCGACGCCGAAGCGGTCCGTCTCGTACGGCTCCCGCACGAACGCGCGCACCACCCGGATGCCGGTGATCTGCTCGCGCAGCACCCGGTTGACGGTGTCGATGCGGGTCTGCATGAGCCGGAAGCCGGGCACCATCCGACGGATGACGAGGCTCAGGGCCACCGCCAGCACCGGCACACAGACCAGCATCAGCCAGGAGAGCCCGAGGTCCTCGCGGAGCGCCATCACGACCCCGCCGATGCTCATGATCGGAGCCGCCACCAGCATGGTGCAGCTCATCAGGACGAGCATCTGCACCTGCTGCACGTCGTTCGTGCTGCGGGTGATCAGCGACGGGGCGCCGAAGTGGGCCACCTCTCGCGCGGAGAAGCTGTTCACGTGCGCGAAGATCCGTGCCCGGGCGTCGCGGCCGAAGCCCATCGCCGTCCGGGCGCCGAGGTAGACCGCCGCGATCGAGCAGACGATCTGGACGAGGCTGACCATCAGCATCCAGCCGCCGGTCCGCACGATGAAGTCGGTGTCGCCGCGGGCGACGCCCTGGTCGATGATGTCGGCGTTGAGGCTGGGCAGGTAGAGAGACGCCATCGTGCCCACGAACTGAAGCAGCACGATCGCGGCCAGCGGCCGCGAGTACGGGCGCAGGTGGTGCCGGAGCAGTCGGATCAGCACGGCGGCTCTCCCGGCTCGCGGTGGGTTTCGGTCATGCGCGGGTCCTCTCCACTACCGATGACCTCCAGCAGGAACTCCCGGATCACGGCCGCCTTCGCCGGGTCGGCGTCGACGGAGGTGAGCGGCCGGCCGGAGCGGATCATGGCGCCGAGCGCCGCGATCCGTTCCCGGCCGGCCGGGGTGATGGCGAGCCGGACGCTGCGCCGGTCGTTCTCGTCGCGTTGCCGCTCGACCAGCCCGTCCCGTTCAAGGGTGTCGACGATGCCGGTGAGGGTCGCCGGCCGGACGTAGCAGTGTTGCGCCACCTCGCGGTGCGGCAGGGGGCCGTGGCGGGCGAGGGTCATGAGGGTGACCATGCCGGCCTGGGTGAGGTTGAATCGCTCGGCCAGGATGCGGTTCCAGCGTTGACTGACGAGGTGGCCGGCGGTGACCAGCAGCCGGCCGAGGGGCGCGTCGTCGAGGGTGAACAGGCTCACGGGGGATTAGGTTAGCCCCCTGATAGTCAGGGGCCAAACGAAATTGCCGCAGCGGCGGCGACGAACACCAACTGCAGTGCCGTACGCGGCGCCAACGGCGTCACCGGTCGGCCGGCAAGGGTGAGGCGCCGCCGGGCGGCCGAGACGTTCGCCGGGAACATGGCGAGCATCAGCAGGCCCAGTCCGGCCGCCGCCCACCGGGCGGTGGCCGGGACGAGCAGCGCCACCGCGCCGGCGATCTCCAGCACGCCGGTCACGGTGACCAGCAGGTCGGGCCGGGGCAGGGTCGGCGGCACCATGGCGACCAGCCCGCTGCGTCGGGGCTCGACGAAGTGCGCGACGCCGGTCACGACGAACATCAGGGCCAGGCCGACGCGCAGTGCGGGCGGCCAGGCGTCGAGCGGGTCGGCTCCCGTCAGCCCGGCGAGTCGGGCGAGCGTGGTGCCGACGACCAGTGCGATCAGGGGTGCCATGGGTCTCCTCCTCGGCTTGAACTTGTCGTCGACAAGATTGCCCGTCGACTGGCATCTTGTCAACGACAAGATATGCTCGCGGCATGACCGGAACGCGTGGCTACCATCACGGCGACCTGCCCCGTGCCCTGCTCGACGCCGCGGTGGAGGTGATCAGCGAGTCGGGACCGGCTGCCCTCAGCCTGCGCGACCTGGCCCGCCGGGCCGGCGTCTCGCACGCGGCGCCCGCACACCACTTCGGGGACAAGGCCGGTCTGCTCACCGCCCTCGCGACGCAGGGCTTCGACCTGCTGGCGGACGCCCTGCGCGGAGCCGACGACCTGCTCAGCGCCGGCGTGGCGTACGTCGAGTTCGCCGTCGGGCACCGCGCGCACTTCGACGTGATGTTCCGGCCCGACCTCTACCGGTCGGACGCCCCCGAGGTGCGGGTGGCCCGGGAACGGGCCGGCGCGGCCCTGCGGGCCGGGGTGGCCGGCCTCGCCAACCGCGACGGCGGCCCCGCCGACCCCGGGCGGGACGCTCTCGCCGCCTGGTCGATCGTGCACGGCTTCGCGACGCTGTGGATCGCGGGCGCGCTACCGCCACGCGTGGGGGACGACCCTCGGGAGGCGGCCCAGGTCGTCATCCGCCGCCTCTTCGAGTAGCCCTGGTCGACGGGCCGAGCCCTCGCCTGGTCGGACCGCCCCACCCGACGGGTGACTGGGTGCGGAGACGCTGTCAAGCTGCCCCAGAAATGGGGCGTGCGCTCCCCTTCGTCGCCCACCCGGAGCGACCGGGCCACGGGGCCAGGTGGGGCCTCGAACGGTCGCGCGGGCGGTGGCACCCGGGTGTTGAGCGCGGAGGTGCCGGGTGGGGGTGCGGGGTGCCGGACGGATGTCCGGCCGTGTGGCTGCGTGCGGGACGGATGCCCGGCCGTGTGGCTGCGTGCGGGACGGATGCCCGGCCGTCTGGCCGCGTGCCGGACGGATGCCGGGCCGCCCGGCCGCGTGGATCGCGCCGCCCCAGATCCGGGGCAGCTCGACAGCATCCGCGAGCTCCTGTCGACCGGTGAGGTCGGGGACGGCCGCGCAGACCACGCGGCCCGCTCACCAGCTCGTCGGCAGCGGCATCCCCTCGGTGTAGCCGGCGGCACTCTGCACCCCGACCACCGCCCGCTCGTGGAACTCCGGCAGGTTGCGGGCGCCCGCGTAGGTGAACGCGCTGCGTACGCCCGCGATGATCTCGTCGATCAGGTCCTCCACGCCGGGGCGGTGCGGGTCGAGGTACATCCGGGCGGTGGAGATGCCCTCCTCGAAGACCGCCTTGCGGGCCCGGTCGTATGGGCTGTCGTCGGCGGTGCGGGCGCTGACCGCCCGGGCCGAGGCCATCCCGAAGCTCTCCTTGTAGCGCCGGCCGTCGGGATCGGTGTAGAGGTCGCCCGGCGACTCGTAGGTGCCGGCGAACCAGGAGCCGATCATCACGTTCGAGGCGCCGGCGGCGAGCGCGAGCGCCACGTCCCGCGGGTGCCGCACGCCGCCGTCGGCCCAGACGTGCCGGCCGAGCGCCCGGGCCGCCTCCGCGCAGTCGAGGACGGCGGAGAACTGGGGCCGGCCGACGCCGGTCATCATCCGGGTGGTGCACATGGCGCCCGGACCGACGCCCACCTTCACGATGTCGGCGCCCGCCTCGACCAGGTCACGTACGCCCTCGGCGGTGACGACGTTGCCGGCCGCCACCGGGACCGGCGGGTCCAGCTTCCGCACCGCCCGCAGCGCGGAGATCATCCGTTCCTGGTGGCCGTGCGCGGTGTCCACCACCAGCGTGTCCACGCCCGCCTCGAGCAGGGCCGAGGCCTTGCCGCTGACGTCGCCGTTGATGCCGATCGCCGCGGCGATCCGCAGCCGGCCTCCGTCGTCGACGGCCGGGCGGTAGAGGGTGGCGCGCAGCGCGCCCTGCCGGGTGAGCACGCCGACGAGTCGTCCGTCCCGGTCGACCACCGGGGCGAGTCGGCGGCGGCCGGCCGAGAGCCGGTCGAAGCCGGTACGCGGGTCCGCGTCCGCCGGCACGGTGTGCAGCTCGGTGGACATGACGTGCCGCAGCTGGGCGAACCGGTCCACGCCCACGGTGTCCGCCTCGGTGACCACGCCCATCGGCCGGCCCGCCGCGTCGACCACGATCACCGCGCCGTGCGCCCGCTTGGGCAGCAGGTGGATGGCGTCGCCGACCGTGTCCGTGGGGCCGAGCGTGATGGGCGTGTCGTAGACCAGGTGACGCTGCTTGACCCAGGCCACGACGTTCGCCACGACCTCGATCGGAATGTCCTGCGGGATCACCGCGATGGCACCGCGCCGGGCCACCGTCTCGGCCATCCGGCGGCCGGCGACCGCCGTCATGTTCGACACCACCAGCGGGATCGTGGTGCCGGTCCCGTCGCCGGTGGAGAGGTCGACGTCGAGGCGGGAGCCCAGGTCGGAGCGGGCCGGCGCCATGAAGACGTCGGTGTAGGTCAGGTCGTGCGCGGGGACCGCGCCGTGAAGGAACCGCACCCGGCCATCATTCCTGCCCGCCGACCGATGCGCCGCCGGTGGCGGCCTAAACGTGGCGGATCAACCGGTCAGCAGCGCCACGGCCGGGACGCCGGCTCGCCGGGTCAGGCGATGGTGCAGATCGCCGCACCGGCGGTGATCACGGCACCGACCTCGGCGGTCAACCCGCTGACCGTGCCCGCCTTGTGCGCGTGCAGCGGCTGCTCCATCTTCATCGCCTCCAGCACCACGACCAGGTCGCCCTCGGCGACGGTGTCCCCGTCCGCCACAGCGATCTTGACGATGGTGCCCTGCATCGGTGAGGTGAGCGCGTCGCCGCTGACCTGGGCGCCGGCCTTCGCGCCGCCGCCCCGTCGGGCGGGCTTGCGGGCGGCCGGCGCGGCGGTGGTCGTACCCGCGCCGAAGCCGGCGGGGAGGGTGACCTCGAGCCGCTTGCCACCCACCTCGACCACGACGGTCTCGCGTTCGGCCGGTTCCCCGGCGGGGCCGGCGGCGGCGGTGAACGGCGGCACCGTGTTGTCGAACTCGGTCTCGATCCACCGGGTGTGCACGGTGAACGGCTCGGCGGTGAACGCCGGGTCGCGGACCACCAGGCGGTGGAACGGGAGCGCGGTGGCCATGCCGTCGACCACCATCTCGTCCAGCGCGCGGCGGGCCCGCTCCAGGGCCTCGGTGCGGGTCTCCCCGGTGATGATGACCTTCGCGAGCAGCGAGTCGAAGTTCCCGCCAATCACGTCGCCGGCCGAGATACCGGTGTCGACCCGTACGCCGGGGCCGCTGGGCAGCCGCAGCACGGTGACGGTGCCCGGCGCGGGAAGGAAGCTGCGGCCCGGGTCCTCGCCGTTGATCCGGAACTCGATGGAGTGCCCGCGCGGTGTCGGGTCCTCGGTGATCCGCAGCTTCTCGCCGTCGGCGATCCGGAACTGCTCCCGGACCAGGTCGATGCCGGAGGTCTCCTCGGTCACCGGGTGCTCGACCTGGAGGCGCGTGTTGACCTCCAGGAAGGAGATGGTGCCGTCCACGCCGACCAGGTACTCCACCGTGCCGGCGCCGTGGTAGCCGGCCTCGCGGCAGATCGCCTTGGCGCTGTCGTGAATCTGCGCCCGTTGGGCGGCGGTGAGGAACGGCGCGGGCGCCTCCTCGACCAGCTTCTGGTGCCGCCGCTGCAGCGAGCAGTCGCGGGTGCCCACGACGATCACGTTGCCGTGCTGGTCGGCGAGGACCTGCGCCTCGACGTGCCGCGGCTTGTCCAGGTATCGCTCGACGAAGCACTCGCCCCGGCCGAACGCCGCCACCGCCTCGCGGGTGGCCGACTCGAACAGCTGCGGGATCTCCTCCATGGTGCGGGCCACCTTGAGGCCGCGGCCGCCACCGCCGAAGGCCGCCTTGATGGCGACCGGCAGGCCGTGGTCGATCGCGAACGCCATCACCTCGTCGGCGCTGCCGACCGGGTCCGGGGTGCCGGGGACCAGCGGCGCACCGGCGCGCTGCGCGATGTGCCGGGCGGTGACCTTGTCGCCGAGGTCGCGGATCGCCTGCGGGGTGGGGCCGATCCAGGTCAGCCCGGCGTCGATGACGGCCTGGGCGAAGTCGGCGTTCTCGGAGAGGAACCCGTAGCCGGGGTGCACGGCGTCGGCGCCGGACCGGGCGGCGACGTCGATGAGCTTGTCGATGCGCAGGTAGCTGTCCGCGGCGGTGTCGCCACCCAGCGCGTACGCCTCGTCGGCGAGGGTGGCGTGCAGGGCCTCGCGGTCCGAGTCGGCGTAGACCGCGACGCTGCCGAGACCGGCGTCGCGGCAGGCGCGGATGACGCGGACGGCGATCTCGCCGCGGTTGGCGATGAGTACCTTGCGCACCGTGGGGGCTCCTCCCGGGAGGTCGTTGACCGGGAGTGTATCGGCCACGCTGGGGGCCCTAACGATCGCTCAGTGTGGGATGCCGCACTTGTCCCGACCGGCCTTAGTCAAACTTGCTTATTACGCTTGCCGGGTGTCTGCCACTCGCATGATGATCCTCGGACTGGTCAAGTGGATGCAGCCGGTACACGGCTACGACGTGCGCCGTGAGCTGCTCAGTTGGAACGCCGACAAGTGGGCCAACGTGCAGCCGGGGTCGATCTACCACGCCCTGCGCAAGCTGACCGAGGAAGGCCTGCTGCGGGCTGTCGCCACCGAGCAGGTCGGCGGCCGGCCGGCCCGGACGACGTACGAGGTCACGCCCAAGGGTGATGACGAGTTCGAGACGCTGCTGCGCGGCTTCTGGTGGAAGGTGCAGGAGGTGCCCGACCCGTTCGCGGCGGCCTTCTCCTTCCTCCCGGCGATGCCCCGGGACGAGGCGGCGGCCGCCCTGCGCAACCGCGCCACGCAGCTCAGCGCCGGGATCGAGTGGATGCGGGCGTCGCTGGGCTCGGACTGGGTGCGTGACACCAAGCCGGTGCACGTGGCCTGGATGTTCGAGCTGTGGACGGCCCGCGCCGAGGCGGAGATCGCCTGGTGCGAGCGAATCGCCGAGCGGATCGAGTCCGGAGTGTCGTACCTGCCTGCTGGACTGGAGCGGGCGGAGGGTTGGGAGGGCTGGGAGGAGCGGCTACCGGAACGTCCTGACGCGAAATAATCAACGTTGACTACAAGAGTTATATCGCGTTAGCCTGCTCCCGCACATCGGGGGAGTGCGCCGTGCGGCGTCCCCAGCGCACCGGCGGCCGGCACCCCCGGCCCGGACGACCAGGAGCAGAGATGATCGAGACCAGAGGGCTGCGGAAATCGTTCCGCTCCCGCGCGGGTCGGGAGACGAAGACGGTCGACGCCGTCCGGGGGGTGAACCTGGAGGTCGCCGAGGGGGAGATCTTCGGCTTCCTCGGCCCCAACGGCGCCGGCAAGACCACCACGCTGCGGATGCTCGCCACGCTCATCGAGCCGGACGGCGGCGACGCCACCATCGCCGGCGCCGACCTGCGGAAGGCGCCGGGCGAGGTGCGCCGCCGCATCGGCTACGTCGCCCAGGGCGGCAGCACCTGGGACGAGTCCAGTGCCCGGGAGGAGCTGGTGCTCCAGGCCCGGCTCTACGGCATCAGCAAGGTCGAGGCACACCGGCGGGCCACCCGGGCGCTCGACGCCTTCCAGCTCACCGAGTACGCCGACCGCAAGTGCAAGACCTACTCCGGCGGCCAGCGCCGGCGCGTCGAGATCGCCCTCGGCATCATCCACGAGCCGAAGATCGTCTTCCTGGACGAGCCCACCACCGGCCTCGACCCGCAGAGCCGGGCACACATGTGGGACGAGATCCGCCGGCTGCGTGCCGACGGCATGACCGTCTTCATCACCACGCACTACCTCGACGAGGCTGACGCGCTCTGCGACCGGATCGCGATCATGGACCACGGCGAGGTGGTCGCCGAGGGCACCCCCACCGAGCTGAAGCGGGAGATCTCCGGCGACGTCGTGCTGGTCGGCCTCGACCTGGCCACCACTCCGCAGGCCGCGAAGGCGCTCGACGGCGAGCCGTACGTCAACGAGTTGGAGACCTCCGAGGAGGGTGGCCTGCGGCTCTACGTCGACGAGGGCGCCACCACCATCCCGCAGATCCTCCGCCGGCTCGACCAGGCCGGTCTCGCGCTGCACTCGATCGAGCTGCACCGCCCCAGCCTCGACGACGTGTTCCTCACCAAGACCGGCCGCTCGCTGCGCGAGTCCTGACCCCCGGGAGACGACCCACCATGAAGCTCGCCCGCGACACCTGGCTCATCTTCCAGCGCCAGATCCAACTCCTGCTCCGCAACCCGGTCTGGGTCTTCGTCGGCGTCTTCCAGCCGGTCATGTACCTGCTGCTCTTCGCCCCGCTGCTCAAGCCCGCGCTGCGGGTGTCGAGCCAGGCCGAGGCCTACAAGATCTTCGTGCCGGGTCTGCTGGTGCTGCTGGCCATCTTCGGCGGCCTGTTCCAGGGCTTCGGCCTGATCGCCGAGCTGCGCGCCGGCGTCATCGAACGCTCCCGGGTCACCCCGGTCAGCCGGCTCGCCCTGCTGCTCGGCCGCTCGCTGCGGGACGTGGTCTCGCTGCTGGTGCAGGCGGTGATCATCACGCTGCTGGCGCTCCTGTTCGACCTGCGCGTCTTCATCGGCTACCTGCTGCTGGCCTACCTGATGCTCGCCCTGATCGCGCTGATGACCTCCGCCGTCTCGTACGGGGTGGCACTCAAGGTCAAGAGCGAGGACGCCCTGGCCCCGCTCATGAACACCGTCGCCCAGCCGGTGCTCCTGCTCTCCGGCATCCTGCTGCCGCTCATCTACGCCCCCGGCTGGCTGCAGGGCATCGCCGACTGGAACCCGTTCTCCTGGGCGGTGGACGGCACCCGTGCCCTCTTCGCCGGCGACCTCGGCAACGACAAGGTCTGGCAGGGGCTCACCATCACCGCGGGGCTCGCCGTCCTCGGCGTCGTCTGGGCGGCCCGCCAGTTCGCCCGCAGCGTCCGCTGACGCGGTCGCCCGCACTGCCTGCCGCTTGACCCACTCGCCTTCCGGGAAGTCGGGGTGTCCGAACCCGTCGCGTCGCCCCGGTTTCCCTGAAGTCGAGTGGATCAAGCGGCGCGGGTCAGCGGACCCGGGCCAGCGTCAGCCCGTCCGCGATCGGCAGCATCACCGCGTCCACCCGGACGTCGGCCAGCACCTCGTCGTTGAACGCGGCGATCGCCCGGTCGTTGACGTCCTGCGGCGCCAACACCCGACCCTCGCGCAGCACGTTGTCGACGGCGATCACCCCGCCGGGACGCATCCGCGGCACCAACTCCGCCCAGTAGATCGGATAGCCCGTCTTGTCGGCGTCGATGAAGGCGAAGTCGAGGTACCGCTCGTGGGGCAGCTCCCGCAACGTGTCCCCGGCCGGGCCGATGCGCAGCTCGATCCGGTCGGCCACCTCCGCCCGCTGCCAGTAGCGGCGGGCGATACCCGTGTACTCCTCGGAGATGTCGAAGCAGGTCAACCGGCCGCCGTCGGCCAGACCCCGGGCGATGGCCAGCGAGGACAGCCCGGTGAACGTGCCCACCTCCACGGCCTGCCGCACCCCCAGCAGCCGGACGAGGAAGGTGAGGAACGCGGCCTGTTCCGGGGCGACCTGCATGCTCGCCTCGTCCGGCAGCACGGTGCGGGTCTCCTCGGCGAGGTCGCGGATGACCTCGTCCGGTGGGGAGCCGTGCCCGACCAGGTACGCGTGCAGCTCGTCGGTCAGCGGAATCGACTTGGTGGTCATGGCTGGACGCTAGCCGAGCGGCTCGGTTTCCTGCCCGCCCGGCGCGACCTTCGTCCACAGATCGGTGATCGTGAGGCCGAGTTCGGCGAGGAGTCGGCGCAGCAACGGCAGGGAGAGCCCGATCACCGTGCTCGGATCGCCCTCGATGCGCTCCACGAACGGACCACCCAACCCGTCGATCGTGAACGCGCCCGCCACCGCCAGCGGCTCACCCGTCGCGACGTACGTGTCGATCTCCCGGTCGCTCACCTCGGCAAAGTGCACGGTGGTCGAGGCGACCGCCTCCGCGCGCCGGCCCGCCGTGGCGTCGACGAGGCAGTGCCCGCTGTGCAGGACGCCGCTGCGCCCCCGCATCCGCCGCCAACGCCGCGTGGCATCCGCCGAATCGGCCGGCTTACCGAGGATCTCCCCGTCGAACTCCAACACCGAGTCGCAGCCGATCACGAGGGTACGTTCGTCAGCGGCCGGGCGGAGCCGGGTGAGGACCGCCTGGGCCTTCAGCCGCGCCAGTTCCAGGCAGAGCTCCTCGGCGCTGTCGGTCGTCACAAGGGACTCATCGACCCCGCTGACCAGCACGTCCGGCTCGATGCCGGCGGCTTGGAGAATCTTGCGGCGGGCGGGGCTCGCCGAGGCGAGCACGAGACGGAGCGGCAGCTGATCAGGCACGCCGCCGACGTTACCGGCTGGCCGACGTCGACGTGTCGCGCCACCACGCTTCCTTCGGAGCGCTCGGACGACGTCGCGCCTGGCTCCACACGCGGTGGGTGCATTTTCTGTCGTCCTGGCAACAACAACTGCACCCACCGCAGTCGCGTCGGCGCGACCTCACCGGTCAGCGACTGATACGCGGCGGCGGATCGTCGCCACGTCGACGCCGCCGAACGAGGACCGCCCACGTCACGCCCACTGCCACGAGCACACCCAGGGTCACCAGCCCCCGGACTGTCGCCCCGTAGTCAGCACCATCCGGCGCCGCCGTCGCGGTCGTGCCACCGGCGACCGGTGCAGTGGTGGGCGGCGTTCCGGACCCCAGAGGCGGCACGTCCGCGGTCAACGCCGCCACGATGTCGATCACCCCGTAGCCGTACTCGTCGTCACGCCCCGGCGGTCCCTTGTCGACAGCCGTAGCAGTCAGCCGATGCGCGACCTCCCGGGCCGACATGTCCGGGTACTTGGACCTGATGAGCGCCGCCGCCCCGGCCACGATCGCAGTGGCACTCGATGTGCCCGTGCCCTTCGAATACTTCCCGTCATAGCTGGTGCTGTAGATGTCCACCGCCGGCGCAACAACGTCAACCTCAGGGCCGGTAACCGACACCTCGGCACGAGCGCCAGATCTTCCCACCCCGCCCACTGCGATCACACCGTCCTCAGACGCCGGGTAACCGACACTGACATCCTCTGGCCGGTTGCCAGCCGCAGCCACTACGACGATGTCCGTTGCTAGAGCGGTTTGAACTGCTTGGGTAAGGCGCGGGTTCGTCGCCCCACCGCTCGAAACGCTAATTACGCCGACGCCGCTTCGGGTTGCGTATTCGATACCCAGCGCCAACGCCTCCGGATCGCCCTCACTGTTGGGCGGGGAATCGAAGATGGGTAGAATTTTTGCTCGCGGGGCTATCCCCAACGCCCCAACCTCATCCGCTTGGCCGTGTGCCGCTATCAGTCCTGCCATTGATGTGCCATGGCTATCTAGATCCTGCCTTCCGTCCCCCCTCCCTCCTGGAATTATGTCAATGCCGACCAGCAGGTTTCGTGCTAGATCAGGATGCGGATAAACGCCCGTATCCGGGACGGCTACGACGACGCCAGAGCCTTGCGTGATCCGGTGAGCTTCGCTGGTTCGCAGGAAGGTCAGATGCCACTGGTCTCGGCGAATGCGTTCGTTGTTGTCACTGACCCGAGCCATATTGCTGATCATGCCGATCTCTGTATGAGATGCTGGTGATACGCCCGTCGCTATCGCCAGCAGGGCCGCAGCCAATTTGGCGAAGTTCGTCACCGGTTGAAACCGATTGCTGGGCCAGGGTCTATAGGGCCCTCTTCGTCGGCTGCCCGGACAACTGGAGGCACGCCCTGCTCTGTCTCCCAGGGGTTCTCGGGGTCCCATGTGCGTGGACCCGGCGTGCCTGGCTCGTCCTCTGACCGGCTTCGAGGGCGCCCACCAGTGCTCGTAGGGCCCGCTGGATATGCGCTAGGAGATCCCTGGAAGGGGAACGCAGCGAAACCACGGGTTCCGCCTGGGCGAGATCCGGCTCCGCCGGTCGGAGCCGTTCCGGCGGCACCACCTCCGATCACACCGCCTATCGGGTTGACTCGACGTGGCTGTGAGTTGCCGGCCACGGGTTGACCTACTGGCGCGATAGGGTGACCGCCAATTATTCCGCCTGGCGGTGTTACGCGAGTTGGCGGCGGCGGTGTTGCTCGATCTCCAGCCGGAGATTTGCCGAGCGGGCCAAAGGGGGGTGTTCCAGGTGCCCGGACGGTGGGTCGATGAGCGACTCCTGGTGGCACCGGTAACGCTGGGCCCGCGTTCGAGGTGGGCGTGCTGGCGGCGGCGGTGCTCGGGGTGGTGTGGAGAGGCGGAAGTGGTCCGCCGCTGACTCCGCCCAGTATGGGCCCTATTCCTGAGGCGGAGGACGCTTGTGCTGCCTGCACTTTGCTCAACTGGCCGGGTATCGGCACGTCGTCGTTGTTCTTCGGCAACGGTACCGGAACGATGGGCGGGATTAGTGGGCTAACGTCGGCGCCATAGACGTCTGGGTTATCTGTCTGCTTAGGCGGTCTCATTAGCGGCGGGGGTTGGCGGAGCATTACTTGGGCGTGTTGGAGTTCGCCGCTGAGGCCGTACATGATGCCGCGCGCCTGGACGTTCAGCCGTTCCAGGTCGGCGTCGGTCACTGGTTGGTCGGGGACGCGACTGCCCATGGCCGCCTTCGGGTCGGCGGCGGTCGCCTCGTACGTCCGCTTCTGTTGGAGCTTGGCTGCGTACTCCTCGTGGATCTTCTGTAGCGCGGCGCGGGTGCCGCTGATGGCCTGGGTGGCGGCGGCGAGCGCGGTGTAGTTGGTGGCGGCGGCGTCGTGGGTGTGGCGCATCTTGTCGATGAGCTCGTCCAGTTCGGCGAGGTAGACGCGGGCTGCGGCGTTCGTCTCGGGTGGCCAGGCGGCGGCGAGTCCTCGTCGATATTCCTGGAGTCGCGTCAGGTGCGTCTGCGCCAGGTCGCAGATCTTGCGCCAGCCGGCGACCTGCTTCCAGTGGTTGGTGGTGTCGTGGTCCTGGAGGCAGGCCCACATGCTGTTGACGTCCATGAGGTGCCAGTCGGTGAGGCCGGAGGTGCGGCCGCCGCCCCGTTCGATCACGGCAGGATCACCGGCCCGTCGGTCGGTCCGGTGGGGTCGTGCAGCGCCACCGACGGGCCGGTGGGCACGACGGAGCGGGGGTCGGCGAGGGCGTGCTCGACGTCGACCACCCGGGCGGCCGAGAAGGCGTCGGTGTCGGCGTAGCGGTCGGCGACGGTGCCCGCGGCGGCGGCCAGATGGCCGGTGACGCCGCGTGCGCCCCACACCATCTCGACGGTGGCCTGCTGGGTCTCGTGGTGCACGCGCAGGAAGTGGACCAGCTCGATGAAGGCGTCACACGGGTTGGGCAGGGGAGCCGTCATGTCCTCGGCGATGTGTGGCAGGTGCGGCGCGTAGTCGCGCTCCACCTCGGCCGTGAGCAGATCGGCGAACTCCCGCAGTTGGCGGATGTCGGCCTCGATGCCGTCGTAGCCGCCCGGCCGGCTGGCTGGGTGGTCCTCCTCAGGGATCATCGATCCTCCCTCACCGTCACGGCCTCGTTTCCCTGAGTGAGGTTAACGGCTGGACGCCACCCTGGCAGCCCCACGGCCGCAGGATCAGGCATCGAGGGGTGTCCGCTCCGCGCGGCGGGGCGGCGCCGCGATCAGCGGGGCAGGCCGGACGTACGCCAGGTGCCGCGACCGGGGGCCCTGCCCGCGGGTCGGCCGCTGCGCGCCCACGTGGAGACCGGGGCGGGCGCGGGCGCGCCGGCCGGCCGCGAACGGACGACGATCGCCCCGACGAGCGCGGCCAGTTCCTCCGCGGTGGGCACGCCGCGAACGACCCGGAACAGGGGCTCTTCGGCAGACATGACCCCAGCGTACGCGTGGCGGGGCTGGACCTGTATCGCACAGTGGCGTGCCGGCGGTGTGGCCGTCGGTGTCGCCGGGTACCGTCTCAGCGATGTCGAACGCGCTTCCCCAACTTGTCGCTGACCGCTACCGGCTCATTTCGCCGCTCGGTCAGGGCGGCATGGGTCGGGTGTGGAAGGCGCGCGACGAGGTGCTGCACCGCGATGTGGCGATCAAGGAACTGGTGCCGCCGCCCAGCCTCACCGACGACGAGCGCCGTGAGATGCGGGAACGCTCGCTGCGCGAGGCGCGGGCGATCGCCCGGCTGAACAACATCAACGTCGTCCGCATCTTCGACGTGCTGCGCACCGACGGCGACCCGTGGATCGTCATGGAGTACGTCGCGTCGAAGTCGTTGCAGGACACTCTCGCCGAGTCCGGCCCGGTGTCGCCGGCCCGCGCGATCGAGATCGGTCTCGGTGTTCTCGGCGCGCTGAAGGCCGCGCACAAGGCCGGTGTCATGCACCGGGACGTCAAGCCGGGCAACGTGCTGCTCGGCACCGACGGGCGGGTCGTGCTGACCGACTTCGGTCTCGCCACGATCCCCGGTGACCCCAACGTCACGCGCACCGGCATGGTGCTGGGCTCGCCGGCGTACATCGCGCCGGAGCGGGCCCGCGACGGCACCGCCGGGCCGGAGGCCGACCTCTGGTCGCTGGGCGCCACGCTCTACGCGGCGGTGGAGGGCAAGTCGCCGTACGCGCGCCCGTCGGCGATCGCCACCCTCGCGGCGCTCGCCACCGAGCCGCTGCCGCCGTCGAAGAACGCCGGCCCGCTCAAGCCGGTGCTGCAGGGCCTGCTGCGCAAGGACCCGAGTGAGCGGATCACCGCCGAGGTGGCGGAGCGCCTGCTGCGCCGGGCCAGCGGCAAGCGGTCGCGCATCTCGCTGCTCGACGGCGTACGTCGGCCGGGGCCGAACGGTCCGCGCGTGCCGCGCCCGACCGTGGTGCCGGCCCCGCGCCCGGCCGAACGGACCGACCTCCCGGTCACGCCTCCGGCGCCCCGCACCCCGCCGGCCGCCGCGGCGGCTGTCGCGGGGGCGGGTGCCGCGGCCGACGCCGACCCGACCGCGAAGGTGACGGCTCCGCCGGTCGACCCGACCGCGAAGGTGACGACTCCGCCCGCCGATCCGACGACGAAGCTCACCGGCGCTGACACTGACGACGCCGACCCGACGGCGAAGGTGACCGGCTCGACGGCGGCCGGCGCCGATCCGACGAGCAAGGTCGGCCCCGATCTGACGAGCGAGGCCGGCCCCGATCTGACGAGCGAGGGCGACGCCGACCCGACGAGCGCCGCCTCGGTGGAGTCGACCGACACGTCCCCGGCCGAGGAGCCGACGGCCGTCACGCCGACCCGGCCGGAGGCGACCCGAGCGGAGACCGCGCAGACGGAGGTCACGCCGCGCGAGCCGGCCAGACCGACCTCGGTGCTGCCGGTCAGCCCGCCCGCGTCGACGGGTCGGGCCGCCATCCCGCCGTCGACCGGCGCGCCGGTCGACCGCAAGCGGCGCAACCTGCTGATCGGCGCGCTGGTGGCGGTGCTGCTGCTCGGCCTGGCCATCGTCGTCCCGCTGCTGGCGGACGGGGACGACACCGGCGGGTCGGGGGATCAGGCCGGCGCCACCACCGGCGCCCCGGCGTCCTCCGCCGCGCCCAGTTCCGCGCCGCCGTCGGCGGCGCCGACCAGCGGTGCGCCCACTCCGACGCCGTCGGCGACCCCGTCCGCCGACCCGAACGCCCTGCCCGCCGGGTGGAAGCTGCACCGCGATCCGGCCGGCTTCGCGCTCCCGCTGCCGGACGGCTGGGTCCGCCGCAACGCGGGCGAGAACACGATCGTCTTCGACGAGGCCAACGGCGTGGGCGAGTTGCTGGTCCAGTGGACGAGCAGCCCGGGGTCGGATGCAGAGGCGGACTGGCGGAGCAAGGAGCCGGACCGGAAGAAGTTCGTCAACAACTACCAGTACCTGAGCATCGAGCGGTGCGACTTCTGGAAGACCTGCGCGGACTGGGAGTGGCTGGAGGACCGCGACGGCACCCGGATCCACGTCCGCAACCGTGGCTTCGTCACCGCCAGCAACCGGGGCTACGCGCTGCGCTGGGAGGTTGCGGAGAAGGACTGGCAGGCCAAGCTCGCCGACTTCGACCGGATCGCCAAGGGATTCGTGCCGGACCGCAAGGACTGACCGCGGGAATGTCGTCCGTACGAAAGTGACTCGCATGTCCTTCCGTCGTCGGGGGTATCTGACCTTCGACGACGGAAGGAGGGACGACATGGGTTACCGACGGAGGGACGCCCGCCCCCGGCTGGCACTGTGGATGCTCGTCGCGCTCGGCGACGCGGTCCTGCTGCTGGCCAGCATCGGAATCCCGGCGCTCATCGCGCTGCTCAGCGTCGTGGCCGTCACCGTCACCGGCGTGGCCGCCTGGCGGGTGACCCGGCGAGGTGCGCTCGCCCGCGACGACGCGATGCCCGCCCGGGTCGCCGTGCCGATGGGGCACCGACGCCGGACCTGACCGGGCCGCGCCGGCCGCGACCGGGAGCCCCCGGCCCGACCGGACGATCCCGGCCCGGAGCCGGGGCAGGCGGCAAGGCCGCACGACGGGAGGCATCGGCGTGGCGGCAGCCGGACCGGCCGTCGACCGTACGGTCACAGCCGATCCCGCTGCCGCCAACCACCTCCCCACGTGGATCAGGGCGTGTTGTTGGCCAGGGCGATCAGGCGGGAGCGGTCGCCGTTCCAGTAGTTGCGGTCGACGTTGCCGCTGATGCCGGAGACGGCGCCGGTGCTCGTGTACTGCCAGAAGCTCCAGACGGGGGCGCCGGCCGGCAGGGTGCCGGGCGCGCTCGCCCAGCGGGCCACCCACAGCGGGTGGTTGGCCCACGGGCCGGTCCAACTGCCGGTGCACTGGTTCCAGAAGCTGGTCGTGGTGTAGATGACGGCGTAGCGGCCGGTGCGGGAGCGGTAGGTGTTCAGGAAGTCCTGGACCCAGTTGCGCATGCCGGTGGTGCTGAGGCCGTAGCAGTAGCCGCCGCTGTACGGGTTGGCCTCCAGATCGAGCGCGGCCGGAAGGGTACGGCTGTCCGCCGACCAGGCGCCGCCGTTGGACGCGAGGTAGTTCGCCTGGACCGCGCCGGAGGAGATGTTGGGGCGGGCGAAGTGGTACGCGCCCCGGATCACCCCGGCGTTGTACGCGTTCACGTAGTTGGCGTTGAAGTTCGGGTCCTTGTAGCTCGTCCCCTCGGTGGCCTTGATGAAGGCGAACTGGATGCCGGCGTTGCGCACGCTCGTCCAGTTGATGCTGCCCTGGTAGTGCGACACGTCGATGCCGGGCACGGTGGCCGCCGAGGCCGGACCGGCGGTGGCGACCAGTGTCGCGGCGGCGGTGGCGAGGATGGTGGCGCCGGCGGCGAGGAGCCGGCGCAGGGGGGATCTGGTGGGGGTCATGGATGCCTCCAGGAGGACGCCATCAATTGACGTCCATCTTTGGAGGTAAGCGCCCTAGATCACAAGAGGCGCAAAAGAAACTTTCATCGACGGCGTTCGAGGAGTGGTCGGCCCGGACGTGGCGTACCCGGTCGGATGCGGCGCGTGACGAGCGCGGTGCCAGCGGTGGACGGGGCGTACGGCGCGGTGGGCAGGCCGGTAGGCTCGCGCCCCATGGTGTCGTTCGACGGGCTCACCGACCTCTGGGACCGGCTGTTCGGCGCGCAGCCCGACCCGCCGCCGCTGCTGGTCCTGATCACCGCCCTGGCCGCCCTCGTCGTCGTCTCGACGCGGCTGCCCTGGCGGATCGCCCGCAACGCCGTCACCATCGCCCACGAGGGCGGTCACGCGCTGGTCGCCCTGCTCACCGGCCGGAAGCTGCGCGGCATCCGGCTGCACTCGGACACCTCGGGGTTGACCCTCTCCGCCGGCCGGCCCAGCGGCCCCGGCATGATCCTCACCCTGCTCGCCGGCTACGTCGCCCCACCGCTGGTCGGGCTGGCCGGCGCGTGGCTGCTCGGCGGCAACCGCATCACGCTCCTGCTCTGGGTGGCGGTCGCGCTGCTGCTGGCCATGCTCGTGATGATCCGCAACGCGTTCGGGGTGATCTCGCTGCTGGTGACCGGCGGCGTGGTCCTCGCCGTGTCCTGGTACGCCTCGCCGCAGGTGCAGGCGGCGTTCGCGTACGCCGGGGTGTGGTTCCTGCTGCTCGGCGGGGTGCGGCCGGTGGTGGAGCTCCAGCGGGTGCGCGCCCGGGGTCGGATGCCGGCCTCCGACGCCGACCAGCTCGCCGGGCTGACGCCGTTCCCCGCGTTCTTCTGGGTCACCGTGTTCGCCCTGGTGAACGTGGCCGTCCTGCTGGCCGGTGCCCTCCTGCTGGCGGGCCCGATCCTGACCGAGGCCGGCCTGACCGGGTGAGCTCTCGACGATCATGCAGTTGTGGTGCCTCACAAAAGCCGCCGACCGCGCCAAAACCTGGCACCACAAGTCCATGATCGACGGGGACCATGACGGGGATCGGAGGGGCCGGGCGTGCGGTATCTGGTGGTGGGGGCGGGGGCTGTCGGGGGCACCGTGGGGGTGCGGTTGGCCTCGGCCGGATATGACGTGACGGTGGTGGCGCGGGGGGCGCACCTGGCGGCGATCCGCGAGCGCGGCCTGACCCTGCGGCAGCCCGAGGAGGAGCGGACGCTCCGGCTGCCCGCCGTGGACGGGCCCGGCGACCAGCCACTGCCCGCCGACACCGTGCTGGTGCTCACCGTGAAGTCGCAGGACACTGCGGCGGCGCTCGCCACCTGGGTGGACGCCCCGGTCGCCGGGGGTGGGACGGCCGGACAGCGGCTGCCGCTGCTCACCGCCCAGAACGGCGTCGCGAACGAGCCCGCCGCGCTGCGCCTCTTCGCGCGGGTCCACGGCGTGTGCGTGTGGCTGCCCGCCACCCACCTCGAACCGGGCGTGGTGGTGGCCAACGGCCACCCGCACCCGGGCATGCTGCACATCGGCCGCTATCCGTCCGGTTCGGACGACACCGACCGCGCGGTCGCCGCCGACCTGACCGCCGCCGGCTTCGTCGCGCCGGTGCGGTCCGACGTCATGCGCTGGAAGTACGGCAAGCTGCTCGGCAACCTCACCAACGCGCTCCAGGCGCTGTTCGGTCGGGACGTACCGGACGGCCTGGCGGAGCGCATCCGGACCGAGGGGGAGGCGGTGCTCGCGGCGGCGGGGATCGCGCACACCGACCGGGCGGAGGAGACGGCCGAGCGGGGCGACCTCGTGCAGCACCGGCCGGTCGGCGGCGAGCAGCGGGCCGGTGGCTCCACCTGGCAGAGCCTCGCCCGGGGCGCCGGCTCGGCCGAGACCGACCACCTCAACGGCGAGATCGTGCTGCTCGGCCGCCTGCACGGCGTCCCGACGCCGGCCAACGCGGCGGTGCAGCAGGCGGTACGCCGGGCCGTGC
Source organism: Micromonospora sp. NPDC049366 (assembly GCF_044466625.1). NCBI lineage: Bacteria > Bacillati > Actinomycetota > Actinomycetes > Micromonosporales > Micromonosporaceae > Micromonospora > Micromonospora sp. NPDC049366. The sequence goes on from NZ_JBITMV010000012.1 coordinate 134,054, forward strand.
GGGAGCGCATCCCGGCCGGCGAGTTCCCCCGGGCCGAACTGGCGAAATTGCTCGGCTGAGCGGGCAACCGCCGGCACCGGCCGGCGCGTGTCCCCTGCGACCGTCACGGGGGAGGTAGCCAGGTGCCGGACGTCGAGGGGTTCGACGATTTCTACCGGGGCAGCCGGCAACGCCTGCTCGGCTTCGTCTACGTGCTCACCGGCAACCTCGCGGAGGCGCAGGACGCGGTCCAGGAGGCGTACATCCGGGCCTGGCAGCGCTGGTCGACGGTGAGCGGCTACGACGATCCGGAGGCCTGGACCCGCGTGGTGGCCACCCGGATCGCGGTCAGCCGGTGGCGCAGCCTGCGCAGCCGCGCCCGCGCCTACCTGCGGCACGGTGCCGTCGAGACCACCCCCGGCCCCGGCACGGAGACCGTCGATGTGGTCGCCGCGCTGCGCAGGCTCCCCGAGGAGCAGCGCACCGCGATCGCCCTCTACTACCTGCTCGGCATGCCGGTCGCCGAGGTGGCCCGGGAGACCGAGGCGCCGGTCGGCACCGTCAAGGCCCGCCTCTCCCGGGGGCGAGCCGCGCTCGCCGGGCTGCTCGCCGTCTCTGATCTGGAGGAGGCCGCTGATGCGTGACGACCTGACGTTCGCCGAACGGGTCCAGCGGGACCTGCACGATGTGCGGTGGCCCGGCCCGGAGGAGCTTCGCGCCCGCGCCCGGCGGCGCAGCCTACGGACGGTGGTGGCGACGACCGCCGTGGTGGCTGTCACCGGGGTCTGTGCCGTCGCGCTCGCCCGGCCCGGCGGATCCCCGGCGCCGTCCCCACCGGCCGCCTCGGCCGCGCCCGACAGCACCCCGACCCAGCACGAGATCACCACCGACGCTCTGCTCCAGCCGGCCGACCTGGCGCGCCCGGTCGAGGTGAAGCTCAGCCAGGCGGGCCTGGGGGAGCCGGTCCGGGTCGACGCCGTGCTCGATCAGTGCCGGGCGAGCCTGGGACTGCCGGAGGGTTGGCAGGTCTCCCGCCTGTCCCGTTCACAGACCCTGCTCCGGGCGCGTCCCGCCGGCACCGAGCCCCGCAACGCCGACGTCCTGGTGATGCAGGACGTCTACCGGCTGGGAACACAGGACGAGGCGACGCTCGCCCTCCTGACCCTTCAGCATCTGGTGGACCCGTGCGACGAGTGGCGCAGCCGCGGGCCGTACGACTGGAAGGGGCAGAGCGGTACGGCGGAGGTGGTGCACCGGTGGCAGGTCCAGCCGCTGGAGTCCGGGGGCAACGGCGGGGTCCTACTGCGCCACACCATGTCCCGGGCCCGGGACGTGATCACCGGCGCGACGTTCGGCGACGAGACGCGCCCGACCGACACGGCGGTGGTGCAGGTCGGCGATCTCGTCTCGGTGCTCAGCCTCGGTCGCGACGGCACCGAGGCGGAGCTCCAACAGTTCGCCGTCGCGGCCGTGGCCCGCATGTGCGCGAACGCCAACGCCCCGCCCCCGAACTGCTGAGGGCGACGCGGTCCCCGTCGATCGCGACCAAGGGAGATCGCGCACCGTCAGGGAAAGTGTCCCCTCCCGACAGCGGGAGGCCACTCTTTCCCTGACGTTGCGCGGATCAAGGGAACCGGATCCCGCGTTACAGCGGGATGTTGCCGTGCTTTTTCGGCGGGAGGGTCTCGCGCTTCGTCCGTAGCACCCGCAGCGCCCGCACGATCTGCGTACGGGTCTCGTGCGGCGGGATGACCGAGTCGACGTACCCGCGCTCGGCCGCCACGTACGGGTTGGCGAGCGTGTCCTCGTACTCGGCGATCTTCTCGGCCCGCACGGCCGCCGGATCCTCCGCGCCGGCCAGCTCCGAGCGGTAGAGGATGTTCACCGCGCCCTGCGCGCCCATCACCGCGATCTGCGCGGTCGGCCAGGCGAAGTTCAGGTCGGCGCCGAGGTGCTTGGAGCCCATCACGTCGTACGCCCCGCCGTAGGCCTTGCGCGTGATGACGGTGACCTTCGGGACGGTGGCCTCGGCGTACGCGTAGATGAGCTTGGCGCCCCGGCGGATGATGCCGTCCCACTCCTGCCCGGTGCCGGGGAGGAACCCGGGAACGTCCACAAAGGTCAGCACCGGGATGTTGAACGCGTCGCAGGTGCGGACGAACCGGGCGGCCTTCTCCGACGCGGCGATGTCGAGCGTGCCGGCGAAGTGCATGGGCTGGTTCGCCACCACGCCGACCGGCCGCCCCTCGATCCGGCCGTAGCCGACCACGATGTTCTGCGCGTACAGCGGCTGGACCTCCAGGAACTCACCGTCGTCCAGCACGTGCTCGATCACCCGGTGCATGTCGTACGGCTGGTTGGCCGAGTCGGGGATCAGCGTGTCCAGCTCCCGGTCGGCGTCCGTCACCGACAGCTCGGCCGGGGCGTCGTACACGACCGGCTCGTCGAGGTTGTTCGACGGCAGGTACGACAGCAGCGCCTTCACGTACTCGACCGCGTCCTCCTCGTCCGTCGCGAGGTAGTGGGCGTTGCCGCTGCGGGTGTTGTGGGTGCGCGCGCCGCCCAGCTCCTCCATGCCCACGTCCTCGCCGGTGACCGTCTTGATGACGTCCGGGCCGGTGATGAACATGTGCGAGGTCTGGTCGACCATGACGGTGAAGTCGGTGACCGCCGGCGAGTAGACCGCGCCGCCCGCGCAGGGGCCCATCACCAGGGAGATCTGCGGGATGACACCGGAGGCCCGGACGTTGCGGAAGAAGATCTCGCCGTAGAGGCCGAGGCTGACCACGCCCTCCTGGATCCGGGCGCCGCCGGAGTCGTTGATGCCGATGACCGGGCAGCCGATCTTCATCGCCAGGTCCATCACCTTGACGATCTTCTCGCCGAAGACCTCGCCCAGCGACCCGCCGAAGACCGTGAAGTCCTGTGCGAACACGCAGACCTGCCGGCCGTCGATGGTGCCGTAGCCGGTGATCACCCCGTCGCCGTACGGGCGGGTCTTCTCCAGCCCGAAGTTCGTGGACCGGTGCCGGGCCAACTCGTCCAGCTCGACGAACGAACCCTCGTCGAGCAGCAGCTCGATCCGCTCGCGAGCGGTCTTCTTGCCCCGGGCGTGCTGCTTCTCGACGGCCCGCGCCGACCCGGCGTGCACCGCCTCGTCGACCCGGCGCTCCAGGTCCGCCAGCTTGCCCGCAGTGCTGTGGATGTTGGTCCCGGTCTCGGTAGTCACCCAGGGAATATAACGATGGTTCAGGTCGCCGCCGCTGTGCAGTTCGCCTCAGCTGCCGCCGGGGCTTTCCCGTACGCCCCGCGGGTCGTCCACCTCAGGGCCGTAGGCTGGCGGAATGCCGGGCTCGCCGTACACCGATCTGGACCGCCCGCCGCTGTCGGCGGCGCGGCTGCGGCGCGCGCTGGTCACCCCGTACGGGCCGTGGAACCGGCTGGAGCTGCGCGCCGAGACCGGCTCGACCAACGCGGACGCGGCCGAGGCCGCCCAGGCCGGCGAGCCGGAGGGTCTGATCGTGGTCGCCGAGCGGCAGACCGCGGGGCGCGGGCGGCGCGGCCGGGTGTGGCAGTCGCCCCCGCGGGCCGGCATCGCGACCAGCGTCCTGCTCCGGCCGGGTGAGGCCGTCCCGGAGCGCGGCTGGCCGGCGGCGCCCGCCACGGCGTACGGCTGGCTGCCGCTGCTGGCCGGCGTCGCGCTGGTCGAGGCGGTGGCCCACCTGGCCGAGCTGGACGCGGTCCTCAAGTGGCCCAACGACCTGCTCGTCGACGGCGCGAAGTGCGCCGGGATCCTCGCCGAGGCGGTGCCGGGCGCGTCCCCGGCCCAACCGCCGGCCGTGGTGCTCGGCATCGGGCTCAACGTCACGCTCCGCGCCGACGAGCTGCCGGAGAATCCGACCGGGCTGCCCGCCACGTCACTGCAGCTCGCCGGCGCTGCGGCCACCGACCGGGACCCGCTGCTGCGGGCGTTGCTGCGCGCCGTCGCCGACTGGTACGACCGTTGGCGCACCGCCGGTGGGGACGCGGAGACCAGCGGGCTGCGGGAGGCGTACGTGGCCAACTGCGCCACGATCGGCCTGCCGGTGCGGGTGCTGCTGCCGGCGGGCGAGGAGCTGACCGGCACGGCGACCGGTGTGGACGCGGACGGCCAACTGCTGGTCGACACCGCCACCGGTCCCCGCCGCCTGGCCGCCGGCGACGTCCTGCACCTCCGCTAGCCCCGCCCCTCTCCCGCGCCGGCTGCCCGCGATCGTGCAGCATCGGCCCCGCCGAACGGGGCAAAGGGCACAAAACGGGGGCCCAAAGTGCAAGATCGCGGGGGAGGGTGTGGGCCGGGCCGCGCGGCTGATGGTCGGATGTGCGGTGACCGGTTACGGTCACCGCGTCCGTTCCTGCGAGGAGGTTTCCGTGGCGTTCCCTGAAGACGTGCTCACCGAGGACGAGCATGTCGTGTTGCACCTGCACCCGCACTGGAAGGCACTGATCCGGCCGGTCGTCGTGCTGGTGCTCGCCGTCGCCGCGGTGGTGGCCGGCGTGCTGCTGCTCCCCGAGGGTGGCGGTGGGTCGATCGCGCTGGCCGTGATCGGAGTGGTCGCTCTCGTGGCGGTCGTCTGGTTCGCGCTCTGGCCGTTCCTGGTCTGGCGCACCACGCACTACCTGTTCACCAACGAGCGGGTGCTGCTCCAGCACGGCGTCTTCTCCCGTGACCGGCGGGACATCCCGCTCACCCGGGTCAACGACCACTCGATGAGCCAGCGGTTCGTCGAGCGGCTCCTCGGCTGCGGCACGCTCACCATCGAGTCTGCCGGTGAGCGCGGCCAGTCCGTCCTGGCCGACGTGCCCGGCGTGGGCCGGGTGCAGACCAAGCTCTACGAGCTGGTCGAGGCGCAGCACGACAAGCACTCGCTCGGCGACGGCGAGATGCGCGAGATTCTGGCGGACATGAGCGAAGGCAAGCCCCTCCGCGACCCCTCCGCCTGACTACCGCCGCCGCCCTCCCCACCCCGCCCGCCTGCACGCGGTGATCATGAAGTTGTTGCCCCGACACGCCGTGGTCGGCGGCAATAACTTCATGATCAACGGGGCGGCGCCGGGTGGTCACGGCGCGGGTTGGGTGGAACGGGGCGGCGCCGGGTGGTTAGCGGCGTGGGGGGCGGCGGGTGATGGCCTGGAGTTCGGCGGCCAGTTCCGCGTCCAGGTCCGCGCCGGCCGGGCGCGCGTCCAACGGCATCGGTCGTCCCTGTGACGGGGCTCCCGGGCCGGCGGTCGGCGCGGCGGCGGTGCTGCCCGGCTGGCGGCCACCCGGTGGTGGCTGGGACTCCTCCAGCTCGGTCACGGACTCCGCCAGCTCGGCGACCGGGTCCATCTCGGCCATCGTGTCCCATTCGTCCCGCGGCAGGCGGTGCCAGTTCTTCTCGTTCGGGTCCGGCGCGGGTTGGAAGACGAACGTGCGGTAGGACCAGAACCGGAACATCGTGCCGAGCAGCACACCACCGGTCTTCGCGATGTTCAGCGCGAGCAGGCTGGTCACGCCGAGGCCGTACTTGGCCGCGGCGAGGACGCCCAGCTCGATGAGCAGGCCGGTCGCGTTGAAAAGGAAAAACAGGGCGTACTCGCGCCGAAGTGCCGACTTCGGCCGGTCCCGGTACGTCCAGTGACGATTCATCAGATACGACGTGATTGTCGCCACCACGGTGGCGATCACGGTCGCCTTCAGTTGGCCGTCGACGAAAACGGTCAGTGCGAGTGCGTTGAACACCGCGTAATTGATGACGGTGTTGATGCCGCCGACGATGCCGAATTTGAGCGCCTCGTGGGTGAACTTCTGCCAGCGCTCAGGCAGCAGACGGACAAGACGCATGCGGAACACCTTAGGACAGAGGATTGAGCCGGCAGGTTCCGGCCGGACGGAGTGGGCCGCAGGTCACGCCCCGCGGTCTCGGTCGTGCGTCGCTTCCGGAGCGGTCTGGGTTCCCGCTTCCACGAAGACGAACCGCCGGTAGGACCAGAATCGGAAGAGGGTCCCGAGCCCGGTGCCGACCACGAAGCTCGCGATGTTGTCGGCCAGTGGGGTCTGGAACACGCTCGGCCAGATGCTGCCCAGCCCGTAGCGGCTGATGGCGAGGACGGCCACCGCGATGCCCAGGCCGACCCCGTTGAAGAAGAAGAAGAGCGCGTACTCGCGGGCGGGGTTGTTGCGCTGCCGGTGCCGCCAGGTCCAGAACCGGTTGCCGACGAACGCGATGGTCGCCGCGATGACCGTGGAGATGGTCTTCGCCGTCACCTGCTCCATGCCCTGGCCCGCGGTCAGGAAGTTGAAGAGCGCGAAGTCGATGAGGAAGGCGACGCCGCCCACGGTGGCGAACTTGCTCAACTCGTGGATGAGGTGACCGAAGCGGTCGAGCAGGGCTCGGAGCGGGCTTCTGCGGGTGCGCGAAGGACCGGGCTGGTCTCCGGTCATCGTCGCGGCCACTCGGCGAGCCTACCGGCTGACGTCATGTCGCACGGGTAGCAACGGCGAGCAGGGGCGGCCGGCATGGGCGGGCCGCCCGGAGTCCGCGGTGGACATGAACGCAGCGTAACCGCACCGACGGCGCGGCGGGGTCGGACCGGCGGAGTCCGGCCGTTCGGGGACGACCGCGTCGAGGGATGCCGAGCGGTCCGGCGGCGGTCTCCGTATCGGGACGCGATCCGAGGTTCGCCGAAGGATTTGCGTGAAACTGCGCGCAAAAACGGGTATCAGCACGCGATGCCGCAGCGTGGCCGTACCTTGTGCAGTTCTTCACAACCAGTCCCACTGACTCGGAGACCGGCCCGGTTTACGCTGGGCGCAATCCCAGGTTTCCACGAAGGCGAAGCGGTTCCCGCCCGCCGAGACTCGTGCATCCCATAGTTCGGTCAGCGTCGACCACAAGGAGATGTGTCATGGTTGCTCCGGCTGTTGTTCGGGGTATCGATCAGGCCCCGACGTCCCATCCCAAACTGCTCGCCTGGGTCCGTGAGGTCGCGGAACTGACCACCCCCGACCGGGTGGTCTGGGTGGACGGGTCCGACGAGGAATGGCGCCGCCTCACCGACGAACTGGTCGAGTCCGGCACGCTGATCCGACTGAACCCGGAGAAGAAGCCCAACTCCTTCTACGCGCGCACCGACCCGTCGGACGTCGCCCGGGTCGAGGAGCGCACCTACATCTGCTCGGTGGACGAGGCGGACGCCGGCCCCACCAACAACTGGATGGCGCCGGCCGAGATGAAGCGCGTCATGACGGACCTCTACCGGGGTTCGATGCGCGGCCGGACGATGTACGTCATCCCGTTCGTCATGGGCCCGGTCGAGGCGGAGAGCCCCATGTTCGGCGTCGAGATCACCGACAGCCCGTACGTGGTCGCGTCGATGCGGATCATGACCCGGATGGGTCGGGCGATCCTCGACGCGATGGGCGACGACGCGGACTTCGTGCACGCGCTGCACTCGATCGGCGCTCCGCTCGCCCCCGGCCAGCAGGACGTGCCCTGGCCGTGCAACGAGACCAAGTACATCTCGCACTTCCCGGAGACGCGCGAGATCTGGTCGTACGGGTCCGGCTACGGCGGCAACTCGCTGCTCGGCAAGAAGTGCTACTCGCTGCGGATCGCCAGCGTGATGGGCCGCGATGAGGGCTGGCTCGCCGAGCACATGCTGATCCTGAAGATCACGTCGCCGGAGGGCCGCGTCTACCACATCGCGGGTGCCTTCCCCTCGGCCTGCGGCAAGACGAACCTCGCCATGCTGGAGCCGACCATCCCGGGTTGGAAGGTCGAGACCATCGGCGACGACATCGCCTGGATGCGGTTCGGCCCGGACGGCCGCCTCTACGCCGTCAACCCCGAGTACGGCCTCTTCGGCGTGGCGCCCGGCACCGACTGGAAGACCAACGCCAACGCGATGCGGACGCTGGACCGGGGCAACTCCATCTTCACCAACGTCGCGCTGACCGACGACGGCGACATCTGGTGGGAGGGGATGGGTGAGCCGCCGGCGCACCTGATCGACTGGAAGGGCAACGACTGGACGCCGGACAGCGAGAGCCTCTCGTCGCACGCCAACAGCCGCTTCTGCACCCCGATCACCCAGTGCCCGATCCTCGCCGACGACTACTACGACCCCAACGGGGTGCCGATCGACGCGATCCTCTTCGGCGGCCGCCGCCGGGACACGATCCCGCTGGTGACCGAGGCCCGCGACTGGGTGCACGGCGTCTACATGGGTGCGACGCTCTCGTCGGAGACCACGGCCGCCGCGTCCGGTGCCGTGGGTGTGGTCCGGCGCGACCCGATGGCGATGCTGCCGTTCATCGGCTACCACGCCGGTGACTACTTCCGGCACTGGATCGAGATGGGCAAGGGCGCCGACGGCGACGAGTCCAAGCTGCCGCGCATCTACTACGTCAACTGGTTCCGTAAGGACCCGGAGGGCGGCTTCCTCTGGCCGGGCTTCGGCGAGAACTCCCGCGTGCTCAAGTGGATCGTCGAGCGGATCGAGGGCAGCGCCGACGCGGTGGAGACCCCGGTCGGCATGGTCCCGGCCCCCGACGCGCTCGACGTCGACGGGCTGGACATGACCCCGGAGGACGTCCGGATCGCGCTGAAGGTCGACCCGGACGAGTGGCGCAACGAGCTGCCCCTGGTCACCGAGTGGTTCGAGAAGTTCGGTGACAAGCTGCCCGGGGTGCTCTGGGCCGAGCTGGACGCGCTGCGGGCCCGCCTCGACGCGGAGCAGCCACAGCGCTAGGTGTGCCGCGCGCCCGCGCGGGGCATCATCGGATCCCATGAGGACGGCCGCCGAGACCGAGGTCCGGCGGCCGTCCGCCGTCCGGGCGCTGACCACGCTGCTGGCCGTGACGGCGGCGGCCACCGTCGTGGTCGAGCTGCTCAACTGGTGGTACGCCCCGGAGCAGGGTTTCGGGCTCGCCGTACGGACCGGCTGGGCGATGCTGCGCTCGGTGGGCTTCCTGGTGCTGATCGGGCACGTCCGTCGGGGTCGGACGGTCGCCCGGCCGTTCGGGCTGATCCTCGCGGTGACCACGGTGTTCGCGGTGGGCCGGTTGATCGTGCCCCGGCAGGGGGTGCCGCCGCTGCCCGGGGTCCTCGGTTTCGCCCTGCTGACCGGGCTCTGCGTCGCCGTGGTGTGGCTGCTCCACCGCTCGTCCGCGCTCGCCGGGCACCTGGTCCGGCACCGTCCCCGCCTGGTCATCGACCGCTCGGGCATCTCGTGGCGCGAGGTGGCGCCCCGCCGACCCGAGGCGAGCGGTTGGCTGCTGACCAGCCGGGTCGCCGCGTTCACGTACAGCCCGCTGATGCTCGTACCCTCGCTGGTCGCCGGCGGTGCGGTGCTGGACGGGCGGCTCCTCGCCGTGCCCGCGGTGGCGTTCTGGTTCGGCGCGGGCATCGTGACCAGCTACGCCGTGCTGCTCTGCACCGCCTTCCTGATGCGCGGTAGACGGTGGGCCCGTGGCCTGTTGGTCGCCGTCACCGTGCTGGTGCTCGCCGTCGACCTGCCGCTCTGCCACTGGCTGCTCGGTGTGGACGGCCTGGTCCGCGACGGCGGCCCGCTGGTGGCCGCGGCCACCATCACCCTGTACGCCCTCTGGCGCGCCAGCCGGGCCGACCGCGCCGCCGCCGTCTGACGCGCGGCGCCGGCCGGCCCGTCACCCGGGCGTGCCGGTGCGGTATCGGCGATCGTGAGCGTCCACCGGGCAGGATGGGCAGGCGGGGGAGCAGCCGACCCGGCCGTGCCGGGCCACCGCCGGAGGAGGGCGACGCGATGGGTGACGACTTCGACGTGGCGGTGGTCGGGGCCGGCCCGGCCGGTGCGGCGGCCGCGCTGGCGGCCCGGCGGGCGGGTGCCCGCGTGCTGCTGCTGGACCGGGCGGACTTCCCGAGGGACAAGGCATGCGGCGACGGGATCGCGGCCCATGCCTTGGAGGTCCTCGACGAGCTGGGCGTACGCGACGCGGTGGCCGGCTACGCCCCGCTCCCGGCACTGCGCCTCATCGGCCCGGGCGGCGACGCGGTCGCGCGGAAGCTGCCCCGGCCGGCGTACACGGTGCCCCGGGAGGTCTTCGACGCCCGGCTGGTGGCCGCCGCGGTGGCCGCCGGGGCGGAGCTGCGCCGGCACACCGTACGCCGGATCGAGCAGCACGGTGACCGGGTCGTCCTCGACGGGGAGCTGACCGCGCGGGCGGTGGTGGGGGCGGACGGGGCCGGTTCCGTGGTCCGGCGGGCGCTCGGGCACCCCGTGAACCCGGACCGTCACCTGGCGCTGGCCATCCGAGGGTACGCGCCGGCGTTGCCGGGGCCGCCCGAGCAGCTCATCGTGACCTCGGGGCGGCGCTGGCCGGCGTACGCCTGGTCGTTCCCGATCGGTGACGGCCGCGCGAACGTCGGGTACGGAGAGGTGCTGCGGGGCGAGCCGCTGACCCGGCAGTACCTGCTCGATCGGCTCGCCGCCCTGCTGCCCGGCACCGACCCGGCGGCCGTTGACGGGCTGCGCGCGCACCACCTGCCGCTGTCCACCCACCGCCCGTCACCCGGCCGGGGGCGGGTGCTGCTGGCCGGGGACGCGCTCTCGCTGATCAATCCGTTCACCGGCGAGGGGATCTTCTACGCCCTGCTCTCCGGGGCGCTGGCCGGCGCGGCGGTGGCCGGTTCGCCGCAACGGCCCGTCGCGCGGTACGTCGACGCGCTGCGCCGCCGTCTCGGCACCCACCTGCGGCACAGCTCAGCGGCGGCCTGGCTGGCCCGGCGGCACTGGGTGGTCGACGCCGCGGTCCGGGCCGCGCGGCGCGACGACCGGGTCTACCGGACGGTAGTGGAGCTGGGGCTCGGCGACGGACGGCTCGACGGCCGCACCCTGGCGATGATCGGCCTCGGTCTGGTTTCCCAGGATGGCCCTCCGAGGCGGTAATTCCTCCGGCAGGTCGCTACGCTGCTAGGTGATGTCTCTGCGGAACCTTATCTACTCCGTGTACGAGCGCCGTCTGACGGCCAAGCTCGCGGGCAAGCCAGTGCCCCGGCATGTCGGAGTGATGTGCGACGGCAACCGCAGGTGGGCCAAGGAGATGGGCTTCGTCGACCCGAACGACGGACACCGGGTCGGCGCGGCCAAGATCAAGCATGTGCTGGGCTGGTGCGACCAGGCGGGCATCGCCCACGTCACCCTCTACCTGTTGGCCACCGACAACCTGCGCCGGCCGGCCAGCGAGCTCGACCCGCTGCTCCAGATCATCGAGGACCTGGTGGTGGAGCTGGCGGAGGAGGGCAACCCGTGGCGGCTGCGGATGGTCGGCGCGCTCGACCTGCTGCCCGCGCAGACCGCCGCCGCGCTGAAGGCGGCCGAGGAGCGCACCCGGGACCGCAGCGGCGGGGCCGAGGTGAACATCGCGGTCGGCTACGGCGGTCGGCGGGAGATCACCGACGCGGTCCGCTCACTGCTGCTCGAACACGCCGCGTCCGGCGGCACCATCGAGGAGCTGGCCGAGGTGCTGGACGTCGAGCACATCGCCGAGCACCTCTACACGCGCGGTCAGCCGGACCCTGACCTGGTGATCCGGACGAGCGGTGAGCAGCGCCTCTCCGGCTTCATGCTCTGGCAGTCGGCGCACTCCGAGTTCTACTTCTGCGAACTCAACTGGCCCGACTTCCGGCACATCGACTTCCTCCGGGCGCTGCGCTCGTACGCCAACCGCCAACGCCGCTACGGCGCCTGACCCCGGCCCCGCCGGCCCCTCCGGTCCCCGGCCCTCCGGCCCGACGATCTTGCATTTTCGGCCCTCAGGGTGACCGTTCTGCCGGATATGCCGGGCATCAAGTGCAAGATCGCGAGTAGCGGGGGCGTCACCGCGGCGCGCGCGGGGGCGGGTCAGGTCAGGTGGTGGGTGGCTTCGGTGAGGAAGTCGCCGAGGGCGGCGGGGGAGTCGATCGTGAGGTCGGCGGCGTCGGCGACCTCCTGCCCCGTCTCCGGGTTGGCCACGGCCACGCAGACGCCGAAGAAGTCCGGATCCGCGGCGGCGCGGGCGCGCAGCGCGGCGAACGCCTTGATGTCGGAGACGTCGTCGCCGAAGTACCAGGCGCCACCGGCGTCCCGGATCACCTCACCGATCACCATGCCCTTGTCACGGTCGACCGGCGGCTTGAGTTCGAGCACCATGCGGCCCGCCTGCACGCGCAGCCCGAGCCGGTCCGCCTGGGTCCGGCCCCACTCCTGCACGGCGTCGCCGAGCTGCGGGGCGGTGCGCCAGTGCAGCGCCACGGAGAGCCGCTTGAACTCGACGAGCGTGCCCGCCGGCAGCTCGGCGCGGGCCAGGTCGGCGAGCTCGGACATGGTGGGCACCCAGGGCAGGGCCGCCGGCTCGGTGACCGTCTCGCCACCGGAGTGGCTGTGCTCGAGGCCGTAGAGGCCGTAGAGGTCCACGCCGTCGAGACCGCCGAGGTGCTCCCGGAGGAACTCGACCGGTCGGGCGGAGACGATCGCGATCCGCCGGACCAGCGGGGCCAGCGACTCGATCGCGGCCAGCACCTTGGGCGCGGGCTGCACGGCGGTCGGGTCGTCGTCTACCGGCGCGAGAGTTCCGTCGAAGTCGAAGAAGAGCACGGTCCGGGCGGCCCGACCGGCGGTCGTACGCCAGGCCTCATCGGCGTTCAACGGAGTCCTCGGCTGCTGGTTGCCCACATTCAACGGCGGCACGCGCGTCAGCGTACCCCGGCTCGGGCGGCTCATTCGTGGCCGAGAGAAGCCCCTCGGCGGGGGCGTACGGGTCAGCGTTCGGCGGCTCCCCGACCCCGGCGCCCGAACGGCACGATCGCCGCGTCCTGCCCGTGGCTGAGCAGGTAACCCTCGACGAAACCGGTGTTGCGATCACCGGTGTGCGACTCGATCTCGTCCAACCGGGCGACGAGGAACTCGGTGAGCGCGCTGATCCGGTCGTTGAGCCGCTCGTGCAGCTCGGCCAGGACCGCCAGCACCACGGAGGTGCCGGCGATGGTGAGCGCGAACAGGTTGACGAGCAGGGGAAGCTGCCCGCCGTTGACCGCGAGGGTCACCGCGTTACCGGTGACGCACAATGTCACCGACACCGTGGCCACCACGACTGCCAACCATTTCAGGGTCATGGACAGACCCCTCCTTCTGTCCCGCAGGGCTGGGTTCGGCCTTGTCCCGTCCCCCCGCCGACGACGAGCCCAAGCAGTACGAATAGGGACGCTAGCGTGCGCGTTCCGGCCCCGGAGCGAAACGAATGAGTCTGACCTGCCGTTCTTTCGCCATCTGAGGAACTAGCCGGCCTGTTGCTCTCGCTTTCGGGCATCGAGCGGGAGGGTGGGGCGGTAGGCGAGGTATCGAATGGTTTCCCGGATGTGGAATTTCTCCGCATCGGACACGTCGGGATCGACCAGCCGGCGCAGCAGTGCCTCGACGTCCGGGTCCATCGGCGGGGGCGGTTGGTTGCCGCGCGGAGCCGCGGCCGTGCGGTCCCACCCGAGGGCCGCGAACGCGGTGGCGGGGTTGAGGCCGAGGCCTTCGCAGAAGGCGACGACCCGCTCCGCCTCGGGGTCGCTGGCCCAGTCGCCGCGGACCCACCGGTTGATGGTCTGGCGGGAGACGCCGGTGCGCCGGGAGACCTCGGTGCCGCTCCATGCCCGGGTCGCGCGCGCCTCGTCGAGGGCGCGCCGGACGAAGGTGGCGAATGCGATCTTCCGGGCGTTGGCCGTCTCGGTCACCTCGTGACGGTACGACCAGTCAGCTCGGGATGGGGAGCCCGGCACGCTACTGTCACGCGAACGTGACGGCACTCTCGGGTTCCCGGTAAACGATCCAGCAGCGCTTTTGAGGGGCCTCACCCGGGCAGAATAGATGCCCGTAGGTGTCGGGGTAAACAGACGAAAAGCTGATACTGTCACGTCCATGGGACATCCTACGGTGTGTCACGTGCCTGAGACGATTGGTGCTCACATGCGTCACGCCCTCGGTGCAGGGGAGGTGTGGTGACCGAACTCGCTACCCGCGCCCAGGCCTTCGGCCTGATCGCCGAGGGCGTCGAGGCCGGCCTCAGCGCCCCCTGGCGCCTCTATCTCGCGCGGGGCTGCCGCTACCTCTCGTTGAGCGTGGGCGACCGGGCCGAGTGGAACGCCTGGCGGACCCACCTCGGCTGCCCGGAGCTGAGCGTACGGGTCTACGACGCCGGCGGGGAGATCCGGCGCTCGTCGGTCGCGGAGGTCGTCGTGGACGGCTGCCGGATCAGCGTCGAGCTGGTCGAGGAGGTCAGCACCGACGACCTGGACCGGCTGCTGGTCGCCGATCCCACCACGGTAGAGCCGGAGGAACGATGACCCGGCACCCGCGGCGCACCGGAGCCGCCCGATGAGCCCGTTCCTCGCGATCTTCCTGGTGCTCGTGCTCGGCGCCGCCAGCTATGCGGCGGGGCGCCTGCACGGGCAGCTCAGCTACCGCATCGGCTACCGGTTCGGCTACCGGCAGGGCTACTTCGACGGTGACCGTGGCGCCTGGAACCGGCGCCGTCGGGACGCCCAGGCGGCCATCGCCTCCGCCCTGTCCACGCCGCCGAGCACCCTTCGGGTGAGCGGGACGGTCGCCGCCCCCGGCACCACGTACACCGGTTCGTCGTTCACGGCGCCGGCCGCCCCGGTCACGGGGCGGCACCCGACCGGCACCCTGGTCCGACGGACCGGCTGACGGCCGCCGGGGCCGTCCAGCGGGCCTCGGGCGTCGTCGACCAGGCACGGTGCGTCGTCCGCGGCGGACACGCACCGTCGGGGCCACGTCAGACCGGTGACGGTGGTCCCACCGGCCGGGATGCGCGCAGGGGGCATGCATCCCGGCCGGCTCCGCCGCCCGTGGCTCGGCAGCCGGCGCGCCCGATCGCGCCGGCTGCCGCGGGTGGACCGCCGCTCACGTGCCGGTCTCCGGTGATCCACGATCGCCCTCTAGCCGGGATGCCCGGACCCGGCTAGCGTCTAGGCATGGCACGGGGTTCTCCCGGGCCAACCGGTTGCCCGGACCTGCGACCTCGCGCACGGGGCCCGCATCCGACCCCGTGTCCCCCGGGCACCGGAGGAGGCGGAACGCGGGTGGCGGGTGCCCACCTGCCGGAGCAGGCCTGTGACGACTCGCCGTACCACCGCCGGTGCCGACCAGACCCCGGCCGCGACTGCCACGACCCGCCGAGCCACCCGGAGCCGCCGCACGGCGGCCACCGCGCCGGCCGACAGCTTGGAGCCTCGACCAGACGGCCAGGTCTTCGTCCTGGACACCTCGGTCCTGCTCTCCGACCCCGCGGCCTTCCACCGCTTCGACGAACACGAGGTGGTGCTGCCGCTCGTGGTGATCTCCGAGTTGGAGGGCAAGCGGCACCATCCGGAGCTTGGCTGGTTCGCCCGCCAGTCGCTGCGCATGCTCGACGAGCTGCGCGTGCGGCACGGCCGGCTGGATCGGCCGGTGCCCGCCAACGAGGCCGGCGGCACCCTGCGGGTGGAGCTCAACCACACCGACGACGGGGTGCTGCCACCCGGCTTCCGCACCGAGTCCAACGACGCCCGCATTCTCTCCGTGGCGCTCAACCTGGCCACCGAGGGCCGGTCGGTGACGCTGGTCAGCAAGGACATGCCGCTGCGGGTCAAGGCCGCGTCGGTCGGCCTGCGGGCCGACGAGTACCGGCACGGCCAGGCCAGCGACCCGACCTGGACCGGCATGGCCGAGCTGGAGCTGACCGAGGAGCAGATCGGTCGGCTCTACGCCGGGGACGCCCTCGACGTGGACGAGGCCGCCGGGCTGCCCTGTCACACCGGCCTGGTGCTGCACTCCGCCCGTGGGTCGGCGCTCGGCCGCGTGCTGCCGGACAAGACCGTACGGCTGGTCCGCGGCGACCGGGAGGCGTTCGGTGTGCACGGCCGCTCCGCCGAGCAACGGATCGCCCTGGACCTGCTCCTGGACGAGTCGATCGGCATCGTCTCGCTCGGCGGCCGGGCCGGCACCGGCAAGTCCGCCCTGGCGCTCTGCGCCGGGTTGGAGGCGGTGATGGAGCGGCGCCGGCACAAGAAGGTGATCGTGTTCCGCCCCCTGTACGCCGTCGGCGGCCAGGAGTTGGGCTATCTGCCCGGTTCCGAATCGGAGAAGATGTCGCCCTGGGCGCAGGCGGTCTTCGACACCCTCGGCGCGGTGGTGCACGAGAACGTGCTGGAGGAGGTCACCTCGCGCGGCCTGCTCGAGGTGCTGCCGCTGACGCACATCCGTGGGCGCAGCCTCCACGACGCCTTCGTGATCGTGGACGAGGCGCAGTCCCTGGAGCGGGGGGTGCTGCTGACCGTGCTGTCCCGGATCGGCCAGGGCTCCCGGGTCGTCCTCACGCACGACGTGGCGCAGCGGGACAATCTGCGGGTCGGTCGGCACGACGGCGTGACCGCGGTGATCGAGGCGTTGAAGGGGCATCCGCTCTTCGCTCACGTCACGCTCAGCCGTTCGGAGCGGTCGCCCATCGCCGCGATGGTGACGGATCTACTGGAGGACATCCCGACCTGACGGGCGTTTGATGGCGGTTTGTCCGCATTTTGCGTGTGGTGCAGGTCACAAAGCTGTCTCTTGGTTTCCCATCGGCCTCACCGTGCGCGATGGTGTCCCACGAGCGTCCACGCACCGGAAAGATCGCCCAGGATCGTTCGTCACACGCGGAACGGGATCGGCGGGGACCGGTACGTCGGCTGCGGCCGGCATCGGTCGGGGCGCTCACGACGCGGGACCGGCCCCCGCCGGCCCAGGCCGCGTCGTGTCCTTGCCCCCGACGAAGGGACCACTTCGTGAGTCGGCTGTGGAGCCGGTTGGGTGCCCGTACGGCCGCCGTCGCACTGCTCTCCGTGGGTGTTGCCGGCGGCTTCTATCTGGGCGAAGACCGGGAGACCCAGCAACAGGGCCTCACCGCGCAGGTCGGCGCCGAGGTCGACCAGGCCGAGTACGAGTACCAGCGTGAGCGGCACGCCGCCCACCAGGTGCAGTCCGCGCGGCAGCGGGCGGCCGAGTACCAGGCCAAGCTCCGGGCCGCCGAGGCGGCCAAGGAGGCCGCTGACCGGGCCAAGCGGGCCGAACAGGCCGCGGCATCCCGCAAGCGCGCGCGGGACGCGGCGAACGCACCCGCCAAGCCGTACGACGGGCCGATACCCGAGTCCTGCTCGGAGTACAGCGGCAACCGGGCGATCGGCTGCGCGGAGATGCTCAAGATGTTCCCCATCAAGGAGTTCCCCTGCCTGGAGAAGCTCTGGACGAAGGAGAGCGGCTGGAACCACAAGGCCAAGAACTCGTCGTCCGGCGCCTACGGCATCCCGCAGGCGCTCCCGGGTAGCAAGATGGGCTCGGTCGCCGACGACTGGCAGACCAACCCGGCCACCCAGATCAAGTGGGGGCTGGGCTACGTCAAGGGCCGCTACGACACGCCCTGCGGGGCTTGGACGTACTTCCAGAACAACGGCCACTACTGATCGGTCGTGGACGGCGGGGCGGGTGGTCGACCACCCGCCCCGCCGCCGCGTACGGGGCCGGACGGGCGGGACGTGAGTGGCGGCCGGCGGAGATTGCTGATAGCTCTTGGGGGGTGACCCTGCTCCCCGGAAGCGGCGACCCGACCCGGTTCGGCACCGAGGCGTTCTACGCGGCGCTCGGCCGGGCCTTCGTCGCGATGTGCGCGGTGGTGCCATTCCTCTTCCTCATCGAGGCCGTCGACCAGGGTCTCGGGTTCGGCCTGGACGCCACCGCCGGCATCATCCCGCACCGCATCGACGGCCTTGACGGGGTCTTCTTCTCTCCGTTCCTGCACCACGGCTTCGACCACCTCTACAGCAACAGCATCCCGCTGATCCTGCTCGGCACCTTCGTGCTCGCCGCGGGTGCCCGCCGGTTCCTCTGGTCCACGCTGGTGATCATCCTGGTCAGCGGGCTCGGCGTCTGGTTCACCGGCTCGTCCAGCACGGTGGTGGTCGGCGCGAGCGGCGTCATCTTCGGCTACCTCGGCATCCTGCTCACCCGGGGCATCTTCGAGCGCAGCTGGTGGAACTTCGCCGTCTTCCTCCTGGTCGGCCTGCTCTACGGCTGGCAACTGGTCGGCATCCTGCCCACCGACGACCGGATCTCCTGGCAGGGGCACCTGTTCGGCCTGCTCGGCGGCGTGGTCGCGGCCATCGTGTTCCGTCGCCGCCGCAACGACCGTGGCGGCCCCGACCACTCCGAGTCCTCACTCACGCTGCCCTGACGAGTCCCCGGGCGCGCGCCCGCGCGCCGTTCGCGGGACATGCTTGCCCGCGGGGCACCCGCGCCCTACCGTCGGCATCAGCACGCGTTGATCCGCGAGCGGGAAGCGACGGTACGCCATGCGCGAGGTCGATGTCGCCGTGATCGGGGCCGGTCCAGCCGGTCTCTTCGCCGCGTACTACGCCGGGTTCCGAGGGCTCTCCGTGGCGGTGATCGACGCGCTGCCGGAGCCCGGTGGGCAGGTCACGGCCATGTACCCGGAGAAGCTGATCCTCGACGTGGCCGGCTTCCCGTCGATCAAGGGCCGCGACCTGGTGGCCAACCTGGTCGCCCAGGCGGCTCCGTTCGCGCCCCGCTACCTGCTCGGCACCCGGGCGGAGAAGCTGACGTACGCCGACGGGACGCCGGTGCTCGGGCTCGCCGGCGGCGAGCAGCTGCGGTGCGGCGCGGTGGTCATCACCGGTGGGCTGGGCAGCTTCACGCCACGGCCGCTCCCGGTGGCCGAGGGCTTCGTGGGCGGCGGGATCGTCTACTTCGTGCCGCAGCCGGCCGAGCTGGCCGGCCGCGACGTGCTGATCGTCGGTGGGGGCGACTCCGCCTTCGACTGGGCCTTGACGCTGCATTCGCTGGCCCGCTCGGTGACGCTCGTGCACCGTCGGGAGAAGTTCCGGGCGCACGCCGCCACCGTCGCGCGGGTGCTCGCGTTGCCGATCCGGGTGGTGGTCAACGCCGAGGTGACCCGCCTGCACGGTGACGACGCGGTGACCGGCGCGGAGATCACCGTACGCGGCGCCGCCGCGGAGACGCTGCCGGTCGACAGCGTTGTCGCCGCGCTCGGCTTCACCGCCGACCTCGGCCCGCTCACCGAGTGGGGGCTGCGGCTGGACCGGCGGCACATCGTGGTGGACAGCACGATGGCGACCAACCTGCCGCGGGTCTTCGCGGCCGGCGACATCACCGAGTACCCGGGCAAGGTCCGCCTGATCGCCACCGGCTTCGGTGAGGCGGCGACGGCGGTCAACAACGCGGCGGTCGTGATCGACCCCGCCGCCCACCTCTTCCCGGGCCACTCGTCCGACGCCGGGTGACCCCGCCGGCGGGGCCCGGCGGCCGCACGTCAGCGCTGGGGTGCGAGAGCGGCGATGAGCACGGCGACCATGGTGAGGGCGGCGCCGAGCAGCGTGGTGAAGCCGGGGTGTGAGGCCGCCGTCGGCAGGACGACGTCCAGCAGGACCGCGCCGACGACCTGACCCGCGATCGTGGCGAGGCCCAGCAGGAGCACGCCGGTGTAGCGCACGATCGCGGCGGCGATTGCGATGAACACGATGCCGATGGGTCCGCCCAGGTAGAGCCAGGGCTCGCTGGGCAGGTCGCCGGTCGGCCAGCCACGGACCCCGACGTCGACGGCGAACGTGACGAGCAGGGCCGTCGTACCGACGGCGAAGTTGACCAGCGTGGCCGTCAGCGCGCTGTCGGCGGCGGCCCGGACCCTGCCGTTGACCGCCTGCTGCCAGGCGATGCCGATCCCCGCCAGCAGCGGCAGGACGGCCAGCGCCAGCGCGTCCGGCTCACCGAGCCGGTCGCTGACGGCGATCAGCACCGCGACCACGGTCAGCGCGGCCCCGGCGAGCCGCTGGCCGGTGATCGCCTGTCGGCCGGTCGGGCCGATGCCGGCCCGGTCGACGGCCAGGCTGCTGCCGGACTGGCCGGCGACCACCGCCACCGTGAAGACGGCCACCCCGAGGGTGCCGATGGTCAGCCCCTGGGTGGCCACGAGGAACGCGCCGCAGACGCCGCCGAGGCACTGCCACGGGCGCAGCGAACCGGCGGTGAGCGCCCGGCGGACGGCCACCAGGCCCCGCCGCCCGGTGGGGGTGGCCGGCACCAGGGCCAGCAGCACCAGCAGGCCCAGGCCGAAGGAGACCACGGCGGCGGCGAAACCGTCACCCAGGCGTACGCCCAACTCGCCGTTGATCCGTGACTGCACGGCGACGGCGACCCCGGAGACGCTCGCCAGGCCCACCCCGATGATCCGGCGGGTGGCCGGCAGGACGGGCCGGGCCGTGGTCCCCGTGCTCACTCCTGCTCGGCCAGGGGCCGGCCGTCGAAGTCGACGGCCGAGTAGAGCGCCAGCTTCTCCAGCCGGTGGTAGGAGTCGATCACCCGGATCGTGCCGCTCTTGGAGCGCATCACGATCGACTGCGTGTACGCCCCACCCGCCCGGTAGCGCACCCCGCGCAGCAGGTCGCCGGAGGTCACGCCGGTGGCCACGAAGAAGCAGTTGTCGCCGGTGACCAGGTCGTCGGTGGTGAGCACGCGGTCGAGGTCGTGCCCGGCGGCCAGCGCCTTCTCCCGCTCCTCGTCGTCCTTGGGCCAGAGCTTCGCCTGCATCACACCGCCCATGCACTTCAGGGCGCAGGCGGCGGTGATCCCCTCCGGGGTGCCGCCGATGCCCATCAACACGTCGACGTCCGACTCGCCCCGGGCCGCGGCGATGGCGCCGGCGATGTCGCCGTCGGAGATGAAGCGGATGCCCGCGCCGGCCCGGCGGATCTGGGCGACCAGGTCGTCGTGCCGGGACCGGTCGAGGACGCAGACCGTCACCTCGGAGATGTCGGTGCCCTTGACCCTGGCGATGCGGCGGAGGTTCTCCGCGACCCCGGCGTTGATGTCGACCACGTCGGCGTAGACCGGGCCCACGGCGAGCTTCTCCATGTAGAAGACCGCGCTCGGGTCGAACATCGCGCCCCGCTCGGCCACCGCCAGCACCGCCAGGGCGTTCGGCATGCCCTTGCTCATGAGCGTCGTGCCGTCGATCGGGTCGACCGCGACGTCCACCTCCGGACCGGTCCCGTCACCGACCTCCTCACCGTTGAAGAGCATCGGGGCGTTGTCCTTCTCGCCCTCGCCGATCACCACGACCCCGCGCATCGGGATCGAGTTGATCAGCTTGCGCATGGCGTCGACGGCGGCTCCGTCGCCACCCTCCTTGTCGCCACGGCCGACCCACCGGCCGGCGGCCATCGCCGCGGCCTCGGTGACCCGGACCAGGTCGAGGGCAAGGTTGCGATCCAGATTCTGCGGGATCCGCGTCCTGGTGTTGGTCATGACGGCTCCTCCTCGCGACGGTGCGGGGTGGACCGGCGCGACGGAGATCCGCGGCACCGGCTTCGCGCTGATCCTCACACGATGGCGGACCGGGCGCCGGGCCGGGGCGGTGATGGCCCGGATACCGCCGGTCGGGCGGCTGCGAGAATGGTGAGGTGGAAGCCGCACAGCCTGCCGACCGCGTACCCGCCGAGCCGACCCCGACCGACGGCCCCAGCCCGACCGTCGGCGAGCCGGCTCCGGTCCTCGCGGACCCGCCGGCGCCGCCGCCGGCCGTCGACGCCCGCCGGTCCGCGCGGTCGCCGAAGGACATGGCGATCTCCCTGCTGGTGCTCCTCGTCCCGATCGCCCTGCTGTTGGCGTTCTACCGGGGTTTCCTCGGCGGCGACCAGGCGAGCACGGTCGACCCCGCGCCCGCCGTGGAGCAGGCGCAGGCCGCCAACGCGTTCCCGGTCAGCCAGCCGGTCGACCTCAGCTCCGACTGGAGCACGGTCAACGCCAGATATCAGGCCGTCGAGGGCGGCGCGACCCTGCGGATCGGCTACGTGACCCCGGAGGGCCGTGGCGCGCAGCTGGTGCAGAGCAACGTCCCGGCCGAACGGCTGCTGCCGGCCGAGCTGACCGACCAGGCGCAGCCGCAGGGCCAGGTCGACCTGGCCGGGCGGTCGTGGCAGCGGTACACCGCTCGGCCGAACGAGCAGGCGCTGGTGCTGTTGGAGCCGGGCCGGACGGTGATCGTGGTGGGCGACGCACGGGACAACGAGCTGCGTCAGCTCGCCGGCTCGCTGCGCTGACCGGACGCACCGGGCCGGGCGCCGGCCCGACGGTCGCCCCGCACCCGGGTCGCGTCCGCTTCACCGGTGAACGTACGACGTCCCCCGGATGTCCGACCGGTCCGCTACGCTCCCTCGGCTGATGCTCGGGCGGTCATGCTGCTCGAGCGCTTTTCGTACCGAGAGAAGAGACGACCGTGAACATTCGACGGTGGAGCGCCGGCGTACTCGCCGCCACCCTGTTCATCCCCGCACTGGCCGCCTGCAACTCGAAGACCGACGAGCCCGCGGCCGGCGGCTCCCCCGCCGCGGCCGTTCCGGCCGACCCGAAGGAGGCGCTGCTCGCCTCGACGAAGGAGCTTGAGCAGGGCAACTTCACCTTCACCCTGGCCGCCGACGGCGTCACCGGCAAGGGTCTGATCCACAAGCCCAGCAACAGCGCGCAGATCACCATGACGATGAGCGACGGCGCCGAGTCCTCGATGGGCCTGGAGCTGATCTACATCGAGCCGGACAGCTGGGTGAAGCTCGACCTGGGCGAGCTGGGTGACATGATCCCCGGCGCGGCCGCGACGAAGGACAAGTACCAGCACCTCGACCAGTCCAAGATCAAGGACTCGGAGATGCTCAGCCTCAACATGGCGGACGTCGACCCGGGTGACAGCGCGAACCTGCTCAAGACCATCACGGACGTGCAGAAGACCGGGGAGGGCACCTACAGCGGCAAGCTGGACGTCTCCACCGTGACCAACTCCGACGCCCTGGACCAGGACCTGGTCAAGGCCCTCGGCGACCAGGCCAAGGCGCTGCCGTTCACGGCCAAGCTGGACGCCCAGGGTCGGCTGACCGAGCTGGTGATGTCGGTGCCCGCCGTCGGGGAGACCAAGGCCCACGAGATCAAGGTCACCTACGCCGACTACGGTTCCGCCGCCGCCGCGCAGAAGCCGTCGGCGGACAAGGTCGTCGAGGCGCCCGCGCAGACGTACGAGATGTTCAAGTAGGTCGCTACGACCACGACGGGGCGGCCTCGGCCGCCCCGTCGCGCGTTTCGGCGAGGATCACCCCGGTGGGGCAACCGGACAACGGGGTGATTGTGGGGCACGCCGGCAGGGAACAGGAGAGGGGCGGACCCCGGCCGGGCGCCGCCGAGGTGACCGGCCATCGGGCTCGCGCGGCGCGGCCGGAGGTGGTTGCGTCGCCCGGCTCCGGCTCCGGCGCCGCCAGCTGCGTCGGGTGACCCTTCTGGGAGACACAGATGACCGTACGACGACTCGGCGCCGGCCTGCTGGCCGCCGCGCTGTTCACTCCCGGGCTCGCCGCCTGCAACGCCGCCGGCACCCCGGGAAGCTCCGCCGCGCCGAGCGCCTCCGCCTCCGGCACGGCCACCCCGTCCGGCAGCTCCGCGCCGGTGGACGGTGACGCGAAGCAGGCCCTGCTCGCCTCGACCACGGCCATTCGGGAGGGCAACTTCCGGTTCACCATGAGCGGTGCCGGCAGCCGCGCCGAGGGGCAGGTGCACGAGCCGAGCCAGAGCGCCAGCATGCGGGTGGCCGTCGGCGACGCGTCCTCGGACCTGTCGATGACGCTCGACGTGATCCACTACCGGCCGGACAGCTGGGTGAAGGTGGAGCTGGGCGGCAAGGCGGCGGGCAGCGTACCCGGCCTGGACCGGCTGAACCTCGGCAAGTACCAGCACCTCGACCAGACCCGGATCAAGGGCAACCGCAACCTGGGCTTCGACTTCGAGAAGCTGGACCCGGCCGGCAGCGAGGTGCTGACCCAGAGCGTCACCGAGGTCCGGCGGACCGGCGACGGCGCGTACGCCGGCACCATCGACCTGTCGAAGGCCGCCCAGGCCGGCTCCATGGACGCCAGTGTGATCACCGCGCTCGGCCAGCAGGCCCAGTCGGTGCCGTTCACCGCGAAGGTGGACCCGCAGGGCCGGCTCAGCGAGCTGGTGGTGCAGATCCCCGCCGCCGGCCAGAGCAAGGCGCAGGAGGTCCGGGTCACCTACTCCGACTACGGCACCGCCAGCGCGGCGCAGAAGCCGCCGGCCAGCGAGGTGGTCGAGGCGCCCGCGGAGCTCTACAACCTGTTCAACTGAGCGGCCGACCCTGAGGAGCCGGCGTGCCGGCTCCTCAGGAGGTCTGCTCCTGGCGCGCGGCGTCGATGCGGGCCCGGGCGCCGTCCAGCCAGCGCTGGCAGATCACCGCCAGGGCCTCACCGCGCTCCCAGAGCGCCAGCGACTCCTCCAGCGACGTGCCGCCGGCCTCCAGCCGCTCCACCACGGACGCCAGTTCGGCGCGCGCCTGCTCGTAGCTGAGCCGCTCGTCCGGCCCGGCCTTCGTCTCGTCAGTCATCGGCCCCATTCTCCGCACCCGCCGGCGTGCCGGCTCACCCGTCCACCGTCGCGGTCAGTTCACCCTCGGCGAGGCGTACCCGCAGCGGATCGCCCTTGCCCACCTCGCCCGCCGCGCGCACCACGTGCCCGTCGCTGCGCTGGACGATCGCGTACCCCCGGTCGAGGGTGGCCGCCGGCGACAACGCGCGCAGTCGGGCCAGGGTGTGCCGCAGCTCGTCCTGGGCCCCGTCGAGGCGGTGATCCAGACAGCGGCCGGCGCGCTGACGCAGCGCGGTCAGCTCGGTGGCGCGCTGGTCGACCATCACCTGCGGGCGGGCCAGCACCGGCCGGGAGCGCAGCAGGTCCAGCCGGTGGGCCTCGCGGTCGACCAGGTTGCGGACGGCGCGTTCCAGCCGCGACCGGGCCTGACCGATGAGGCGTACCTCCTCGGTCAGGTCGGGCACGATCCGCTTGGCCGCGTCGGTGGGCGTCGAGGCGCGCAGGTCGGCGACGTAGTCGAGCAGCGGGGTGTCCGTCTCGTGGCCGATGGCGCTGACCACGGGCGTGCGGCAGGCGAAGACCGCCCGGCAGAGCGCCTCGTCGGAGAAGGGGAGCAGGTCCTCGATGCCGCCGCCGCCCCGGGCGATGACGATGACGTCGACCGCCGGATCGGCGTCGAGCACCTTCAGCGCGTCCACGATCTGCGGCACCGCGCTCGGACCCTGCACGGCGACGTTGACGGTGCGGAACTCCACCGCCGGCCAGCGCCGCCGGGCGTTGGTCAGCACGTCCCGCTCGGCCGCCGAGGCCCGGCCGGTGATCAGGCCGATCCGGTGGGGCAGGAACGGCGGCCGACGCTTGCGGGACCGGTCGAACAGCCCTTCGGCGGCGAGCAGCTTCTTCAGCTTCTCCAGCCGGGCCAGCAGCTCACCGAGGCCCACCTGGCGGATCTCGTCGGCGCGCAGGCTGAGCGTGCCCCGGGCGGCGTAGAACTCGGGCTTGGCGTGCAGCACGACCCGGGCGCCCTCGCGCAGCTCCGGGGCGCCGGTGTCGAGGACGTCCCGGTTGGTGGTGACGGTCAGGCTCAGGTCGGCCGACGGGTCGCGCAGGGTGAGGAAGACCGTGCTCGCCCCGGGACGCCGGCTGATCTGCGCGACCTGCCCGTCGACCCACACCCAGCCGAGCCGCGCGATCCAGGCGCCGACCTTCTGGCTGACCACCCGGACCGGCCACGGCTCCTCCGGCGTGCTCCGCCCGGCCTCGTCGGTACTCACCCGCCCACCCTACGGTCCACCTGGGTGATCAAGAAGTTTGCGTCGTCCGCGCCGCCTGTCCTGACGTCGAACTCTTGATCACCGGGGTCGGGACGGGTGGCGGGCGACGGGCGTGGAAGGCGGCCGCGGGGGCCCGGCACGTACGATGGACGGGTGACTCAGGCTGAAGCGACTTCCCGGACCGGTAAGCGCGTGCTCCTGGCCAAGCCTCGCGGCTACTGCGCGGGCGTCGACCGCGCGGTGCAGACCGTGGAGGAGGCGCTGAAGCTCTACGGCGCCCCCGTCTACGTCCGCAAGCAGATCGTGCACAACAAGCACGTCGTGCAGACGTTGGAGGCCCGTGGCGCGATCTTCGTGGAGGAGAACGAGGAGGTGCCGGAGGGCGCCACCGTCATCTTCTCCGCCCACGGGGTGGCCCCGGAGGTCTACGAGCAGGCCCGGGAGCGCTCACTGAAGGCGATCGACGCGACCTGCCCCCTGGTCACCAAGGTGCACCAGGAGGCCAAGCGGTTCGCCGCCGAGGACTACGACATCCTGCTGATCGGCCACGAGGGGCACGAGGAGGTCATCGGCACGGCCGGTGAGGCACCCGCCCACATCCAGCTGATCGACGGCCCGGAGGACGCCGACCGCGTCACCGTGCGCGACCCGGAGAAGGTCGTCTGGCTCTCCCAGACGACGCTCTCGGTCGACGAGACGATGGAGACCGTGGCCCGGCTGAAGAAGCGGCTGCCGCTGCTGCAGTCGCCGCCGAGCGACGACATCTGCTACGCGACCTCCAACCGTCAGCACGTGGTCAAGCAGATCGCCCCCGAGTGCGATGTGATGATCGTCGTCGGGTCGCCGAACTCCTCCAACTCGGTACGCCTGGTGGAGGTCGCGGTGGACGCCGGGTCCCGGGCCGGCCACCTGGTCGACTTCGCGCACGAGATCGAGGACGCGTGGCTCGAGGGCGCGCGCACGGTGGGCCTGACCTCCGGCGCGAGCGTCCCGGACGAGCTGGTGCAGGAGGTGCTGGCGCACCTCGCCGCGCGTGGCTTCGCCGACGTCGAGGAGATCACCACCGCCAACGAGCGGCTGACCTTCTCGCTACCGCAGGAGCTGAAGCGGGACATGCGGGCCGCCGCGGCGGCCCGCGGCTGAGCGCGGGAACGCCGGGCCGGCCCCGTACGTCCGATATCGGTATGAGGACCCTTCGGCTCGCCGTCGTCGCCGTGGCCGCCGCCGTGGCGCTCACGGCCTGCGGCGCGAACGACACCAGCGCCCCCACGCCCACCCCCACGACGGGAACAGCCCCGGTGACCGAGCAGCCGTCCAGCCCCGCGGCGTCCACACCGCCGGTCGGCCCGAGCGTCACCTCGACTCCGGCCCCCGCCACCGGTGCCCCGACGCCGAAGCCCGGCGGCGGCCAGTCGCTGACCGGCCGGATCACCGCCGGCGTCGAGCCGGGCTGCTTGCTGCTCGACAACCACCTGCTGATCGGCGGCCCGAAGGACGTGCTGGCGGTAGGGGCCCGGGTCACCGTCACCGGGCGGGTGGTCGAGGACATGATGACCACCTGTCAGCAGGGCACACCGTTCGTGGTGGAGACCGCCAAGCGGTCGTGACGGCGGCCGCCCGCGTCAGCGGGCGGTCACCTCACCGTCGGAGGCGTCCAGCAGCTCCGGCGCCTGCGGCTGCCGCGGCGCCAACTCCACCTGGGCGGGCGCGGCCAGCTCCTGGTCGGAGACGCCCAGCTCGGCGAGCTTGCGCGCGCTGACCAGCACCCGCGCCTCCAACGAGCCGACCGCCCGGTTGTACGCGGTCACCGCGCTGCCCAGCGCGGAGCCCAGCTTGCCGACGTGGTCGCCGAGCGTGGCGAGGCGGCCGTGCAGCTCGCGGGCGAGCGAGCGGACGGCGGTCGCGTTGCGGGCCAGCGCCTCCTGCCGCCACGAGTAGGCGACGGTGCGCAGCAGCGCGACCAGGGTCGCCGGGGTGGCCAGCACCACGTTGCGGGCGAAGGCGTGCTCCAGCAGCGTCGGGTCGCGCTGGAGGGCGACGTCGAGGAACGGGTCGGCGGGCACGAACAGCACCACGAACTCGGGTGTGCTGTCGAAGGCCGCCCAGTAGGACTTCGCGGCGAGCGCGTCGACGTGCGCCCGCAGGTGCCGTGCGTGCGCGTCGAGGTGCCCGTCCCGACCGCGCTCGTCGCGCGCCTCCATCGCGGTCAGGTAGGCGTCGAAGGGCGCCTTGGCGTCGACCACCACCGACCGCCCGCCGTGCAGCCGGACCACCAGGTCGGGGCGGACGCCCTGGTGGTCGGTGCTCGCGGTGACCTGCTCGGCGAAGTCGCAGTGCTCCAGCATGCCAGCCGCCTCGACGATGCGGCGCAGCTGGTGCTCGCCCCAGCGGCCCCGCACCTGCGGCGCGCGCAGGGCTGCCACCAGCTGCTTCGTCTCGGTGCGCAGCTCACCCGAGACCGCGCTCATCGAGCGGACCTGCTCGCGCAGTTCGGCGTAGGCGTCGACCCGGTCGCGCTCCAACTCGGCCACCCGCTGCTCGTAGCGGCGCAGCGTGTCGTGCAGCGGGGCGACGGCCCGGGCCACCGCCTCCTGGGACTGGGCGGTCGCCTCGTAGCTCAGCGCCCGCATGGACTGCTCAAGCCGGCCCTCGCCCTCCCGGGTGGCCCGCAGGGTCGCGTCGAGTCGGGCGATCTCGGCCGCGGAGCGGGACCGGGCCGCGAACCAGCCCACCGCGCCGCCGGCGCCGAGGCAGAGCACCACCACGGCCAGCGTCGGGAAGTCCATCACCGAAGCTTGCCAAACGCGTACGACGTTGCGGGCGTGGGTACCGTCGTGTTCATGGAACTTCTGCTGCTGGCCATCCTGCTGGCACTGCTGGCCGGGGCGTTCGTCTGGTGGCGTCGCGAGGCCGCCGTGCGGGAGGGTCGCGCGATCGCCGACGCGCGGGCGGACGCTCAGCGCTGGTACGAGCGCCTGGGCGGTCAGGTGATGAACCTGCACGGCGACGATCCGGCCGTCCGGCAGGCGCTGGTCGACGCCGGTGAGCGGTACAACGCGGCCGGTGGTCAGCTCGAACAGGCCCACACGGTGCAGCAGTACCGGCTGGCCCGGGAGACCGCCCTGGAGGGGCTCGCGTACGCCCGGGCGGCCCGGGTCGCGCTCGGCCTCGACCCCGGCCCCGACCTGCCCCCGCTGGCCGCCGCCGTGGGTGCCGGCCAGTTGACCCGGGAGCGGCAGGTGGAGGTGCAGGGCCAGACCTTCAAGGCCGGGCCGCAGCCGGGGCGGGACACGCCGTACTACTACCCAGGTGGTCGCTACCAGGGCCGGTCGGTGCCGGCGGGTTGGTACTCGACGCCGTGGTGGAAGACCGCGCTGGGGGCCGGCGCGGGCGTGCTGGGTGGCATGTTGATCGCCGACGCGCTCTTCTCCCCGGCGTTCGCCGACCCCGGCTACGGCTACGACGCCGGCTACCAGGAGGGCTTCTCCGACGGCGCCGACTTCGGCGACGGCCAGGGCGGTGACTTCGGCGGTGGTGACGCCGGCGGCGGGGACTACGGCGGCGACTTCGGCGGGGGCGACTTCGGCGGTGGAGATTTCGGCGGGGGCGATTTCGGCGGCGGGGACTTCTGAGCGCCGCCGGGTCGCGGCCGGGCGGAGCACCGTGCCGGTGGCGGCCCCGGCGGGGCGATGGTCGGAAAGCGTGATGACTCTGCGGCACAGCTGTGCCGCAGAGTCATCACATGCTCGGGGATCATCCCCGCAGCCCGTCAGCCGGTGTTGCGCATCCCGGCGGCGATGCCGTTGACCGTGGTGAGCAGGGCGCGCTCCAGAGCCGTACCGTCGCCGGGGGCGCGTCGACCGCCCGGCGCCGTCGCCACCGCCCGGCCCGCGGCCCCGGAGTCGCGATACTGCTGGAGCAGCGCCACCTGAAGGTGGTGCAGCGGTTCGAGGTAGGTGTCGCGCACCGCGAGGGTGCGCTGGAGGACCGGAGAGTTCTCCAGCAGCGCGGGGGACGCGGTCACCGCGAGGACCTCGCGCTTCGTCAGCTCGTACTCCTCCTCGATCTTGTGGAAGATCGGGTGGAGCTTCTTCGGCACGAGCGTCTCGACGTACCGGCGGGCGATGGTCAGGTCCGTCTTGGTCAGCATCATCTCGACGTTCGACAGGAACGTCCGGAAGAAGTGCCAGTTGCGGTGCATCTCGGACAGCACGTCGGCCAGGCCCGCCTCGCGCGCCGCGGCGAGCCCGGAGCCGACGCCGAACCAGCCCGGCACGATCTGCCGGGTCTGCGTCCAGCCGAACACCCACGGAATCGCCCGCAGCCCGGCCAGGCCGGCGCCCGTGTTGGGCCGCTTCGCCGGGCGGGATCCGATGTTGAGCGCGCCGAGCAGCTCGGTGGGGGTGGACGCCCAGAAGTACGCGGGCAGGTCCGGGTCCTCCACCAGCGACCGGTACGACCGGAAGGCCGACTCGGACACCACGTCCATCGCGGCGTCCCAGCGCTCCAGCATCTCGGCGGGCTGCCGGGGCGCGGTGTGCAGCAGGGTGGCCTGGAGCACCGCGGCCAGGGTCAGCTCCAGGTTCTCCCGGGCCAGCGAGGGCAGGGTGTACTTGTCGGAGATGACCTCGCCCTGCTCGGTCACCTTGATCGCGCCGTCGAGGGTGCCGTACGGCTGGGCGAGGATCGCCTCGTGCGTCGGCCCGCCACCGCGCCCCACCGTGCCGCCGCGGCCGTGGAAGAGGCGCAGGTGCACGCCGTGCCGGGCGGCCACGTCACGCAGCGCCCGCTGGGCCCGGTGGATCGACCACTGGCTGGTGGTGATCCCCGCCTCCTTGTTGGAGTCGGAGTAGCCGAGCATGACCTCCTGCACGTCGCCGCGCGCGGCGACCAGCGCCCGGTACGCCGGCAGCGACAGCAGCTCGTCCAGCAGCTCCCCGCCGGCGTTCAGCTCGGCCGGGGTCTCCAGCAGCGGCACGAACCCGATCCGGGCGCGGCCGGTGTGCACGTCCACCAGGCCCGCCTCCCGGGCCAGGACCACGGCGGCGAGCACGTCGTCCACGCCGAGGGTCATCGAGATGATGTACGACTCGATCACCTCGGTGCCGAACCGGTCCTGCGCCTCCCGGATCGTGCCGAAGACGTCGAACGTCTTGCGGGCCGCCTCGGTCAGCGGGGTGTCCAGCGTGGAGAGCGGCCGGCGGCCGGTCAGCTCGTCGGCGAGCAGCTTGGTGCGCTCCAGCCGGGTCAGCGACGGGTAGTCGGAGACCTCGCCGACGGCAGCGTAGAGCTGGGTGAGCACCTCGTGGTGCTTCTCCGCGTGCTCCCGCACGTCCAGGGTCGCCAGGTGCAGGCCGAACGCGGAGACCGTACGGATGGTGGAGGCGAGCCGGCCGACGGCGGTGAGCTGACCGGAGTTGCGGGCCAGCGAGGCGCGCAGCAGCTCCAGGTCGGCGATCAGCTCGGCCGAGCCCCGGTAGTCCCGACCCGGCACGTGGGCGGTGCCCTGGCGCAGCCGCTGCCGCGTGTTGGCCAGCTTCGCCTTCACGCAGCGCGCCTTCAGCCGGTAGGGCTCCTCCGCGTTGACCCGGCGGAACCGGGGCGCCACCTCGGGGAGCGCGTCCAGGTCGGCGGCGAGGCTGGCGGAGAGGTCCAGCGACACCCCGCGCAGCCGGCGGCTGACGGACACCTCGTTGATCAGGTGGTCCATCGCCTTCTCGGTGGCCTCGATGCCGTGCTCGTGCTGGATGCTCAGCACGTCACGGGTCACCGCCGGGGTGACGAAGGGGTTGCCGTCCCGGTCGCCGCCGATCCAGGTGCCGAAGGTCAGCGGCCGGGCCGTCGGCGAGGTCTCCACGCCCAGGGCTCGCAGCGTGTCGGCGAGGTCGTCGAGGACCTGCGGGGCCGCCTCGGCGTACAGGTCGCGCAGGTAGTAGATCGCGTTGCGCGCCTCGTCGGTCGGGTCCGGCCGGTCCAGCCGCAGCTCGTCGGTCTGCCACATGAGGTCGAGCAGTTCGGCCAGCCGGCGGTTCGCCGGTCCCTCGTCGCTGGCGCCGTAGAGGATCGCGTTCGTCGTCTCGGCGTCCAACTCGTCGGCGATCGCGCGCAGCTTCGACAGGATGGACCGGCGGGCCGCCTCGGTCGGGTGCGCGGTGAAGACGGGCCGTACGGCCAGACGGCGGGCCACGGCCGCGATCTCCTCCGACGGCACGCCGCGCTCGGCGATCATCTTCGCCGCCTGGTCCAGCCAGCCACCCTGCACGGCCCGGCGTCGCCGCAGGTCACGGGCCCGGTGCACCTGCTCGGTGATGTTGGCGAGGTGGAAGTAGGTGGAGAAGGCGCGGGCCAGCTTGGTGCCGGTCGTCACGTCGAGGGCGCCGAGCCGCTGAGCGGCGGCCGGGGCGTCGGAGCGGACCTGTGCGCGGATCTCCTCGACCAGGTCGAGCAGGGGCCGGCCCTCCTGGCGGGCGAGGGTCTGCCCGAGCAGGGTGCCGAGGCGCCGGATGTCGGCCCGCAGTGCGGCGTCTGGGCCGTCGTGGTCGTGCTGGTCGGTCACGGTGCGCTCCTCACGTCGCTACGAAGGACAGCGCTGTCCGACTCCCTGGATGGTATCCGCGCGGACGGGTATGTAAGGAGGGGCCCCGGGAGATCGCCTTCCACCGTCGGCGCGTCTTTCGGCTGCGCCGCTGGTCCGGCCTTCGACGTGCCGGGGTGATCTGGGCCACCGGCCGAATCCCCTTGACCGGCCGGCTAACTTTCGATCATGGTGCCACCGCGCTATCCGCCGAAGCCGCGACCCGGCGACCGGGTCGCCGTCGTCTCGCCGTCCGCCGGGCTTCCGGCGATCTTCCCCGAGGTGTACGAGCTGGGCCTGCGCCGCCTCCGCGAACTCTTCGGCTTGGAGCCGGTGGAGTATCCGACCACCCGCGTGCTGGGCGCCGACCCGCGTGACCGGGCCCGGGACCTCACCGCCGCCTTCGCCGACCCGTCGATCACCGCGGTGCTCGCCACCGTCGGCGGGGACGACCTGATCACGGTCACCCCACACCTGGACGACGGGGTGATCGCCGCCAACCCGAAGCCCTACTTCGGCTACTCGGACAACACCAACGTCCTCAACCACCTCTACCGCCTCGGCATCGTCGGCTACCACGGCGGTTCGGTGCTGGTGCACCTCGGGCGGCCGGGCGCGCCGCACCCGCTGACCTTCGACTCGCTGCGCGCGGCGCTCTTCACCCCCGGCTGGTACGAGCTGACCCCGGCCAGCGAGTGGGGCGACCAGCCGAACGACTGGCGGGACCCGGCCACGCTGGCGGACGAGCCGGTGATGATCCCCGGCGAGGGCTGGCGCTGGCAGGGCCCCGAGACCGTGGTGCGGGGGCGCACCTGGGGCGGCTGCCTGGAGATCCTGCACTGGCTGGCGGCGGCGGACCGGATCCCCTCCGCCGCCGACCTGGCCGGCTCGGTGCTGGTCTTCGAGACCTCCAACGAGCTGCCCCCGGCCACGGAGGTCTTCCGCATCCTGCGCAACCTGGGCGAGCGTGGTCTGCTCGCGGCCTTCCGGGCGGTGCTGGTGGGGCGACCCAAGGCGTGGGACTTCGACCGCCCGCACACGCTCGACGAGCGGCGGGCCTGGGCCGAGGACCAGCGAGCCGCCGTGAACCGGGCACTGGCCGCGTACGCCGACGACCCGGTCGTGGTCTTCGACGTCGACCTCGGCCACACCGACCCGCAGCTGATCATCCCGTACGGCGGTGAGGTGCGGGTCGACGCCGTCGAGCGACGGATCTCGGTGCGCTACTGACCGGCCGCGTTCGGGTCAAGATCCGCACAACATCTCGGACGTGGTGGTGTCGAGGCCGACGAGAGGCCACAACTTCCCCGAAGTCGCGCGGTGCTGCCCGGACACCGGCGCCGGGGCGCTGTCGCGGGAGACGGGTGGGTGTCGGTTACCGGAGATAGGCTGGCAGTCGTGCACCCCCCGTCCGGCCGGACGCGGGGGATCAGTCGTGTGCGCCGAGCCGCACCACGCGCGTCGACTTCGCGGGAAGTGATCACATGCTCACCGGACTGTTCACCGCCGCCCTGGCCGATCCCGGGCTGGCCCGGGCGCGTGACCTGGCGCGCTCCGGTGCCGCGCAGGTCGACGGGCTGGACATCACCGCGCCGCCGGCGCTGCGCCCCTTCGCGGTGGCCGCCGTCGCGGCCGACCCCGCCGACGACACCGCAGCCACCGCCGCCGACCGCGCCGCGAAGGCCGTCGACCGGGCCGCGGCGCGTGGAGCGGGCGGGGGTGCCGGGCGACCCGTGCTGGCGGTGACCGCCACCACCCGGGAGGCCGACGACCTGGCCGCCGCGCTGGGCAGTCTGCTCCCGGCCGAGCAGGTGGCGGTCTTCCCGTCCTGGGAGACGCTGCCGCACGAGCGGCTGTCGCCCCGCTCGGACACGGTCGGCCGCCGGCTCGCCGTGCTGCGCCGGCTCGCCCACCCGGAGGCGGCCGACGCGCACGGCCGCACCGGGCTGCTGCGGGTCGTCGTCGCGCCGGTTCGCTCGCTGCTGCAGCCGCAGCTGAAGGGGCTCGG
This sequence comes from Micromonospora sp. NPDC049366, assembly GCF_044466625.1. Taxonomy (NCBI): domain Bacteria; kingdom Bacillati; phylum Actinomycetota; class Actinomycetes; order Micromonosporales; family Micromonosporaceae; genus Micromonospora; species Micromonospora sp. NPDC049366. The sequence goes on from NZ_JBITMV010000012.1 coordinate 168,399, forward strand.
TGACCTGGAGCCGGTGCAGCTCGCCGCCGGGGTCGAGGCCGACCTGGAGGAGGTCGCGCGCCGGCTCACCGACATGGCGTACGCCCGGGTCGATCTGGTCACCAAGCGCGGCGAGTACGCGGTGCGCGGCGGCATCCTCGACGTCTTCCCGCCCACCGACGAGCACCCGTCCCGGATCGAGTTCTGGGGCGACGAGGTGGAGGAGATCCGCACCTTCGCGGTCGCCGACCAGCGGACGATCGAGCAGGTCGCCCAGCTCTGGGCGCCCCCGTGCCGCGAGCTGCTGCTCACCCCCGAGGTGCGCCGGCGGGCCGCGGCGCTGGCCGAGCAGCACCCGGAGCTGGCCGAGATCCTGGACAAGCTGGCCGAGGGCATCCCGGTCGAGGGGATGGAGTCGCTGGTGCCGGCGCTGCTCGGCGACGAGAGCCTGGAGCTGCTGTTGGACACCATGCCGGCCGGCACCCACGTGATCCTCTGCGATCCGGAGCGGATCCGCACCCGGGCGCACGACCTGGTGCGTACCTCCGAGGAGTTCCTCCAGGCCAGCTGGGCCGCCGCCGCCGTCGGTGGTCAGGCCCCGGTCGACCTGGGCGCCGCCGCCTTCCGGAGCCTGGCGGACGTCCGCGCGGCCGCCGGCAAGCGGGGCCAGCCGTGGTGGACGCTGTCGCCGTTCGGCCTGGCGGAGGCGGAGGCCGCTCCGGCACGCCAGCCGTGGGAGGACGCGCCGGAGGAGGTCGGCGTCACCCCGGACGACGCGATCGCGGTGACGCTGGCCGCGCAGCCGGCGCCGCTCTACCACGGGGAGACCGCCCGGGTCGTGGACGATTTGAAGCGCTGGTCGGTCGAGGGCTGGTCGATCGCGCTGGTCTTCGAGGGGCACGGCCCCGCCCAACGGGCCGTGGAGGTGCTGCGCGACGCCGGGCTGGGCGCCCGGCTCACCGAGACGGTGCCGGAGGCGCCGGTCCCCGGCGAGCTGCTGGTGGCCTGCGGGTCGCTGGGCGCCGGCTTCGTCGACGAGGCGTCCCGGTTCGTCCTGCTCACCGGCAACGACCTCACCGGCGGGCGGGGCGCGTCCACCCGCGACATGCGCAAGATGCCCAGCCGGCGGCGCAACACGATCGACCCGCTGGAGCTGAAGGCCGGCGACCACGTGGTGCACGAGCAGCACGGCATCGGCCGCTACGTGGAGCTGGTGCAGCGTACGGTCAACGGCGCCTCCCGGGAATACCTGGTCATCGAGTACGCCCCGAGCAAGAAGGGTCAGCCGGGCGACCGGCTCTTCGTCCCCACCGACCAGCTCGACCAGCTCAGCCGCTACGTCGGCGGCGAGCAGCCCACCCTGCACAAGATGGGCGGTTCGGACTGGCAGAAGTCGAAGGCCCGGGCCCGCAAGGCGGTCCGCGAGATCGCCGCGCAGCTGATCCAGCTGTACGCCGCGCGGAAGGCGTCGAAGGGGCACAACTTCGGCCCGGACACACCCTGGCAGCGGGAGCTGGAGGACGCGTTCCCCTGGCAGGAGACGCCCGACCAGTTGGCGGCGATCGAAGAGGTCAAGCGGGACATGGAGCAGACGGTCCCGATGGACCGGCTGATCTGCGGTGATGTCGGCTACGGCAAGACGGAGATCGCGGTCCGAGCGGCGTTCAAGGCGGTCCAGGACGGCAAGCAGGTGGCCGTGCTGGTGCCGACGACGCTCCTCGTGCAGCAGCACTACAACACGTTCGCCGAGCGGATGAGCCAGTTCCCGGTGACCATCCGGCAGTTGTCCCGGTTCCAGACGCCGAAGGAGGCCGAGCAGACCCTGGCGATGGCCGCCGAGGGCACGGCCGACATCGTCATCGGCACCCACCGGCTGCTGCAGGCGGCGACCCGGTTCAAGTCCCTCGGGCTGGTGATCGTCGACGAGGAGCAGCGGTTCGGCGTCGAGCACAAGGAGCACCTGAAGACGATGCGCGCCTCGGTCGACGTGCTGAGCATGTCGGCCACCCCGATTCCGCGGACGCTGGAGATGGCGATCACCGGCATCCGCGAGATGTCCACCATCGCCACGCCGCCGGAGGAGCGGCACCCGGTGCTCACGGCCGTCGGGGCGTACGACGACCGGCAGGTGGCCGCCGCCATCCACCGCGAGTTGCTCCGTGACGGTCAGGTCTTCTACCTGCACAACCGGGTGGAGTCGATCGATCGGGCGGCGCGGCGGATCCGGGAGCTGGTGCCCGAGGCGCGGGTCGCGGTGGCGCACGGTCAGATGAGCGAGGAGGCGCTCGAGAAGGTCATGGTCGGCTTCTGGGAGAAGGAGTTCGACGTCCTGGTCTGCACGACCATCGTGGAGTCCGGCATCGACATCCCGAACGCCAACACCCTGATCGTGGAGCGGGCCGACCTGCTGGGCCTGGCCCAGCTGCACCAGATCCGGGGCCGGGTGGGCCGGGGCCGGGAGCGGGCGTACGCCTACTTCCTCTACCCGGCCGACAAGCCGCTCACCGAGAACGCGCACGAGCGGCTGGCCACCATCGCCCAGCACACCGAGTTGGGCGCCGGCATGTACGTCGCCATGAAGGACCTGGAGATCCGGGGCGCCGGCAACCTGCTCGGCGGTGAGCAGTCCGGGCACATCGAGGGCGTCGGCTTCGACCTGTACGTGCGGATGGTCGGCGAGGCCGTGCAGGCGTTCAAGGGGGAGCGTCCGGAGGAGGAGGTCGATGTCAAGATCGACCTTCCGGTCGACGCGCACCTGCCGCACGACTACGTCGGGGTGGAGCGGCTGCGGCTGGAGATGTACCGCAAGCTCGCCGAGGCGCGCGACGAGGAGCGGCTGCGCGAGGTCGTCGCCGAGATGACCGACCGCTACGGTGAGCCGCCCGCCCCGGTGCAGAACCTGGTCGCGGTGGCCCGATTCCGACTGCTGGCCCGCCGCTATGGGCTCACCGACGTCAGCATGCAGGGCAAGCACCTGCGGTTCAGTCCGCTGCCGTTGCCGGATTCGAAGCAGATGCGGCTCAAGCGCTACCACCCGGACTCGGTCTACAAGCAGGCCACCGACCAGGTCAGCGTGCCGCGGCCGAGCACCCGCCGGGTCGGTGGCGAGCCGCTGCGCGACCAGGCGCTGCTGGAGTGGTGCGCCCAGCTCCTCTCCGACGTGCTCGGCGAGCCGGCCCCGGCCGTCCCGGCGGGGGCGAGCGCCTGACGCGTCAGGCTCCTGCCGATTGAGGAAGGTGTCGGCGCCCGGGTGGCGGCGGCACCTTCCTGGTCGTGGTGCCCAGGCCCTCGGGGTGGGGGGCGTCACAACATCGGGTGCTGGCGTGAGAGAGTGACCGTCATGCGTGCTCGCCGTCTTGTCGCCGTCGCCAGCGTGGCGGTCGGTCTCGTCGCCCTTGCCGGTTGCCGTACCGAACCGGGAGTCGCCGCCTATGTCGGTGACCACCGGATCACGGAGGAGCAGGTGACCTCGATCGTCGAGGAGCTGCGGCCCGAGGTCACCGCGAGCCCGTCGGCGGACGAGGAGCAGGCGGCGGATCCGGCGCAGCCCGGGGCGCCGCAGGTGAGTCGGAGCGAGGTGGTGACCACCCTGGTGCTGCTCGACGTGTGCCGGCAGCTCTCCGCCGACAACGGCTACCAGCCGCGCGGGCAGGTGAGCCCCGAGCAGGTGGCCCAGCAGACGGCGCTCCCGGCGGAGGCCGTCTACGTGAAGCGCTTCGCCGAGTTGCACACCTGCATGTCCGGTGTGCCGGGGTCGCAGCCCGTCGCGCCCACCAAGGCGGAGCTAGACAAGATCATCGAGATCGGGCGGGCCGCCGGGGCCATCCCCGCCGAATTCACCGACGAGCAGGCCGCCAGCCGGTTGGACGGCGACCAGCTGCGGGCGGCGCTGGCCAGTCGCAAGACCCTCGTCGAGGCGGCCGACGCCTACGACGTCTCGGTCAACCCCCGCTACCGTCCGCTGGTGTACCCGTTGCTCAGCTTCGAGGCCGGGGTGCCCGCCGTCAGCGTGCCGCTCGGTGAGGAGGGCCCCGCGGTGACCGCGGTGTCCACCCCGGAGCCGGTTGCGTCGAGCGCGGCTCCGGAGGCCCCGGGCACGGAAAGCTGAGATGGCGGGTCGGATCGTCCTGCTGGTCACGTCGCCCCGACTGCCGGCCGGGCTGCTGACCGCCGCCGCCTGGGACGTCGTACGCTCCGCGCCGGTGCTGACCGGCGCGGAGAGCGAGTCGACGGTGGCGATCCGCACGGCCGGCGCCCGGGTCAGCGTGGTGACCGAGGGCGTGACCCAGGCGCTGCTGGACGCGGTGGCCGCGCACGGCACGGCGGTTTGGCTGGCCGGGCCGTCCGGCGACGAACCGGTCGCCCGGGAGTTGGGGCTGCGGTTGGCGCGGGAGCCGGGCCTGGCCGAGTTGGAGCTGATGTACGGCTCGTGGGATCCGCCGGGCGCCCGGCTGCTCGACGCGGTCACGGTGATGGACCGGCTGGCCTCGCCCGGTGGCGATCCGTGGAAGCGGGCGCAGACCCACCAGAGCCTGGCCCGGTTCCTGCTGGAGGAGTGCTACGAGGCCTACGACGCGATCAACGCCGGGGACACCGACGCGCTCCGCGAGGAGTTGGGGGACGTGCTGCTCCAGGTGGTGCTGCACGCCCGGCTCGCCGAGGAGCTGCCGGAGGGCGAGCGGTGGTCGGTTGACGACGTCGCCGGTGACCTGGTCGACAAGATGATCCGCCGCAACCCGCACGTGTTCGCGGGCGCGGAGGCGGGCTCGCTGGAGGAGATCACCGCCAACTGGGAGCGGATCAAGCGCACGGAGAAGCCGCGGGGGTCTGTGCTCGACGGGGTGGCGCTCAGCCAGCCGGCGCTCGCCCTCGCGGCGCAGATCCTGGAACGGGCCGGTCGGATCGGGCTGGCCGTGCCGCCGCCGCTCGCGCAGAACCAGGTGGACCCGGAGGCCCGCCTCGGGGCGAGCCTGCTCGCCACGGTCGCCGCGGCCCGCGAGGCCGACCTGGACCCCGAAGCGGCGCTGCGCCGCACGACCCTGGCCTACGCCGAAGCCGTCCGCGCCGCCGAAAACCCCGACCAACCCTCAACCAACCCCGGTTGACACCACCGACCAACCCCGGCTGATCATGAGGTTATCGCCGTCGACACCGGCGTGTTGTGGCAATAACTTCATGATCAACGCAATGGTGTCGGGGCTGCGGCGGGGCCGGTAGGGTCGGCGGGTGGAATCGTTTGCGCCGTTGGCTGAGCGGATCGTTGACGCGTTGCTCGAGAGCCGGCCCGGGCTGGCCAGCTCCGCCGGGGACCACCGGTACGACGACCGGCTGCCCGACCTCTCACCGGACGGCCGCACCGCCGATCGGGCGATGCTCACCGACGCCGCCAACGCGCTGTCCGAGCTGGACGCCGAGTCGCTGGAGGTCGAGGAGCAGGTCGACCACGCCCTGCTCAGCGCCCTGGTCGACCGGGAGCTGTTCGAGCTGAGCGAGATCCGGGCGTACGAGTGGGATCCGCTGCGCCACAACCCGGGCCCGCTGCTGCACGCGATCGTCGCCCGCCCGTACGCCCCGGCGGACGTGCGGCTCACCCAGCTGGCCGGTCGCCTCGCGGCCGTGCCGGACGCGTTGGCCATCGCCCGGGGGACGCTACGCGACATGCCCCGCGTCCACGCGGAGACCGCGGTGGGCCAGTTCACCGGCGCCGCCGCCCTGATCCGCGATGAGGTGCCGGCGTTGCTCGCCCAGGAGCCCACCCTGCACGACCGGGTGGAGCCGGCCGCCACCGCGGCCGTCGCCGCGATCGAGGAGTTCGTCGCCTGGCTGCGCGCCGGCCTCGCCGCCGACGCGGGCCCGGGCCGCGACCCGCGACTGGGCCGGCGGCTGTGGGAGGCGCGACTCTGGCACACCCTCGACACCGAGCTGGGCGCCGCCGAGATCCAACGGCGGGCGTGGGCCAACCTGGAGCGGGTCACCGAGGAGATCCGCGAGGCGGCGGTCGAGCTGGTCGGCGGGCCGGCCGACGACGAGACCGTACGCCGGGCGCTGGGCCTGCTCGCCGCCGAGCACCCGGACGACCACACCATCGTCGACCTGGCCGCGGTGACGTTGGACGAGGCGACCGACTTCGTCCGCGCCCACGACCTGGTCACCCTGGTCGACGACCCGTGCGTCATCCAGGAGATGCCGGAGTTCGCCCGGGGGGTGGCGGTCGCCTACTGCGACGCGCCCGGCCCGCTGGAGACCGCGGACGTGCCGACGTTCTACTGCATCGCGCCGACCCCGGCGGACTGGCCGGCGCACCGGGTCGAGTCGTTCTACCGCGAGTACAACGACCACATGATCCGCAACCTGACCGTCCACGAGGCGATGCCGGGGCACTTCCTCCAGCTCGCCCACGCCCGCCGTCACGTCGGCTCGACCCGGGTACGCGCGCTGGCCCGCTCCGGCCCGTTCATCGAGGGCTGGGCGGTGCACGCCGAGGAGCTGATGGTCGGGCGGGGCTTCGGCGGCCTGCCGGTGCGGCTGCAGCAGCTCAAGATGCAGCTACGGATGACCATCAACGCGCTGCTCGACCAGTTGGTGCACTGCGAGGACCTGCCCGAGGCCGAGGCGATGGCGCTGATGACCGGGCGCGGTTTCCAGGAGGAGGGCGAGGCGGCCGGCAAGTGGCGTCGGGCGCTGCTGACCTCGACGCAGCTGTCGACGTACTTCGTGGGCTACACCGAGCTCGCCGAGATCGCGGCGGCCCGCCCGGACGACGTGTCGCTGCGGGACTGGCACGACGCGATGCTGGCCCACGACTGCCCGCCGCCGCGCCACCTGCGCACCCTGCTCGGCGTCTGACCCGCCGGGCGGCTCCGAACGGCGCGGACCACCGGACGGGCCGGAGAGGCCGCCGGCGGTGGTCAGGAGGTGGTCGTCCGCCGGTCGACCACGCCGGCGCCCTGCGGCAGGTCGAACGCCGTGCCGTCGACGGTCTCCGAGTAGCGGCTGAGGGTCAGCTCCATCGGTGTGCCGTCGACCCGGCCGGTGAAGCTGCCGAGCACCCCGTCGGTGGTCACGCAGGCCGAGAAGTCGCCGGTCGAGCGGCTGACGTCGACGCAGGTGGCGTGGTGGCCCGCGACGGTGGTGTCACTCTGTTCGACGACCGCCGCCGGGTCGAGCGCGGCGCTGGTCAGCATCCCCACCACGAGCGGCGGGGTGAGCAGCCCACGGCGCTTCGCCTCGGCGAAGACGGCCACCGAGGGCTTGCTGCCGGGCACCGGGGGAGCGGCGAGGGTGCACGTCGTCCGGGCGCCGCTCGCCTCACACTGCGTAGTCGCGTCCTCGGCCACGGTGAGTTGCCCACCGGGGTAGCGGTACGCCGAGCGGGCCGGGTCCTGCGCCTGCGCGATCGAGGCGGTCTGCCCACCGGGCAACTGGTAGTCGGCCGAGTAGGTCAGCTCCAGCGCGCGGTCGAGGCGAGCGGCGAGGTCGTTGACCAGCTCGGCCCGCCCGATCGTCCGTCCGGCGTCGTCGAGGGCCTGACAGCCGGTGACCGTGAGCGACGCGATGACCGACACGGCGAGCATGCGGAGAGTGGTCGAAGCGGCGGGCATGCCGCCCAGCCTGATAGATCGGGTCCACGCGATGCAAACTCGTTGCCGGTTGAGGCCGGAGAATCCGGGAATGTCCCTCCACGGCGGGCGGTCGGGCAGGTTTCGGACCACGCTCCGTGGCACCGCACGGCCCGCGCTCCAGCGCCGACCGATACGCTGCGTTCAACACCTTCCTCAGCCGCACCGTCGCGGCCCGCACGGACCGGAACACACATACGAGGAGCGACATCAGTGGCAACCATCGAGGGAATCGTCGCCCGGGAGATTCTCGACTCGCGGGGTAACCCGACCGTCGAGGTCGAGGTCGGCCTGGACGACGGCACGGTGGCCCGCGCCGCAGTGCCCTCCGGCGCGTCCACCGGCGCCTTCGAGGCGCTGGAGCTGCGCGACGGTGACGCCGACCGCTACCAGGGCAAGGGCGTCGAGAAGGCGGTTTCCAACGTCGAGGACCGCATCGTCGACCAGATCATCGGCTACGAGGCCAGCGAGCAGCGCCTCATCGACCAGAAGATGCTCGACATCGACGGCACGGACACCAAGGCCGAGCTGGGGGCGAACGCCATCCTGGGGGTCTCCCTCGCGGTGGCGAAGGCGGCGGCCGGCAGCGCCGAGCTGAGCCTCTTCCGCTACCTGGGCGGCCCGAACGCCCACCTGCTGCCGGTGCCGATGATGAACATCCTCAACGGCGGCGCGCACGCGGACTCCAACGTCGACATCCAGGAGTTCATGATCGCGCCGATCGGCGCGCCCACCTTCCGCGAGGCGCTGCGCTCCGGCGCGGAGGTCTACCACGCGCTGAAGTCGGTGCTGAAGAAGAAGGGCCTCTCCACCGGCCTCGGTGACGAGGGCGGCTTCGCGCCGAACCTGCCGACCAACGCCGCCGCGCTGGACCTGATCGCCGAGGCGGTCGAGAAGGCCGGCTACCGGCTCGGCACCGACATCGTCTTCGCGCTCGACGTGGCGGCGACGGAGTTCTTCGACAACGGCACCTACACGTTCGAGGGCACCGCGAAGTCCGCCGAGGAGATGAGCAACTACTACACCAAGCTGGCGGACGAGTACCCGATCGTGTCGATCGAGGACCCGCTGGCGGAGGACGACTGGACCGGCTGGCAGACGCTGACCGCGTCGATCGGCGACCGGGTCCAGATCGTCGGCGACGACCTCTTCGTCACCAACCCGCAGCGGATCGCCCGTGGCATCGCCGAGAAGGCCGCGAACGCGGTGCTGGTGAAGGTCAACCAGATCGGCTCGCTCACCGAGACCCTCGACGCGGTGGACCTGGCCCACCGGGCGGGCTTCAAGTGCATGATGAGCCACCGCTCCGGCGAGACCGAGGACACCACGATCGCCGACCTCGCCGTGGCCACCGGCTGCGGCCAGATCAAGACCGGCGCTCCGGCCCGTTCGGACCGGGTCGCCAAGTATAACCAGCTGCTCCGCATCGAGGAGGAGCTGGGCGACGCGGCGCGGTACGCCGGCGTGGGTGCCTTCCCGCGCTACCGTTCGGCCTGATACCCGCGAGGCCTCGGGGGAGGGGTGTGACGATGCAGCAGCGCCGCACACCGGGTGGTCAGCGTCCCGCCCGCCGGCCCGGCCAGTCCGGCCGGCCGGGCGGGGCCCGCGGCGCCCGGGCATCGCTCCGGGAGGCCGGCGTCCGCGCCGAGCCGCGCGGTGCCGCCGGTCGCGCGCCGGGGGCCAGCCGGGGCGCCGAGGGCGTACGCTCCGCGAACCGCCCGGCCGCGGCCCGGCGCAGCGGCGCGGGCGGCACGGTCAGGCGGCTGTCCGCACCCCACCCCCGACGCCTCACCGGGCGGGCCACCGTGCTCTTCGCGGTGCTCATCGCGCTCGCCCTGGCGTACACCTATCCGGTCCGCGTCTACCTGGACCAGCAGGCGGACATCGAGCGGATGGAGGCCGCGCAGGCGGCGCAGGAGAAGCTGATCGCCGGCCTGTCCGAAGAGGCCGCCAAGTGGCAGGACAAGGCGTTCATCGAGGCGCAGGCGCGGCAACGGTTCTACATGGGGCGACCGGGCGAGAAGCTGGTGATCGTGCTCGACGATCCGGCGGGCGCCGCCCGGGACGCGGGTCACGGCACCTCCGCCGGCCCGGTCACGCCCGACCCCTGGTACGACACCCTGTGGTCCAGCGTCCGGGCCGCGAACGACGAGCAGCCGACCGGTTGAGCACCGACCGCGCACCGAAACGAGAGATGGGCACCGTGACTGTCGTACCACCGCAGGAGCCGGCGGCGGATTCCGTGACCCCGCCGAAGCGGGAACCGGCCACCGAGGCCGACCTGGCCGCGGTGGCCGCGCAGCTCGGGCGCCCGCCCCGCGGCACCCGGGCGGTGGCCCACCGGTGCCCGTGCGGCCTGCCCGACGTGGTCGAGACGACGCCGCGGCTGGCCGACGGCACCCCGTTCCCGACGCTCTACTACCTCACCTGTCCTCGGGCGACCGGGGCGTGCAGCCGGCTGGAGTCGGCCGGGCTGATGAAGGAGATGGCCGAGCGGCTCGCCGCCGACCCGGAGCTGGCCGCCCACTACCGGGCGGCGCACGAGGACTACCTCGCGCGGCGTGAGGCGATCGGCGAGGTGCCGGAGATCGCCGGCATCTCGGCCGGTGGCATGCCGGGCCGGGTGAAGTGTCTGCACGTGCACCTGGGTCACGCGCTCGCCGCCGGGCCCGGGATCAACCCGTTCGGCGACGAGACGCTGGCGCTGGTCGAGCCGTGGTGGACGGCCGGGCCGTGCGTGGACGTGCCGGCGACCGAGTGAGCGCGCCGGTGACCGACGAGATCGTGGTTCGCCGCGCCCGCACCCGGGACGTGCGGGGGATCCGCCGGCTGGTGGACACCTACACCGACGACCGGCGGCTGCTCAGCAAGGCGACCGTCACGCTCTATGAGGACGTGCAGGAGTTCCGGGTCGCGGCGCGCGCCGACGACGACGCCGTGGTCGGCTGCGGCGCGCTGCACGTGATGTGGGAGGACCTCGCCGAGATCCGTACGGTGGCGGTCGACCCGGCCTTCCGGGGTCGGAAGATCGGGCACCGGATCGTCGGCGAGCTGATCGACGCGGCCCGCGAGATCGGCGTGGCCCGCATCTTCGTGCTCACCTTCGAGACCGACTTCTTCGGCGCGTTCGGCTTCACCGAGATCGACGGCGCGCCCGTGCCGCAGCCGGTCTACGAGCAGCTGCTGCGCTCGTACGACGAGGGCGTCGCGGAGTTCCTGGACCTGGAGCGGGTGAAGCCGAACACGCTCGGCAACACCCGGATGCTGCTGCGCCTCTGAGCGTCCCCGTCGGGGGCCGGCTGTCGTGGGGCGCGTGCCGGTTGCGGCGGGCCGGCGCGCCGCCTGCCGTAGGGTTGGCCTCGTGACGACGCGCGTGGCCGCCATCGACTGCGGAACCAACTCGATCCGGCTGCTGGTCGCCGACCTGCCCGACCCGGGGGCGGGGCCGGAGGTGCCGCTGACCGACGTGACCCGCCGGATGGAGATCGTCCGCCTCGGGCAGGGCGTGGACCGGACCGGCCGGCTGGCGCCCGAGGCGATCGAGCGCACCCGGGTGGCGTTGGCGAGCTACGCGGCCGAGATCGAGAAGCTCGGCGCGGAGCGGGTCCGGATGTGCGCCACGTCGGCCAGCCGGGACGCCAGCAACGCGGAGGATTTCCGCGCGATGGTGGAGCAGACCCTGGGGGTCGCACCCGAGGTGGTCACCGGGGACGAGGAGGCGCGGCTCTCCTTCACCGGCGCCGTACGCGGGCTGCCCGCCGACGCGGAGCCGCCGTTCCTGGTGGTGGACATCGGCGGTGGCTCGACCGAGTTCGTGGTCGGCACCCGGGAGGGCGGGGTGTCGGCGGCGGTGTCGATGGACATCGGCTGCGTCCGGATGACCGAGCGGCACCTGCACGGCGACCCGCCGGGGCTGGACGAGATCGCCGCCGCGCAGGCCGACATCGCGCTCGCGGTCGACCGCGCGCTCGACGTGGTGCCCGGGCGGCAGGCCGCGACGCTGGTCGGGCTGGCCGGGTCCGTCACCACCGTGGTCGCCATCGCACAGGGCCTGCGGGCGTACGACCCGGAGCGCATCCATCACGCGCGGGTCTCGTACGAGCAGGTCGCCGAGGTGACGGCCGACCTGCTCGGCAGCACCCGGGAGCAGCGGTTGGCGAATCCGGTGATGCACCCGGGTCGGGCGGACGTGATCGGCGCGGGCGCCCTGGTGCTCCGAGTGATCATGGAGCGGGCCGGGATGCCGTCGGTGGTCGCCTCCGAGCACGACATCCTCGACGGCATCGCGTGGAGCCTGCTCTAGCGGTTCGCGCTGTCCGGCGTGGCGGGGCGGCGCCTTCTTGACGGTATTACGCATTGCACACTACCGTGCGATGCGTGGATACGACCCAGCTCCTCAAGGGCGTGCTCGACCTGGCCGTGCTCGCCGTGCTCCGCGACGAGGACGGCTACGGCTACGACATCCTGCGGCGACTGCGGGAGGCCGGCCTGGACGAGGTCGGCGACGCGTCGGTCTACGGGACGCTCCGGCGCCTCTTCGCCGCCGGCCTCCTGACCACGTACGTGGTGCCGAGCGAGTCGGGCCCGCACCGCAAGTACTACGCGCTCAACGCCGCCGGTCGGGACCAGCTGACCCGCTCCGGCAAGCTCTGGCGCTCGTTCGCCACCACCATGGACACGCTGCTCGACGATCGGGGGATGGCATGACCGTCACGGAGCAGGAGATCTCCGACTACGTCGGACGGGTCCGGGCGGCACTGGCCGACCTCCCGTCGACGGTGCGTGACGAGCTGACCGAGGACCTGCCGGACCACCTCGCCGAGGTGGTCGCGGAGGACGGCGGCTCGCTGGTCGACCGGCTCGGCCAGCCCGAGGCGTACGCCGCCGAGTTACGGAGCGCGGCCGGCGCGCCCACCGTCGGCGGACGCAACCTGGACCGGCGACTGGCCGCCGCCACCCTGCGGGTCCGCCGCGGGCTGCGCAGCCTGGACGCCCGGCTCGGCCCACCACTGGGCTACGCGACGGCGAGCGAGTTCCTGCGGTTGCTGCGCCCCGCCTGGTGGGTGCTGCGCGGCTACCTGGCGGCGATGCTGGTCACCACGGTCAGCACCGGCGGCGGCTTCGGGCTGTTGCCCCGCTTCGGCGGCGAACTCCTCGCCGGGCTGCTCATGCTCGTCGGTCTCGTGCTCGCGTCGGTCTGGCTCGGCCGCCGGTCCGAGCGGCTGCGTGGCTGGCCGCGCTGGGCCCTGCACGCCAGCAGCCTCGTGCTCGTCGTCTTCGCGTTGGCCGCCCTCGGCCAGGCCGAGGACCGCGCCGGATACGACGACTACGGCTACTCCCCGATCTCCGTGGACAACCCGTACGACCAGGTCCGGGACGTGTTCATCTACGACAGCGAGGGCCGGTTGGTGGAGAACGCGCGGCTGTTCGACCAGAACGGCGACCCGATCCGGCTCGGCTACCCGGACTGCGTCGACATGGCCGACCTCGACACCAACCCGCTGCTGCGGCCCTACCCGTACTGCCCCGACCAGGCGCCCTTCGCGCCCCGCGGGCCCAGGGCGGCCCAGCCGCCGACGCTGCCGCCGCTGCCCACGGAGAGCCCGTCCGCGAGCGGCGCCCCGGAGCCCACCGGCACCGCTGGTCCAGATGCGACGGTGAGCCCCGGTGTGACGGTGAGCCCGGGTGCGACGGCGGGCCCGGGCGGCACCCCGGATCCCACCACCGCGACGCCCGCCGCCACCCGCTGAGACCGCTCGACCACTCCCGGCCGTCGCCCACCGTGACGGCCGGGAGTTTCTCGTCACACCCGTTGCTGAGAAGAAGCTGAACAAGCTGGGAAATAGCTGAACGGATGAGGTTCGCGGGGCGGCGGGCCGAGGGTGATCATCGCTACGGTGTCGTCTGCTCATCTATCCCTCGGAAGGAACCCCCGTGTCAGAGCAGGTCGCTCCGCCCCCCTCGGCCAGCCCCGAGCAGTCCCAGCCGGCCGCGCAGCCCCAGCCCGCCGGCCAGCCGGTCGAGCAGCCCCCGGCGGCCCCGCAGGCGCAGAAGTCCGGCGGCGGCAAGAAGGCGCTCGGCATCGTCGGCGCGATCCTCGTGGCCCTCGTCATCGCGGGGCTGAAGTTCGGCGTCGCCAGCTACTTCAACAAGGACGCCACCGCCGAGGCCAAGGCCGGCGACTGCATCGCCGAGCTGCCCGAGGTCACCGGCACCGAGGAGGAGGAGGCCAACAACGCCAAGGTCGTCGACTGCACCTCCACCGACGCCGCGTACAACGTGGTCGGCCGGGTGGACGGGCAGACCGAGGCGCAGGCGAAGGCCGGCACCGCGTGCGAGCAGTACATCAAGGAGGGTGAGGACGGCTACCTCTTCTACAGCATCGAGCCCGGCAAGACCGGTTACCTGCTCTGCCTGACGAAGAAGGCCTGACCCGGGCGCCGGCCGACCCGGCCGGTCCGACATCACCACCGCCCGACGGCGGCGCGGAGATCCTTCCGCGCCGCCGTCGGCGTACGTGCCGTCACCATTCGGCAAACGGGAGGTGAATGCCACTGCTCCGGCGTCTTCCCGGCGCGGTCGCGGCGTGGCAGGCTACCGGCACTGGGCGACCAGCCAACGATGACTGACCGCTAGGAGGACGGCCGATGGGCGAGATGGTGAGGTTCGCCGGCAACGGCGGTACGAGCGAGGGTTATCTCGCGATACCCTCCGGCGGTGCGGCCAGCCCGGCGATCATCGTCATCCAGGACTGGTGGGGTCTCGTGCCCCACGTGCGGGCGGTGGTGGACCGGTTCGCCGAGGCGGGTTTCGTGGCACTCGCCCCGGACTTCCGGCACGGCGGCCCGGCGAGCAAGCCGAGTGAGCCGCGGCAGATCTTGAACAGCACCCAGATGGACGAGGCGGCCAGCGACATCGCCGCGGCCGCCGACTATCTCGCCGGCCGGGCCGAGGTCACCGACAAGGTCGGCTGCGCCGGCTTCTGCGCCGGTGCCAGCCTGGCACTGTGGGCGGCCACCCGGTCCGAGCGGATCGTCGCCACCGCCGCCTTCTACCCGCGCCTGCCGTGGGACGGCATGACCGGCGAGTGGAGCGACTACGCGGGCAAGTCCGCCCTCATCCATTGCTCCGAGGCCGACGGCCTCTCGGCGGACGAGGGTGTGCAGACCGTCCGTCGCGCCATCGAGACCGCCGGCGGCACCTGCCAGACGCACGACTATCCGGGCACCGCGCACGCCTTCTTCAACGAGGACCGGCCGGAGAACTACGACCAGCGGGCCGCCGCCACCGCCTGGGCCCGCACCCTCGAACTGTTCCGGGCCAAGCTTGGCTGAGTCGCGTACGCCCCGGGACGTGGTCGACCGCGCGGCGCGGTCGACCGACCTGGCCGACCTCGACGCGGCGGTGAGCGACTGCTTCGCCTGCCCGCGCCTGGTCGACTGGCGGGAAGAGGTCGCCCGGACCCGCCGGGCGGCCTTCCGCGACCAGCGGTACTGGGGCCGTCCCGTGCCCGGTTTCGGTCCACCGGACGCGCGCATCGCCATCCTCGGCCTGGCCCCGGCCGCGCACGGCGGCAACCGCACCGGCCGGATCTTCACCGGTGACCGCTCGGGTGACGTGCTCTTCGCCGCGCTGCACCGGGCCGGCCTCGCCAACCAGCCGACCAGCGTCGCCGCCGACGACGGCCTCGCCCTGCGCGACACGCGCATCTTCGCGGCGGTGCGCTGCGCCCCGCCGGACAACAAGCCGACACCGGGGGAGCGGGACACGTGCGCACCGTGGCTGCACCGCGAGGTGTCGCTGATCCGGCCCACGCTGCGGGTCGTGGTCGCGCTGGGCGCCTTCGCATGGGCGGCGTGGTGGCCGACGCTTCGCCAGGTGTACGGCGTGCGCCCGCCCAGTCCGCGACCCACCTTCACCCATGGGGCACACTGGTCCGGCACGGCCGGACCGGATCTGCTCGGCTGCTACCACGTCAGCCAGCAGAACACCTTCACGGGACGGCTGACACCAGGAATGCTGGACGACGTGTTCGCCCGGGCCAGACAGCTGGCCGGGGTGGACTGACCCGCGTGGGGTGGTGGCGATGACGGACGGCACGCGTCGGCCCACGCCGTACCCCCCGGCGGCGCAGGGCGGCGTCCGATCCGGTCTCGGGCTGGTCCGTCGTTGGTGGCCGGTGGGCGTGGTGGCCCTGCTGCTGGCCGCCGCCGCACTGGCCGCCGGGCACTCGTCGATCGGGGCCGCCCGGATCCCGCCCGGTGTGGACAACGTGCCCCTGGTGCCCGAATATCCGACGATGGAGCCGGAGCCGTCGATCCCGGTCGAGCCCCGCGACCCCACCCCGCTGCACGTGCCGCAGTGGATCCTCACCGCCGCGCTCGTCCTGCTCGGGCTGGCCGTCCTCGGCGTTCTCGGCTATCTGACCTGGGTGCTGATCCGGGGCGGGATGCGCCGGGCCACCCGGTCGCTGCCGCGTCAGCGGCCCCGCCACCGGGCCGGTGGCGCCACCGACGAGGTGGTGGCCGCCGTCGACGCCGGCCTGGTCGACCTCGACGACCGGTCCACCGACCCGCGCGTCGCCGTCATCGCCTGCTGGGTCCGCCTGGAGGAGGCCGCCGCCGCGGCCGGTGTGCCGCGGCTGGCCGGCGATACCCCCACCGACCTGGTCACCCGGCTGCTGCGGGGCGACGAGGCGGCCGGCGTGCCGGCGATCGTCAGCGCCGACGTGCTGGCCGAGTTCGCCCAGGTCTACCGGGAGGCCCGCTACGCCACCCGGCCGGTCGACGAACGCACCCGCGACCAGGCGCGCGCCGCGCTGCGCCGACTTCGCGGTGAGCTGACCGCCGCCACCGTGGGCGGGGCGCCGTCATGAGCGGCAGCGCGAGTATCGACGACCTTCTCACGTTCGAGGAGGACCGGACCCGCCGGGACGAGCGGGAGCGGGGCAGCCGGACCGGGCAGGCGGTGCGCGCCCTCGCCGGGGTCGCGGCCGTCGTGGTCGTGCTGGTGGTCGGCCTGCGCGCGGTGGGCCTGCGCGTCTCGCTGCTCATCCTGATCGCGGGCGTGGCCGCGGTGTTCGCCGTCCGTCGGGTGGTCGCCGCCCTCGCGCCGCCGCCACCTCCGCCGCCGTCGGCGGCGTCGCGGGCCCGTGCCGCCGAAGCCGGGGACGGCACCTGGAACTGGAACGCGCGGGACGCGCTGCGCAGCGCGATCAACGGCTGGGAGGTGCCGCTGGACTGGTCGGCGACCCGGCCCGAGCGGTTCACCGGCACCATCCTGCCCCGCCTCGGCGAACTCGCCGACGAGCGGCTGCGCCTGAAGCACGGCGTCACCCGCGACTCGGATCCCGTCCGGGCCCGTGCCCTGCTGGGGGAGCGGCTCTGGACCTTCCTGGAGACCCCGCCCCGACGCACCCCGTCGCCGCGCGACCTCGCGGTGATCGTCGCCGAACTGGAGAAGATCTGATGAAGGACGTGGACCGGAGCATGCCCGCCGCCGAGGTGGGTCACCTCGCCCAGGCGGTGCTGGACGCGGTCGGCACGGTCGTGGTCGGCAAGCGGGACGCCCTGGAGCTCGTCCTCGCCGGGATCCTGGCCGGCGGCCACGTCCTGTTGGAGGACCTGCCCGGGTTGGGCAAGACGCTCACCGCGCGTTCCTTCGCCCAGGCGCTCGGGTTGGACTTCCGTCGCCTCCAGTTCACCCCGGACCTGCTGCCCGCCGACGTCACCGGCTCGTTCCTGTACGACCAGCGCAGCGGCGACTTCTCGTTCCGGGCCGGCCCGGTCTTCACCAACCTCCTCCTCGCCGACGAGATCAACCGCACGCCGCCGAAGACGCAGTCGGCGCTGCTGGAGGCGATGCAGGAGAAGCAGGTCTCGGTGGAGGGCGTCACCTACCGGCTGGACGAGCCGTTCCACGTGCTGGCCACCGCCAACCCCGTCGAGTACGAGGGCACCTACCCGCTGCCCGAGGCGCAGCTCGACCGGTTCCTGCTGCGGGTCTCCTTCGGCTACCCGGAGCACGAGGAGGAGTGGGAGGTGCTGCGCCGCCGGATGGCCCGCCGCCGTGAGGAGGCCCAGATCACGCCGGTGGTGGACGCCGCGACCCTGCGCTCGATGCAGGCGGCCCTGGAGGACGTGGTGGTCGAGGACTCCATCGGCCGCTACATCGTGTCGCTCGCCGCGGCCACCCGGGAACACCCGTCGGTGCTGGTGGGCGCGTCACCGCGTGGCTCGCTCGCGCTGCTGCTGCTGTCCCGGGTGCGGGCCGTCCTCGCCGGCCGCGACTACGTGGTGCCCGAGGACGTCAAGGAGGTGGCGGTGCCGGCGCTGGCGCACCGGATCACGCTGCGGCCGGAGATGTGGCTGCGCCGGGTCGATCCGTCCTTCGTGGTCGGTGAGGTGCTGGAGGGCACCCCGGCGCCGGCCAGCGGCGCCCTGCCCAGCTACGCGGGCGGGCTCCAGCGCTGATGACCGGGCCGACCGTGCCGCAGCAGGAACCGGAGGGCGCCGGCTGGGTGCCCACCCGGGCGCTCGGCCGTGCCGTCCTGATCACCGGACTGCTGCTGGTGGCCGCGGTGGTCCTCGGGCGTGTCGACCTGATCGTGCTGGCGGCCCCGTTCGCGCTCGGCACCGCGTACGCGCTACGCCGCCGCCCTGTGGCGGCGCCGCAGGTGTGGGTGGGCGCCGACGACGGCCACCTGGTCGAGGGCGGGGAGCTGACCGGCGCTGTGACGGTCGGCAACCCCGACGACGTCGACTACGACGTGGCGGTGCTGCGCACCCGGGTCTCGCCGTGGCTGCGGGTCGACGGGATCGCCTTCGCCGGCACGCCGGCGGCCGGTGGCCGGTCGGGCGCGGACCGGCCGTTCGTCACGTCGGTGCCCGCCGCGTCGGCGGTCGACCTGGAGCTGACCGGCACCGCGCTGCGCTGGGGGCGGCACCGGGTCGGTCCGGCGGGCGCCCGGGTCGCGACGGCCGGCGGGTTGCTGGTCTCCCGTGCGGTGATCACCGAGCCGGTCCGGGTGCGGGTGTATCCGAAGACGGAGCCGTTCGACGCGGTGGAGGCGATGCCCCGGGCGGCCGGCCTGGTGGGCGCGCACCACTCGCGGCGTCCGGGTGAGGGCGGCGAGCTGGCCGGCGTACGCGTCTTCGCGCCGGGTGACCGGCTGCGCCGCATCGACTGGCGGGTCTCCCTGCGGGCCCGGCAACTGCACGTGGCGTCGACCCTCTCCGACCGGGACGCCGAGGTGGTGGTGCTGCTCGACGTGCTGGCGGAGGCGGGCCGGTCGGGCGGGGTCGACGGCGCCGCGTCCGTGCTGGACACCACCGTCCGGGCGGCGGCCGCGATCGCCGAGCACTACCTGCACCGGGGTGACCGGGTGTCGCTGCTGGAGTACGGGCCGAGCGCCCGCCGGCTGCGCCCGGCGACCGGCCGGCGCCAGTACCTGACCGTGCTGGAGTGGCTGCTCGACGTCCACGTCGAGGCCAGCTCCCACGAGCCGTACGAGCAGGTCTTCGGCCCGCAGCTGCTCGCCGCGGACGCGCTCGTGGTGGTGCTGACCCCGCTGCTCGACGAACGGTCGGCCCAGATGCTGGCCCGGCTGGCCCGCTCCGGGCGGTTCGTGGTGGCGGTGGACACCCTGCCCGCCGACCTCAGCCCGCCGAAGGACCGGGGCTGGGCCGAGGTGGCGTACCGGCTGTGGCGGCTGGACCGGGACACGATGATCGCCCAGCTCCGCGAACACGGCGTGCCGGTGGTGCGCTGGGCCGGCGCGGGGAGCCTGGACCAGGTGCTGCGTGACGTGGCCCGGCTGGCCACCGCGCCGAGGGTGGGTGCGCGATGATCGACGCGGTCACCGAGCGGGTGCGGGCGGTGCGTACGGCGGCGGGCCGGATCGGTCCGATCCCGCTGCTGATCCGGGTCGGGGTGTTCCTCACCGCGTTGGCCGGTTTCGTGCTGGCCTTCCCCGCCGAGGTGCTCTACGGGCAGCGGCTCGGTGCCCTGGTGCTGGTGGCGGTGCTGCCCGCGTTCGGGCCGCGCCGGGTCTGGCCGACCTTCACGGCGCTGGTCACCGTGGGCGGCTGGCTGATCTCCGTCGACGGGTACGGACGGCCGATCACCCTGTGGCGGCTGCTCGCCGTGGCCGGCGTGCTCTACCTGACCCACACGCTCTGCGCGCTGGCCGCCCTGCTGCCGTACGACGCGGTGGTCGAGCCGGAGCTCGTCACGCGGTGGCTGGTGCGGGCCGCCGGGGTGCTCCTCGCCACCTTCGTGCTCGGTGTGCTGCTCATGGAGCTCCCCGACCTGGGCGGAGGCGCCGGCTACCAGCTGGCGACGGTCGCCGGGCTGCTGGTGGCGGTGGGTGTGGCGGGGCTGCTCGGATGGCTGCAACGGCGACGCTGACCGGCGCTTCACGAACGTTGCGCAGGTCACAGTGGTTGTGCTCGGTCACAGAAGGGGGACGCGGATGGGATTAGCCGAGCACCCCGGGGAAAGATAGATGACGTGAATCCGAAGCGGATCCTTGTGGTGGGCGGGGGACATGTCGGCCTGTACGCCGCCCTGCGCCTGTCGAAGAAGCTCAGCTCCCGTGAGGCTGAGGTCATCGTGGTGGACCCACAGCCGCACATGACCTACCAGCCGTTCCTGCCGGAGGCAGCCGCCGGCAACATCTCCCCCCGACACTCCGTGGTGCCGCTGCGGCGCGAGTTGCGGAAGTGCACGGTGGTGGCTGGTGCGGTCACCAAGATCGAGCACGACCGCAAGGTCGCGACGGTCCAGCCGCTCACCGGGCCGGCCCGGGAGATCGCGTACGACCACGTGGTCGTCGCCCCCGGCTCCGTCTCCCGCACCCTGCCGATTCCCGGCCTGCACGAGCACGGCATCGGGTTCAAGACCATCGGCGAGGCGATCTACCTCCGCAACCACGTGCTGGAGCGGCTCGACGTCGCGGCCGTCACGCCCGACCCGGAGGTGCGCCGCCGGGCGCTGACCTTCGTGTTCGTCGGCGGTGGTTACGCCGGCATCGAGGCGCTCGCCGAGATGGAGGACATGGCCCGCGACGCCCTGCGCTACTACCCGGAGCTCAAGCCGGAGGACATGCGCTGGGTGCTGGTCGAGGCCACCCAGCGGGTGCTGCCCGAGGTCGATCGGGACATGGGCGCCTACACGGTGCAGCAGCTGCTGAAGCGGAACATGGACATCCGCCTGGACACCCGGCTGGAGTCCTGCGTCGACGGCGTGGTCAAGCTCTCCGACGGGGACAGCTTCACCGCCGACACGATCGTCTGGACGGCGGGCGTCAAGCCGTCGCCGCTGCTGGACAAGACGGACTTCCCGCGCGACGAGCGGCGTCGGATCACCTGCCTGCCCACCCTGCAGGTGGTCGACGGTGACCGGGTCGTCGAGGGCGCGTGGAGCGCGGGCGACTGCGCCGCCGTCCCGGACCTGACCGGCCCGCCCGGGGCGTACTGCTCGCCCAGCGCCCAGCACGCGGTGCGCCAGGCCGCCCGGATGGCGGACAACATCCGCGAGGTCATCCGTGGCCGGGAGCCGGTCGAGTACCGGCATAAGCACGCCGGCAGCGTGGCCAGCCTCGGCCTGCACAAGGGCGTCGCCCAGGTCTACGGGATCAAGATGACCGGTTGGCCGGCGTGGGTCATGCACCGGACGTACCACATGAGCCGGATTCCCTCCTTCAACCGGAAGGTCCGGGTCGTCGTCGACTGGTCCCTGGCCTTCTTCCTCAAGCGTGAGGTGGTCGCCCTCGGGCAGCTGCACGACCCGCGCGAGGAGTTCTCGGAGGCGTCGCAGCCGGTCGGTGCCGGCCAGCGCTGACCGTCCGTCGGCCCCACGACGACAGGCCCCCTCCCGCTCCGGCGGGCGGGGGCCTTCGCGTGTCGGCCGGAGCCGTCAGACCCGCCAGATCCAGGCGTCGGCGATCCGGGTCGACGGGCCGTAGAGCTGCTCCAGGGTGCTGCGCAGGCTCTCCACGTGCGGGGCGTCGTCGGCCAGGGCCACGCAGGAGGCGCCCCAGAAGTCCGCGTCGCTGGCGGCCTGGCGTCGCTGTTCGTCGCCGATCGCGGGCTGGTCGCCCCGCCGCGCCACCTCGGCCAACAGGGCGGAGGTGGGCTGCTTGTAGGTGCCCATGGCGGCGCTGCCACCCCGCCCGTACGGCCCGATGAAGAAGCCCTCCGGCATCCCGAAACCGGCGTCCGCGGCGGCGGCCCAGCGCATCGGCCAGGGCTCCTTCGGGGTGGGCAGCGGAACCGGCACGAGGACGCCGCCCGGCTGGACGCACTGCCGCCAGTGACCGCCGGTGATGAACTCCGGCAGTGGGGGCCGGTCGGCGGTCGGCAGCGGCGTCGGGAAGAGCGGGAGCAGCGCCGCGCCGACCGCGGCCGGCACCAGTCGCCGCGCCCGGCCGGTGCCGCGCAGGGCCCGGTCGACGGCGAGCACCAGCAGCGTCGCGGCCAGCGGCAGCACCGCGAGGGCGAACCGCATCGGCAGCGCCCCGTCCACCACCGGCAGGCCGGCGAGCAGGGCGTACGGGCCGGGCACGCCGGTACGCGTACCGCTGAGCACCACGGACGGGCCGAGGGAGAGCGCGCCCATCACCAGCGCGGCCACCGTGCAGGCGAGCGCGAGCCGGCGGCGCCCGAGCCAGACCGCGCAGCCGGCGGTGACCAGCAGCAGCGGCCAGCCGAGGAAGGTGTTGTACTCGGCCGGGCCGGTGGTGAGCCGCGCCGCCTCGTCGCCGCCGGCCACGGAGAGCGGTGAGATCGTCCACCAGCCGCGCAGGTCTGCCGAGAAGTAGTGCGGGCTGAACATGCCGTCGGCGACGCCCTGCGGGCCGGCGAACTGGAACCACAGTGGGTAGCCGAGCACCAGCAGGGCGAGCCCGGCGGCGATCCCCATCCCGCCGGCGAAGCCGGGAAGCGCACGACGGGCCAGGTCCCGGTCCACCGCCGCGTAGCTGACCGCCATGACCAGCAGGGTGAGCGCGGCGAGGAACAGCACCTCCTCGCCGATGAAGACCTGGGCGGTGATCGCCGCGGCGAGGCCGGCGGCGGAGCTGACGATGCGGCGGCGGTCCGGTCCCAGCACGACGGCCGTACCGTCCGCCGGATCGGTCGGCCCCACCCGCTCGGGGTCGGCGGCCCGCAGCAGCCGCACCACCAGCCAGACGATGACCGGGACCAGCCACTGCGCGGTCATGTGCAGGTGGCTGTTGGTCTGCGAGACCATCCCCGGGCCGAAGCCGCAGAGCGCGGCGCCGAGTCCGGCGGCGAGCCGGCGGACGCCGAGCGTGCGGGTGTAGAGCAGATACCAGGCGATCGCGGTGCCGGCCAGGTTGGCCGCCGCCAGCATGGCGAAGGTGACCGGCGCGCCGAGCAGGAGGGTGACCGGCGCGAAGATGACACCGAGCGCGATGACCGTCGTGTTGGCCATCAGGTTCACGCCGTCCGGTGCGTTGAGCCGGTCGGTCAGCAGCCCGAAGTCGCCCAGCAGGGCCCGCGCGTCGACCGCGAGGAACCATTCGTAGAGGGCCTGGTCCTCCGGGTTGAGGGCCAGCGTCCGGGAACCGGGCGACGGCCACAGCCCGTGGGTGAGCCATCCGGCCAGCAGGGCGAAGAGCAGCGCGACCGCCAGGTCCGCGCGGTGGCGCCCGAGGACGGCCAGCAGTCGCGCCGTCCAGGGCCGGCGGGCGGCGGGGTCGGCGAGGCGAAGAGCCTGCTCAGGGGCGGCGTCGGGGGCCGTGGGGGCTGCGCTGCTCACGGCATCGACCCTAGTGTGGCAGCCGGGACGGGGTGCGCCGGGTGGCGGCGGACCGGTTACCGTGACACTGCACCGCGGCGTGTCGACGCCCCGGTGCCGCCCTGCCCGGGTGGTGGAACGGCAGACACGGCCGCCTTAAAAGCGGCTGCCGCAAGGCGTGCGGGTTCGACCCCCGCCCCGGGCACCGCACATTTCTGCCTCCTCGTCCCCTCGGTGATCTCCATGGATGGGCGTGGCCGTTTACTCTTGTGTGTGCGCGTTCACGTGCACACGACCCCCTGAGGGAGGCCAGAAAGTGAAGACCTCGAACCCGGTGCTCGCCCGGCTCGGCCAGGCGGCCGAGCGGGAGCGCTCCGCCGGGTACGCCCCGACCGGGCCGTACGGCGCGCCCGGCATTCCCCAGCAGTATCCGACCGAGGCCGGCTACCCGGCCGCGCCGCCGACCGTGGCGCCCATGTCCATCGACGACGTGGTGGTCAAGACCGTCACCCTGCTCGGCATCGTCGGCGTCATGGCCGCCGCCGCCTGGGTGCTGGTCCCCGACGCGCTGCTCGGTGCCGCCTGGATCGGTGCCGCGATGGTCACGCTGGTCCTCGGCCTGATCATCTCGTTCTCGCGGATGGCCAACCCGGCGCTCGTCGTCGCCTACGCCGTCGTCGAGGGCGTCTTCGTCGGCGTCGTCAGCAAGTTCTTCGAGTCGTTCTACGACGGCATCGTGCTCCAGGCCGCGGTCGCGAGCTTCGGCATCTTCTTCCTGATGGCCATGCTCTACAAGGTGCGGGCCATCCGGGCGACCCCCGCGTTCGTCAAGGGCGTGACGGCGGCGATCGTCGGCCTGTTCGCGGTGATGCTGATCAACTTCGTGCTGTCCCTGTTCGGGGTCAACACGGGCCTGCGCGACGGCAGCCCGCTGGCCATCGGCTTCAGCCTGGTCTGCATCGTGGTCGCCTCGCTGAGCTTCGTGCTCAGCTTCAAGGAGATCGAGGACGGCGTCCGGATGGGCCTGCCGCAGCGCTACTCCTGGGTCGCCGCCTTCGGCATCCTGGTCAGCCTGGTGTGGCTCTACTTCGAGATCCTGCGCCTGCTGAGCTACTTCCAGGGCGACGACTGACTGTCGCGTCCGACCGTCGGCGCCCGTCCCCGCAGCGCGGGGGCGGGCGCTTCCGCGTCCGGGCCCCCGCGTTTTCCCGACGCCGCCCCACCCGCCGGTGCACAGTGACTGCGAGGGGTACGGCGGCGAGGGGGTGGCGGTGCGCAGTGCCAATCCGGTGCTGAACCGGCTCGACGAGACGACCCGGCTGGAGAGCCGGGTGCTCGGCGTCGCTGCCGCCGACGAGATGACCGTCGACGACGTGGTGGTCCGGACGGTCGGGCTGCTGCTGCTCACCGGCGCCACCGCGCTGCTGTCCTGGCTGTTCGTCCCCGAGGCGGCCTGGGTGCCGCTCGCGCTGGCCGGCAGCGCCCTGGCGGCCATCGCGCTGGTCCTGGTCATCTCGCTGCGCGCGATCACCAACCCGGTGCCGATGATCCTGTACGCGGTGGTCGAGGGGCTGCTGCTGGGCGTCGCCAGCCGGGCCTTCGAGCTGGTCTACCCGGGCATCGTGTCGCAGGCTGTGGCCGGGACGTTCGGCGTCTTCCTGGGCATGGCGCTGCTCTACCGGGCCAGGTTGGTCCGCGCGACGCCCCGGCTGGCCCGGCTGGTCATCGGCACCCTGCTCGGCATCGTCGCGATCAGCGTGGTGAACCTGGTCGTCTACCTGGTCACCGGTCGGCAGGGCGTGGAGATCTACAGCCTGACCGGGGAGGTGGGCGGGCTCGCGTACGTGGTGGCGGTGATCGCGATCATCGCGGGGGCGTTCAGCTTCATCCTCGACTTCGACCTCGTCGAGCGGTCGGTGCGGGCCGGCCGCCCCCGCCGGTACGCCTGGCTCTGCGCGTTCGGCATCCTCACCGGCCTGGTCTTCCTCTACTGGCAGTTGCTGCGACTGCTCAGCTACCTGCGCCGCTGATCGCCCCGGCGTGGGCCACCGCGCGGCGGAGCCGGCACACCGCAGGGGGAGGACCCGGCACACCGTCGGGCGGAGGAAGCGCCGGGCGGTCGCCGTACACTCGGCGGCGATGAGCGCAGCGGAACTGGACCGGGTCGTGCAGTTGCTGGTCCGTCAGGTCGGGCACTGGGAGCAACCACGGTGGGCGGCGGTCGCCACCGGCGGGAACGCGGCCCGTGGCGACCTCGTGCACCGTCTGGTGCAGGAGATCGCCAACCTCACCGCGGACGTCGAGGGCGAACCCCGGCGGACGGTGCCCCGGTTGACGAACGACCTGGCCCTGCCCGATCAGCTGCGGGTGGTCGCCGCGGACCTGGTGGGGGCGGGCGCGCCGCCCGAGGTGCTGGCCCGGGCCGCCGCCGAGGTGGCGGCGACCCGCGACGCGCTCTGACCCGGCCGGCTCAGCTCAGCCGCTCGATCACCATGGCCATGCCCTGGCCACCGCCGACGCACATGGTCTCCAGGCCGATGCTCTTGTCGTGCCACTCCAGGGCGTTGAGCAGGGTGCCCGTGATGCGGGCGCCGGTCATCCCGAACGGGTGGCCGACGGCGATCGCCCCGCCCATCACGTTGAGCTTCTCCAGCGGGATGTCCAGCTGTCGGTACGACGGGATGACCTGGGCGGCGAACGCCTCGTTGATCTCCACCAGGTCGACGTCGTCGATCGTCATGCCGGCGCGCCGGAGCGCCTGCCGGGACGCCTCCACGGGACCGAGGCCCATGATCTCCGGCGAGAGCGCGGTGACGCCGGTGGAGACGATCCGGGCCAGCGGCGTGATGCCCAGGTCGCGGGCGCGCTGGGCGCTCATCACCACGACCGCGGCGGCGCCGTCGTTGAGCGGGCAGCAGTTGCCGGCGGTGATCCGACCGTCCGGCCGGAACACCGGCTTCAGCCCGGCGACGCCCTCCAGGGTGACCCCGGCCCGCGGGCCGTCGTCGGCGCTGACCACGGTGCCGTCCGGGGTGGTGACCGGGGTGATCTCGCGGGCCCAGAAGCCGTCCGCGATCGCCTTCTCGGCCAGGTTCTGGCTGCGTACGCCGAACTCGTCCATGTCGGCGCGGCTCACGTCGTGGACCTGGGCCAGGTTCTCGGCGGTCTGGCCCATAGCCAGGTAGATGTCGGGCAGCTCGCCGGCGTCGCGCGGGTCGGTCCACACCTCGGCGCCGCCCTGCGCGCGGGCCTTCGAGCGGTCCCGGGCGGCGGTGAACCGGGGGTTCTCCCAACCGCCGCCGACCAGCGCCTGCGCCTCCGGCGGCAGGCCGTCGGAGCTGCCCCGCGCGTAGCGGGAGACGGTCTCGACGCCGGCGGAGATGAAGACGTCGCCCTCACCGGCCCGGATGGCGTGCATCGCCATCCGGGTGGTCTGGAGCGAGGAGGCGCAGTAGCGGGTGAGGGTAGCGCCGGGCAGGCCGTCGAGGCCCATCAGCGTGGCCACCACGCGGGCCATGTTGAAGCCCTGCTCGCCGCCGGGCAGGCCGCAGCCGAGGTAGAGGTCGTCGATCTCGCGCGGGTCGAGCTGGGGCACCTTGTCCAGCGCGGCCTGGACGATGGTCGCGGCGAGATCGTCGGGGCGTACGTCGCGGAGGGACCCCTTGTGGGCCCGGCCGATGGGGGAGCGGGCGGTGGCGACGATGACGGCGTCGCGGGACGACTCGGTCGACATGACCTCACGTTAACCCGTCAGTAACAAGGCGCGGAAGCCACGAGCCGGGCGGGAAATGTCACCCGCCCCGGGGTGCTCGGCACCCGCGCCGCCGTGGCGGTCAGCGCCGGGAGGCCACGGCCGCCGCGGCGGCGACCTCGGGCAGCAGCGCGTGCGCCCACACCCGGTAGCCGTCGGCCGAGGGGTGGAAGCCGTCGTGGCAGAGGGTGCCCGCGTCCGCGCGGAACACCGGACCGGTCTCGGTGCCCAGGTCGACCACGGAGCCGCCGGCGTCCAGCACGGCGGTCGTCTGGGCGCGGGCGACGCGCCGCCCCGACCAGGCGACGAGCTGACGCAGCGGCGGGGCGATCGCGCGGACGGCCCCCAGGTCCGGGCAGGTGCCCACCACGACCTCGACGCCCGCCTCGCGCAGGCGGTGCACGGCCGCGCCCAGGTAGGCCGCCGCGTCGGCGGCGCGGCGCATCCCGGTGGCGTCGTTGGCGCCGATCAGAATCAGGGCGACGTCGGGACGGTCGCCCAGCAGGGCCCGGGCCACCTGGGTGGCGAGGTCCGTCGAGCGGGAGCCGGACACACCCACGCTGGACAGGTGCACGAGACGCCCGGTGGGGCCCTCGGCGAGCAGGCCGGCCAGCTGACCGCCGATCGTGTCCTCCAGGCGGTCGACCCCGACGCCGAGGGCGGACGAGTCGCCGAGCAGGACGAGCCGCAGCGCGGGCGCGCCCGCCCGACCGATGGTGGCACGCAGGGCCAGCCCCAGCTCCGGCTGGGCGTAGCGCCGGTGCCGGGCGACGAACGCCTCACCGGCGAGGACCGCGGCACCACCGACCGTGCCGGCGATCAGGGAGAGCGCCGCCGCCCGACCGAGCCGGCCGGCGAGCCTCGTGGCGATGTCCTGCTCGCTCATGCCAGTCCCTCCACTGTGGGTGAGTCGGTCGCGGTGCCGGACTGCGGCACGCTGCCGACGCCGAAGAACGCCCGCCGGCGCAGCTGCGCCCACCGGCCGGCCGGGCCGTGGTCACGGCCGCGGACCTGGGCACCGCTGACCTCCGTGCCGGCGTGCCGGGCCGCCTCCTGCGCGGCCTCCGGCAGCGACCGTACGCCCTGACCCGGTGCGGCCGCTGCCCGCCGTTCCTGGCCGGCGCCGAGCGCGGACAGCACGGTGGGCAGCATCGCGGCGGCGGCGACCGCGTAGCCCTCGGCCGAGGGGTGGAACCGGTCCCAGGCGAACATGCGGGCCGGCTCGGCCGCGAACCGGGGACCGAGCAGGTCGCCGAGGGACACCGTCCAGCCGCCGGCCTCGACCACGCCCAACGTCTGCGCGGCGGCGAGCTGGCGGCTCCAGCGCCGGGCCAGCCACCGCAGCGGCGGTTGGATGGGCCGGATCGCCCCGAGGTCGGGGCAGGTGCCGACGACGACCTCGCAGCCGGCGGCGCGCAGCGTGCGGACCGCCTCGACCAGGTAGCGCACCGCCAGCGCCGGCGGGGTGCGGTTGGTGACGTCGTTGCCGCCGATGAGGATCACCGCGATGTCCGGCCGGCACTCCAGGGCCGCCTCGACCTGGTGCCGGAGGACCGCGGAGATCGCGCCGACGACGGCGAAGCGGTGCAGGCGCACCGGCCGCTGCGTCCGGCGGGACAGCCCCGTGGCGAGCAGCGCGCCCGGCGTCTCCCGGCGGCGGTGCACCCCGTAGCCGGCGGCCGAGGAGTCGCCGAGCACGACCATGGTGAGTGGCGCACCGGTGAACTTCGCGCCGTAGACGCCGTCGCAGCGGGGCGGGGGAGCCTCCGCCATGGGGATCGTGCGGCGCGCCTGGCGGGCCTGGCCGAGCAGCACACCGGCGGTCGCCACGTAGGCCGCCGCGCCGGCGCCCACGCCGATCGCGGCCAGGCGGGCCACCCGCCGGGCGCGCTGCCAGCGCGAACCAAACGGTACGACGGAACCGGCCACCCCCATACCGCCACGGTATCGCGCCGGCCCGACACGCCGCTGTCGTCGTACGGCTGAGGGTGCCTGGCGCGAGGCCCGGCTGGGTACCTCTTCCCCGGTGGTCCCGAGCGCCCGGAGGGGCTTGCGCCGGGACGCCACGCTGTCCCCCGGAGAGGAGCGCGACATGGGGAAGACCTTGAAGCGGAGTGCCGCCTTCGCGGCTCTGGCGCGGGCCCTGGCCACCGGGGCGCGCGGCGGGCCGTCCCTGGGCACCCGACTGGCGGCGTTGCCCCGGATGATCCGGGCCACCGCGCGCGGCGAGTACGACGGCGGCCTCCGACTGGCGCTGATGACCGCGGCGACGGCGTACATCGTCTCGCCGTTCGACCTGCTCCCGGAGATCCCGTTGGCGATCTTCGGGCTGGCCGACGACGCGGTCATGGTCACCTGGCTGGCCGGCAGCGTGCTGGCCGAGACCGAGCGCTTCCTGGAGTGGGAGGCGCGTCGGGACTCCGTCATCCCCGGGCGTGTGGTGCCCTGACGGCACGTACCCTGGGCTGGAATCCCCGAACCGTCTGCCCGGCCGCCCGTCGCCGGCGCCCAGGAGAAGGACACAACCAGGTGCAGTACTACGACAACGTCGTCGACCTGATCGGCAACACCCCTCTGGTGCGGCTGCGCAACGTCACGGCCGGCATCCAGGCCACCGTGCTGGCGAAGGTGGAATACCTGAACCCGGGCGGTTCGGTGAAGGACCGGATCGCCCTGCGCATGGTGGAGGACGCCGAGAAGGCCGGCATCCTCAAGCCGGGTGGCACCATCGTCGAGCCGACCAGCGGCAACACCGGCGTCGGGCTGGCCCTGGTGGCCCAGCTCAAGGGCTACAAGTGCGTGTTCGTCTGCCCGGACAAGGTCAGCCAGGACAAGCAGGACGTGCTGCGGGCGTACGGGGCCGAGGTGGTGGTCTGCCCCACGGCGGTCGCCCCGGAGGACCCGCGCTCCTACTACAACGTCTCCGACCGGCTGGCCCGGGAGATCCCCGGCGCGTGGAAGCCCAACCAGTACAGCCACCCGGCCAACCCGCGCTCCCACTACGAGACCACCGGCCCGGAGCTGTGGAAGCAGACCGAGGGTGAAATCACCCACTTCGTGGCGGGCGTGGGCACCGGCGGCACCATCTCCGGGATCGGCCGCTACCTGAAGGAGGCCTCCGACGGGCGGGTGCGGGTGATCGGCGCCGACCCGGAGGGCTCGGTCTACTCCGGCGGCACCGGCCGGCCCTACCTCGTCGAGGGCGTCGGCGAGGACTTCTGGCCGGAGACGTACGACCGGGGCATCGCCGACGAGATCGTGGAGGTCTCCGACAAGGCGTCGTTCGAGATGACCCGGCGGCTGGCCCGCGAGGAGGGGCTGCTCGTCGGCGGCTCCTGCGGGATGGCAGTGGTGGCCGCGCTGGAGGTGGCCCGTAAGGCCGGGCCGGACGACGTGGTCGTCGTGCTGCTGCCGGACGGCGGCCGGGGCTACCTCTCCAAGATCTTCAACGACCAGTGGATGGCCCGGTACGGCTTCCTCGACAACTCCGGCACCGAGCCGACGGTGGCCGACGCGCTGGCCAGCAAGCCGGGCGGGCTGCCGGAGCTGGTGCACGTGCACCCGACCGAGACGGTCCGCGACGCGATCGACTACATGCGCGAGTACGGCGTCTCCCAGCTGCCCGTGCTCAAGGCCGAGCCGCCGGTGGTCACCGGCGAGGTGGCCGGGTCGATCGCGGAGCGGGACCTGCTGGACGCGCTCTTCACCGGTCAGGCGCACCTGCACGACACGATCGAGCGGCACATGGGCGCCCCGCTGCCGATGATCGGCGGCGGGCAGCCGGTGAGCGAGGCGGTCGGCCTGCTGGAGAAGTCCGACGCCGCGCTGGTGCTCGTCGACGGCAAGCCCAAGGGTGTGCTCACCCGGCAGGACCTGCTGGCCCACCTCGGCGCCAACTGACGACGAACGACCGGGCCCCGGCGGACGCGACCGCGTCTTCCGGGGCCCGTCGCCGTCCGGGCCGGCCGAGCCGCGGCCGGTGCGGCACCGCCGCCTGGGCGGGCCAGCTCGGTCGGCGCGGCCACCACGTCGACGAAGGCGCTGAGCGAACGCCTACAGCGGTCGGGTGTAGCGCAGCTGGACGGTGAGCGCCGAGCCGATCCGGTCCTCCCGCCGCACCCCGGCCGTCGACCAGCCGCCCCGCTCGTAGAAGCGCCGCGCGTGATCGTTCTCGGCGAGCACCCAGAGCGCCGCCCGCCGCCAGCCCCGTTCCCGCATCGTCGTCAACGCGTCGACCATCAGCTCCCGGCCCACGCCGCGCCCCCGCTCCGCCGGGTCGAGGTGGATGGCGTGCAGCAGGCCGGTCGACGGGTCGCCCTCGTCGTCCGGACCGACGTAGCTGAAGCCGACCAGCCGGTCCTCGCGTTCGGCGACGGTCATCAGGTGGTCGTCCCGCTCCCAGCCCCACCGGTCGACCCAGTACTGACCCATCACCTCCGGCGTCGGGTCGGCCAGAGCCTGCGCCGGCAGGAACGACGAGTAGGCGGCGACGCGGGAACGCTGGTGCAGCGCCCCGACCGCCCGGAGGTCGTCGGCGGTCGCCCGGCGCAGTGAGACGGTCACGCGGGCGAGGCTACCCGCCGGGGCGGCACCTGGACGGTGGTGAGGTCCTCGGCGATCACCAACTCCCCGTCGAAGTGCGCGCGGGCCTCGTCGTGGAACCGGCGCGGGTCGGCGTACCGCTGAGAGAAGTGGGTGAGCACGAGCCGGCGTACGCCCGACTCGCTCGCCACCCGCGCGGCCTGCGCGGCGGTGAGGTGGCCGACCTCGGCGGCGAGCGCCGCCTCGGACTCCAGGAAGGTCGACTCGATGACGAGCAGGTCGGCGTGCTCGGCCAGGGCGTAGACCGCGTCGCAGAGGCCGGTGTCCATCACGAAGGCGAACCGCTGCCCCGGCCGCGGGACGCTCACCTCGTCGCGGGTCACCCGGCGCCCGTCGACGTCCAGGTGGCCGACGCGGATCAGCTCCCCGACGGCCGGGCCGGCGATGCCGTACGCGGCCAGCCGCTCCGGCAGCATCCGGCAGCCGTCCGGCTCGACCAGCCGATAGCCGTACGTCTCGATGGGGTGCCGCAGCCGGCGGGCCTCCAGCGTGCCGCAGCCCAGCGCGATCCGCTGCCCGTCCGCCTCGATCGGCTCGACGAGCAGCTCGGCGGTCTCGTGGAAGCTGGTCGCGTGCCGCAGCCGGGCGAAGTATTCGGCGCCGCCGGCGGGGAAGTGCACCGCCACCGGGTGCGGCACGCGGTCCAGGGAGAGCCGCTGGATGGTGCCCGGCAGGCCGAGGCAGTGGTCGCCGTGGAAGTGGGTGACGCAGATCCGGGTCAGGTCGGTCGCCGTCACGGTGGTGTGCAGCAGTTGCCGTTGGCTGCCCTCACCCGGGTCGAAGAGGATCACCTCGTCGTCCCAGCGCAGCACGTAACCGTTGTGGTTGCGCTGCCGGGTCGGTGCCTGGCTGGCCGTCCCGAGCACCACCAGCTCGCGCATCGACACGGCGGGCTCCTCCGGTGCATATGAAGCGACCCCCGGGGTGTCCGCGCTCGCGCGCGGGCCGGCTGGACTTTGGCCGGCACCCCGGGGGTCGGGTGGCTGTCGTGGTTTCGCCGCACCGCTGCCACACGGTCTCGACGATGGTGCCTGTGCCCGCCTCGCGGCGGACGTGAATCACTGTCGAGGACAGCGGCTAGCGGACAGCCACCTCACGAGTCCGATTGCTATACAAGTCTGGACCACCTCCTTTCCCGTGTACCGCCACGCTATCGAGTCGCCTCGCGGGCCGGCAACGGATTTCGATCACATCGCATCCGGGAATGCGCGTCGCCCGCGGCGCGGGCCGCGGGCGACGGAAGTGGTGCGGGCGGGTTCAGCCGGCGGTGCGGGCCACGCCCACCGGGCAGCTCAGCCCGTTCGGGCCGTGGTTGCAGTAGCCGTTCGGGTTCTTCGTGGGCGCCAGGTACTGCTGGTGATAGTCCTCGGCAAGGTAGTAGCTGCCGAGCCGGTCGATCTCCGTGGTGATCTCACCCTTGCCGGCGCGGGCCACGATCGGGGCGAACGCGTCCCGGGAGGCGGTCGCGGTGGCCAGCTGCTCGTCCGTGGTGGCGTAGATCGCCGACCGGTACTGGGTGCCCACGTCGTTGCCCTGGCGCATGCCCTGGGTCGGGTCGTGGTTCTCCCAGAAGACCTTCAGCAGGTCCTCGTACGTGATCTTCGTGGGGTCGTAGACCACCTGGACGGCCTCGGCGTGCCCGGTCATCCCCGAGCAGACCTCCTCGTAGGTCGGGTTCGGCGTGTAGCCGCCCGCGTAACCGGCGGAGGTGGTGATCACCCCGGGGAGGGTCCAGAACAGCCGCTCAGCGCCCCAGAAACAGCCCATGCCGAAGACGGCGACCTGGCTGCCCTCGGGGAACGGGCCCTTCAGCGGGGTGCCCAGCACCTCGTGGCGGTCGGCGACCGGCATCGCGATCAGGCGGCCCGGCAGGGCCTGGTCGGGAGCGATCATCTCGGCCTTCATGCGGCGAAGGAACACGGTGGGACTCCTCTCGTGGCTTCCAGGCTGTGCAACACCGCCGGGTCACCCATCCTTACCCGCCCCACGCCCACCCAGGCAGGCCGCGTCAGAGCGCTTCCGCCACCCGGGTCGCGTACGCCGTCGCCTCGGCGTCGTCCGTGTAGCGGGTGCGGGGCCAGAAGAAGCCGCGCAGGCCGTCGCCCTTCGTCCGGGGCACGACATGGGTGTGCAGGTGCGGGACGGACTGGGACACCTTGTTGTTCATCGCCACGAACGTCCCACCGGTCCCCAGACCGGACTCGACGGCCACCGCGAGCCGCCGCACCAGCCCGAAGTAGCCGGCGAGCGAGCCCGGCGGCAGGTCGGCGAGGGTCACCAGATGGGCACGCGGCACGACCAGGACGTGGCCCTTGAACACCGGCCGGGTGTCCAGGAACGCCACCCCGTCGGGCTCGTCCGCGACCCGGAACGCCGGCACCTCACCCGCGACGATCCCGCAGAACACACACCCGGCCACCCGCCCCAGGGTAGTGGGGAGCGCCAGGTGGGCAGCCCCTCGGGCGTGGAGGGGGTTGGATGCTGTCGAGCTGCCCCAGAGATGGGGCGCCCCACTTATGGGGCAGCTCGACAGGACGCGAGCGGTCCACCGCCGCTGCCGGTCCGAGCGCCGGCTCGACCCACCCTCCGGGTTCCCCGCACCCGGGCGGGGTGGCGGACTAACGTCTCGGGAATGAACCACGGCTTCGAGACGCTCGCCATCCACGCCGGTCAGGACCCCGAGGCCCGCACCGGCGCGGTGATCCCACCTATCTACCAGACCAGCACGTACGCGCAGGACGCCGTCGGGTCGCCGCGGCTCGGCTACGAGTACAGCCGCTCCGGCAACCCGACCCGCGACGCGCTCCAGGAGTGCCTGGCCGCGCTGGAGGGCGGGCCGGTCGGGCTGGCCTTCGCCAGCGGGCTCGCCGCCGAGGACACGTTGCTGCGGACGGTCTGCAAGCCCGGCGACCACGTGGTGATCCCCGACGACGCCTACGGCGGCACCTACCGCCTGTTCGCCCGCGTGGTGCAGCGGTGGGGGCTCGACTTCACCCCGGCCAAGGTCTCCGACCCGGCCGCGATCCGGGCCGCCGTCGTTCCCGGCCGCACGAAGATCGTCTGGGTGGAGACGCCCACCAATCCGCTGCTCGGCATCGCCGACATCGCCGCGCTGGCCGCCGTCGCGCACGACGCGGGCGCCCTGCTGGTGGTCGACAACACCTTCGCGTCACCGTACCTGCAGCAGCCGATCGCGCACGGCGCCGACGTGGTGGTGCACTCGACGACCAAGTACATCGGCGGTCACTCCGACGTGGTCGGTGGCGCGCTGATCGCCGCGGACGCCGGGCTCGGTGAGGAGCTGCGCTACCACCAGAACGCGATGGGCGCGATCAACGGGCCGTTCGACGCCTGGCTCACCCTGCGCGGGATCAAGACCCTGGGCGTACGCATGGACCGGCACTGCGACAACGCGGAGCGGCTGGCCGCGTACCTCGACGGGCACGCGAAGGTCGCGGAGGTGATCTACCCGGGCCTGCCGTCGCACCCGGGTCACGAGGTGGCCGCCAAGCAGATGCGCCGCTTCGGCGGCATGATCTCGTTCCGGGCCGCCGGTGGCGAGGAGCACGCCGTCGAGATCTGCAACCGGGCGAAGCTCTTCGTGCTCGCCGAGTCGCTCGGTGGCGTCGAATCCCTGATCGAGCACCCGGGTCGCATGACACACGCAAGTGCTGCCGGCTCGCCGCTTGAAGTACCCGGCGATCTCGTGCGACTGTCTGTCGGCATCGAGACGGTCGACGACCTGCTCGCCGATCTGGAGCAGGCGCTGGGCTGACCGCTGTCTGGGGAGGGTGGCCGTGCAGGACATCATGCCGACCTGGGTCGGGGCGACCGCCAAACAGATCGCCCGCGGCGTACGGCGGGGGGACGTCTCCGCCACCCAGGTCGTCGCGGACCACCTCGACCACATCGCCCGGGCCGACGCCGACCTCGCCGCGTTCCGCGCGGTCCGCGGCGGTGAGGCGATCACCGAGGCGGAGAAGGTCGACGAGCAGGAGGACCTGGCCAACCTCCCACTGGCCGGTGTGCCGGTGGCGGTGAAGGAGAACACTCCCGTCGCCGGCCTGCCCACCTGGAACGGGTCGGCCGCGGTGCGTACGCCGGTCGCCGAGGCCGACCACGAGGTGGTCCGACGGCTGCGCGGTGCAGGGGCGGTGATCCTCGGGGTGACCCGGATGCCGGAGCTCGGCCTCTGGGCCCTCACCGACGACGACACCGCCGTCACCCGTAACCCCTGGGACCTCCGGCGTACGCCGGGTGGCTCCTCGGGTGGCGCGGCGGCGGCGGTCGCCGCGGGCCTGGTGCCGATCGCGCACGGCAACGACGGCCTCGGCTCCATCCGGATCCCGGCGGCCTGCTGCGGTCTCGTCGGCCTCAAGCCCGGCGGGGGCGTCGTTCCGCGCCAGCTCGGCGCGGACGACTGGTTCGGCCTCGTCGAGCACGGCATGCTCACCACGACGGTCGCCGACGCGGCGGTCGGTTTCTCGGTGCTCGCCGGGCGGCGCCCGGAGAAGTTGGTGCCGCCGCAGCGGCTGCGGGTGGGCGTCTCGCTCCGTTCGCCGGTGCGCGGCGTGTCCCCGGACGCCCCGAACCGGGACGCCGTCGCCACCGCCGGACGACTGCTCGCGGCGGCCGGCCACGACACCGTGCCGGCCGATCCGGTCTATCCGACGAAGCTCGGCCTGCAGGGGATCGCCACCTGGTTCGCCGCGGCGGCCGCCGACGTCCAGGCCGGCGGCGTCGTGCGGCGCGACCTGCAGAAGCGCAGCCGCCGGCACGTCGCGTTGGGCGAGTGGGCGCAGCGACGCGGCTACGTGCGGGAGGCCGACCGGGCCGCCTGGCGGGAGCGCTCCGTCGGGTTCTTCACCGACCACTCGGTGGACCTGCTGCTCACCCCGGCGCTGGCCGGCGCGCCGCCGGAGGCGCTCGCCTGGTCCGGCCGCTCCTGGCGGGCCAACATGGCGGCCAACATCCGGTACGCCCCCTTCGCGGCGCCGTGGAACGTCGCCGGGCTTCCGTCGATCGTGGTGCCGGTGGGCCGGCGCCCGGACGGGCTGCCGGTGGCCGTGCAGTTGGTCGGGCCGCCCGGCTCGGAGCTGCTGCTGCTCGGCGTCGCGGGGCAGTTCGAGATGGCCGCCCCGTGGGCGCGGCACGCCCCCGGCTACCCGCGGGTCGGAACGGGGTCGCCGGCCGTCGCATGATCGTCTAGCGTGTGCGCGCCGACACACGTACGGGGGATCATCATGCGCTGCCAGACCTGCGGGGACGCCACCTCGCCAACCGCCGACGATTGCCAGAGCTGCCACACCCCGGTCGGGCAGCCGGCCGTGACGCCGGGCCTGCCGACGTACCCGGTGCGGGGCCTCGGCCTGGCCGCCTCGATCGCGGTCGGCGCGACCACTGTCTTCTTCCTGCTGCAGTACCTCTTCCCGGTCTACGCCCGGGGACTGATCGAGCAGGCCGCGGCCGATCGGGACGCCGACCGGCTCTTCGCCGTGGTGCTCGCCGAGGTGGCGCTCTCCGTGCCGTTCTCGATCGCCATCCTGACCGCCGGCGTCCTGGTGATCATCTGGACCTGGCGGGCCCGGAAGAACACCGACGCCTTCCCGGGCGCGCTGCCGGCAACGGGTGCCGGCTGGGCGATCGCCGGCTGGCTGGTGCCGTTCGCCAACTTCGTGGTGCCCGCCGTGGTGGTCGGGGGCATCGCCCGGGACAGCGTCCGCCGCAGCGCCGGTGGGCTGGTCGGTCTCTGGTGGATCGCCTGGCTGGTCTTCAGCGTCGGCGAGCGGGTGGTCAGCGTGAAGAACGAGTTGGCCGCCGCCGCGCTGCCGGAATCGCCGAGCACCGCCGCCGATTTCCAGGCGTGGGTGGACGCGTACCAGCGGCAGATCGGTCGGGGCGTGGTCCCGGCGGTGGCCTGCGTGGTGGCCGCGGCCGCGTTCATCGTGCTGGTCACGTGGATCTCCACCGGGCAGCAGGAGCGCATCGCGCGGGCCGTCCCCGCCTGGCCGGTCGTGCCGGGAATGATGATGTACCCGGGCGGTCCCGGGCTGCCCCCGCAGCAGTCGGTCACGGCGCCGTCGCCGCAGGTGGCGGCCGACCCGACGGTGGCGTCGCCGCCGGTCGCGCCACCGCCGGGTGGCACGATCGGGGCATGACGGAACTGGTCGGTCTCGCCGACGTACAGGCCGCGCGGGAGCTGCTCGCCGGCGTCACCCGGACGACCCCGCTGGAGCCCTCCCGACCGTTGAGCGCGGTGCTGGGCGGTCCGGCGTGGTTGAAGTGTGAGAACGTGCAGCGGGCGGGCTCCTACAAGGTGCGCGGCGCGTACGTGCGGATCTCCCGGCTGTCGGCGGAGGAGCGCGAGCGGGGCGTGGTGGCGGCGAGTGCCGGCAACCACGCCCAGGGGGTCGCGCTCGCCGCCGGCCTGGTCGGCACGCACGCCACGGTCTTCATGCCGGTGAACGCGCCGCTGCCGAAGGTGGCGGCCACCAAGGGGTACGGCGCGCAGGTCGAGCTGGTCGGCAACACGGTGGACGAGTCGCTGGTCGCGGCGCAGACCTACGCCGAGCGGACCGGGGCGATCTTCATCCACCCCTTCGACCATCGGGACGTGATCGCCGGTCAGGGCACCGTGGCGCTGGAGATCCTGGAGCAGTGCCCGGACGTGAAGACCATCATCACCGGCGTGGGCGGCGGCGGGCTGGTGTCCGGGATCGCGGTGGCCGCGAAGGCGCTGCGCCCGGACGTACGCGTCATCGGGGTGCAGGCGGCCAGCGCGGCCGCCTACCCTCCCTCGCTGCTCGCCGGGGAGCCGGTGCGCCTGCCGGCGTTCAGCACGATCGCCGACGGCATCGCGGTCGGCCGGCCGGGCGACATCACCTTCACCCACGTCAGCAAGCTGGTGGACGACGTGGTGACGGTCAGCGAGGAGGACATCTCCCGGGCCCTGCTGATGCTGCTGGAACGCGGCAAGCAGGTGGTGGAGCCGGCCGGCGCGGTGGGTGTCGCGGCGCTGCTGGCCGGGGTGGTGGAGGTGGAGGCGCCGGTCGTCGCGGTGCTCTCCGGCGGCAACATCGACCCGCTGCTGATGCTGCGGGTGATCGAGCACGGGCTCGCCGCCGCCGGACGCTACCTGCGGTTCACCGTGCGCTGCTCGGACCGGCCCGGTCAGCTCGCCTCGCTGCTCGGCGAGATCGCCGAGCACCGGGCGAACGTCGTGGACGTGGAGCACCAGCGGGCCAACCCGCACCTGCACCTCGGTGAGGTGGAGGTGGCGCTGTCGGTGGAGACCCGCGGCGTCGAGCACTCGGACACGCTGATCAGCGCCCTGCGGGCCAGCGGCTACCAGGTGGTCTTCGCGGGCGAGGGGGGGGGCCCGGGGGGGGGGCCCCCCCCCCCCGGGGGGGGGGGGGGGGGGGGGGGGGGCCCCGGGGGGGGGCCCCCCCCCCGCCACGGGTGGTGCGGTGGGCCGGGGTCGTCGCCCCGGCCGCCGGCTCAGCCGGAGAACGGCTCGAAGCTGACCACGGTCACCTTGATGTCGGCGCCGCTGGGCGCCGTGTAGGTGCAGGTCTGCCCCGCCCGACCGCCGAGGATGGCCTTGCCGAGGGCCGACTCGGGGCTGTAGACCGTCAGGTCGGTGGTGGACGCGATCTCCCGCGAGCCGAGCAGGAACGTCTCGGTGTCGTTCTGGTCGTCGTCGAAGTAGATCGTCACGACCATCCCCGGGGACACCGCGTCGGCGGTCGGCGCCTCGCCGACCTTGGCGGTGCGCAGCAGCTCCTGGAGGTAGCGAATGCGACCCTCCGCCTTGCCCTGCTCCTCGCGGGCCGCGTGGTAGCCGCCGTTCTCCCGCAG
Organism: Micromonospora sp. NPDC049366; assembly: GCF_044466625.1. NCBI lineage: Bacteria > Bacillati > Actinomycetota > Actinomycetes > Micromonosporales > Micromonosporaceae > Micromonospora > Micromonospora sp. NPDC049366. The sequence goes on from NZ_JBITMV010000012.1 coordinate 207,969, forward strand.
GTCGCCCTCTTCGCGCCGAGCGTTGATCTCGGCGGCGATGACCGGACGGTTGGCGATGTGCTCGTCGAGCTCGGCCTTCAGTCGGTCGTACGCGTCCTGGGACAGCCAGGTGGCGGGCGCCTCGTTGCCAGTGGACACAGGCGTTCTCCTCGAATGTGCGTGGCTGACGACAGGTGTGAAGTTCCAAGTTACCAGTGTGGTACGACACGCAGGTGGCGTCGATCACCACCCGGGCGGGGTGGCCGCCACGGGCGGCGCAGCGCGTGGCTCAGCCGGGCGGCCGGCAGCGCAGGACCTCGCCGATGAAGGGGCGGCCGGTGGTCGCCAGCACGTGCTCGACGGTGAGGTGCCGCTCGCCGGCTGGCGCGGTCACGGTGACCTGTTCCCGGGCGACCTCGGCGCCGGACCGGTCGCGGGCGCGCAGGAGGCAGACCGCCGAGCCGCCCTCGGGCACGGTCACCCGGAACTCGACCCGGACCCGGCTGTCGGTGATGTCCGTGTAGGTCACCACCTGGGCGTCGTAGTTCGGGTCGCCGTACTGCTGGTAGAGCCGGACCGCCATGACGGTCAGGACGGCCGCCAACGCGGTCAGCGCCAGCACCGCCAGCACGGTGGGCCGACGTCCGCCCGGCTCCCGGCGACGGCCGTACCGCCCGGGCGGGAAGACCGGCGCTTCCGGGGTAATTGTGGCGTGCGTCTCGCTCACCGGCGGGTATCTCCTGGCGTGGTTGTCGGTGGCATCGGCAAGAATGGCAGGGTCCATCCTCCCAGCCCGGCTCCGGGTCAAGCATGGCAGGTCGCCCGTCGGCGCCGACCGCCGTCACCACACGGAGCCGCCGCGAGGTGAGGATTCCGGCAGGTCGGCCGGCCGGCCAGCGGGCCGATCCAGACGAGGAGTGCCGAAGGTGGCAGAACAGTTGCGTCTCATGGCCGTCCACGCCCACCCGGACGACGAGTCCAGCAAGGGCGCCGCGACCACGGCGAAATACGTCGCCGAAGGGGTGGACGTCCTGGTCGTGACGTGCACCGGGGGTGAGCGCGGCAGCGTGCTCAACCCCAAGCTCGACCAGCCCGAGGTCTGGGCGAACATCGCCGACATCCGCCGCGCCGAGATGGACGCCGCCCGGGCGATCCTCGGCATCGAGCAGGCCTGGCTCGGCTTCGTCGACTCGGGGCTGCCCGAGGGCGACCCGCTGCCGCCGCTGCCCGAGGGGTGCTTCGCCCTGCAGGACGTCGAGGTGGCCGCCGGCCCGCTGGTGCGGCTGATGCGCCAGTTCCGTCCGCACGTCGTGACCACCTACGACGAGGAGGGCGGCTACCCGCACCCCGACCACATCATGTGCCACAAGGTGAGCGTGGCGGCCTTCGAGGCCGCGGGTGACCCGCAGCGCTACCCGGAGTTGGGCGAGCCGTGGCAGCCGCTGAAGCTCTACTACGACATCGGCTTCTCCAAGGGCAAGATCATGGCCCTGCACGAGGCGATGCTCGCCGCCGGCCTGGAGTCGCCCTACCGGGATTGGCTCACCCGCTGGGAGGACCGCCCCGACAAGGGCCCCCGGATCACCACCCGGGTCGAGTGCGCCGAATACTTCCCGGTCCGCGACGACGCGCTGCGCGCGCACGCCACGCAGGTCGACCCGGACGGCTTCTGGTTCCAGGTGCCGATGGACCTGCAGCAGCGTGCCTGGCCGACGGAGGACTACCAGTTGGCGCGCTCGATGGTGGACAGCCCGCTGCCCGAGTCCGACCTCTTCGCCGGTGTGCGCGAGACGGCGCATGCCCGCTGATCTGGCGCGGCGCTACGCTGGTCACCAGTCGCACACCGGAGGAACGCCATGCTGACCGCTGCACAGGTGCTCGCGGAGAACAACTTCGGGGACACCCGCACGGGTGGCCTGGCTGGGCCGATGGGCCTGTTCCTGATCCTGGTGCTGGGCACCGCCACCGTTCTGCTGATCCGCAACATGAACGCCCGGCTCCGCCGGCTGCCGGACCGGTTCCCCGCGCCAGGGCTGCCGACGGAGGCCGGACGGACGGACGCGGGAGTCACCGATCCGACAGACGGGACCGGAGCGGTGGATTCATCCTCTGACTCTCCCAACGCGCGCCAGCAGCACCGGAACGGCTAGTCCGCGCATGAATCACGCCCAACCCGGTGGTCGCCCCCTGTTGCGACCACCGGGTTTGGCTTAGCCTTCCGCCGGGGGGACCAAAAGTCCCCGAGCCGTGCGCGGGAGGGGGCGCCGATGACCGTCACAGCAGCGGCGACCCACCGCACCCTCGCACGGCCGGCGCACGGAGCAGGTCGGTGACCTCCGGCAGGGCCGGCGATCAGGTCGATCGGCCGGGAGTCCGTGGCGTGCCGCCCCGGGTGCTGGGCCTCACCGCCGCGGTCACCCTCACCGCCCTCATCGCGGCCGTGGTCGGGCTGACCCTGCCGGCCGGGCTCCCGGTCGACGATCCCCTTCCCCCGCCGGCGCGCTACGCCATCGCCGTCGCGGTGCTCGCCCTCGCCCAGCTCGCCCGGCTGCGGTTCCGCGCCGCCGCGGGCGTGGTGAGCATCAGCTGGGGCGAGGCGGCGCTGATCATCTGTCTCTACCTGGTGCCCGCGGGCTGGCTCCCCTCCGCGACCCTGCTCGGCGCCGGGCTGGCCTGGACCGCGCTGTCGCTGGGCGGCGAACGCCGCCCGGCGCTGGAGATCGTCCGGATCGCCGCGTCGTTGGCCGCCGCGTCCGGGCTCGCCGTGTCGGTGACCACCGCGCTCGGGCGGCCGTTGCTGGCCGCGCCCACGCCGGCGCTGGCCGGCGCCCTGGTCGCCGGCTCGGTGACCTACCTGCTCGTCACGGCCTGGCTCGGTGGGGTCACGCTCGGTCTGCGACACGGGGTGCCGATCGGGCCGCCGCTGCTCGCGGCGCTGCGCGGCAAGTGGCTGATGTTCGTCGGCAACGTCGCGGTGGGCCTGCTCGTGGTGGTGCTGCTGGAGATCGACCCGCGCTGGCTGCTGCTGCTCCCGCCGCCGCTCTGGCTGCTCCAGCAGACCTACCGGCACCGGCTGCGCGTCGACCAGGAGCGCCGGACCTGGCGCGCGTTCGCCGACGCCACCGCCGCGCTCAACCAGCTCGACGAGCGGGGGGTGGCCACGGCTGCGGTGACCGGCGCGCTCACGCTGTTCCAAGCCGAGCTGGTCGAGGTGGATGTGGCGCGCGGCGACGGCCGCTGGCGGCGCTACCGCGGCGATCCCGCCGGCGGCCTGGTCGACCGGGAGATCGCCGAGCCCGCCGCCGACGAGCCGGACGAGCACGAGCTGGTGCGTCCGCTCACCGTCGGGGCCGTGCCGGTCGGCCGGCTCCGGGTGCGGTTCCCCCGGTGCGCGCCCCCCGGCGGTCGCGAGCGGGACGCGCTCGCCGCGTTCGGTGAGGCGCTGGCCGCCGCGCTGCACGACGCGGCAACGCATCGTGAGCTGCGGCTGGTCACCGCCCGTTCGTCGTACGAGGCGGTGCACGACCCGCTCACCGGCCTGGTCAACCGGGTGGCCCTGCTGAGCAAGGGGGATCAGGCGCTGCGGCAGCTCGCGCACGACCACCCGGTGGCGTTGCTGCTGCTCGACATCGACCAGTTCCGCGAGGTCAACGACACGTTGGGCCATGCCGCCGGTGACCAGTTGCTGCGGCTGACCGCCAACCGGCTCGGCGCGCTGGCCCGCAACGGTGACCTGCTCGCGCGGCTCGGCGGCGACGAGTTCGCGCTACTGCTGACGTCGGTGCCGGTGATCGGCGGCCGGAGCGCCCCGATGGCGTACGCGCTGCGTCAGGCTCGTGAGATCGCCGAGCGGCTGGCCGCGCCGACCGAGGTCGCCGGGGTGCGCATGTCGGTCGAGGTGTCCGTCGGCGTGGTGGTGGCCGACGCGGGCACCGCCGACCTGACCGAGCTGCTGCGCCGGGCCGACATCGCCATGTACCAGGCCAAGGAGGGCGGCGGCAGCGTCGCCCCGTACGACAGCACCCGCGACGCCGCCAGCACCGACCAGTTGGCGCTGCTGGCCGAGCTGCGCGAGGCGCTCACGGTCGACGACCAGCTGGTGCTGGCGTTGCAGCCGGCGGTCGACCTGACCACCGGCGCGCCGACCGGTGTGGAGGCCCTGATCCGGTGGCGTCACCCGCGGCGCGGCTGGCTGAGCCCGGTGGACTTCATCCGCCCGGTGGAGAACAGCGAGCAGCTCGGCACGTTCACCCGGTACGTGCTGGACAAGGCGCTGCGGGTGGCCGCCGACTGGGCCCGCGCGGGGCTGGACATCCCCATCTCGGTCAACCTGTCCGCGCGGAGCCTGCTCGACCCGCGGCTGCCGACGGAGATCGCGGAGGCGCTGCGCCGGCACAAGGTGCCGCCCCACCGGCTGGTTCTGGAGATCACCGAGACGGTGGTCATGAGCGAGCTGGAGGTCATCGACGAGGTGCTCGCCACGCTCCGGTCGATGGGCGTGCAGCTCGCGGTGGACGACTTCGGCACCGGTTTCTCGTCGTTGACCTTCCTCACCCGGATCGCCGTGGACGAGCTCAAGGTGGACCGCTCCTTCGTGATCCGGATGGTCGACTCCCCCGAGGCGGCGGCGATCGTCCGCACCACCGTCGGTTTGGCGCACGAGCTGGGGCTGCGGGTGGTGGCCGAGGGCGTGGAGACCGCCGAGCAGCGCTCCGCGCTGGCCGAGCTGGGCTGCACGGCGGCGCAGGGCTACCACTTCTTCAAGCCGATGCCCGCCGACAAGATCGGCGCGGTGCTCGGCACCCTCCTCGACGAGGCCCGCCCCAACGTCTTCCCCCTCCGAGCCGACGGCGCCTCCTGACCCACCCCCGCGCCGCGCCGCCCACCCCGCCGCCGCGAGGGGCGCGTTGATCATGAAGTTGGTGCGCCGACACGCCGGTGTGGGTGGCGATAACTTCATGATCAACAGGATCGGGGTGGGCGGGGTGGTTATGGTCGTCGGGTGAATCGACTCGCCGACGCGACCTCGCCGTACCTGCTTCAGCACGCCGACAACCCGGTCGACTGGTGGTTGTGGTGCGAGGAGGCGTTCGCCGAGGCCCGGCGGCGGGACGTGCCGGTGATCATCTCGGTGGGTTACGCGGCGTGCCACTGGTGTCACGTCATGGCGCACGAGTCCTTCGAGGACGAGTCGGTGGCCGCGCTGATGAACGCCGACTTCGTGTCGGTCAAGGTGGACCGGGAGGAGCGCCCCGACGTCGACGCGGTCTACATGACGGCGACGCAGGCGATGACCGGTCAGGGCGGCTGGCCGATGACCGTGTTCGCGACCCCCGACGGCACGCCGTTCTTCTGCGGCACCTACTTCCCGAAGCCGAACTTCGTCCGCCTGCTCCAGTCGGTCACCACCGCCTGGCGGGACCAGCGCGACGCCGTCCTCCAGCAGGGCGCCGCAGTGGTCGAGGCGATCGGCGGCGCCCAGGCCGTCGGCGGGCCCACCGCGCCGCTGGAGCCGTCGCTGCTCGACGCCGCGGCCACCCAACTGGCCCAGGAGTACGACGAGACGAACGGCGGCTTCGGCGGGGCTCCGAAGTTCCCGCCGCACATGAATCTGCTGTTCCTGCTCCGGCACCACCAGCGCACCGGCTCGGAGCGGAGCCTGGAGATCGTCCGGCACACCGCCGAGGCGATGGCGCGGGGCGGCATCTACGACCAGTTGGCCGGCGGCTTCGCCCGCTACTCCGTGGACGGCCACTGGACCGTGCCGCACTTCGAGAAGATGCTCTACGACAACGCGTTGCTGCTACGGACGTACACGCAGCTGTGGCGGCTCACCGGCGACCGGCTGGCCCGACGGGTGGCCCGGGACACGGCCCGGTTCCTCGCCGACGAGCTGCACCGACCCGGCGAGGGTTTCGCGTCCGCGCTGGACGCCGACACCGCGGGCGTCGAGGGCCTCACCTACGTCTGGACGCCGACGCAGCTCGTCGAGGCGCTGGGCGAGGAGGACGGCCGCTTCGCCGCCGACCTGTTCGGGGTGACCGACTCCGGGACCTTTGAGCACGGCGCCAGCGTGCTGCGGCTGGCCCGGGACGTGGACGACGCCGACCCGGTGGTGCGCCGTCGCTGGCAGGAGGTCGTGGTGCGGCTGCTGGCCGCCCGGGACACCCGGCCCCAGCCCGCCCGCGACGACAAGGTCGTGGCCGCCTGGAACGGGCTGGCGATCACCGCCATCGCCGAGTTCCAGCAGGTCGCCGCCCTTTACGCTAGCCCCGACGACGAGGACGCCAACCTGATGGACGGCGTGCTCATCGTGACCGACGGCGCGATGCGGGACGCCGCCGAGCACCTGGCCCGCGTCCATCTCGTCGACGGGCGGCTGCGCCGCGTCTCGCGGGACAAGGTCGTGGGGGAGCCGGCCGGCGTGCTGGAGGACTACGGCTGCGTGGCCGAGGCGTTCTGCGCGATGCACCAGCTCACCGGCGAGGGGCGCTGGCTGGAGCTGGCCGGCCGGCTGCTGGCCGTCGCGTTGGAGCGTTTCGCCGCGCCGGACGGCGGGTTCTACGACACCGCCGACGACGCCGAGCGGCTGGTCACCCGGCCGGCGGACCCGACCGACAACGCCACCCCGTCCGGCCGCTCGGCGGTCGTCGCCGCGCTGGTGACGTACGCGGCGCTCACCGGGGAGACCCGCTACCGGGAGGCGGCCGAGAAGGCGCTCGGCACGGTGGCCCCGATCGTCGCCCGGCACGCGCGTTTCACCGGGTACGCGGCGATGGTCGGCGAGGCGCTGCTCTCCGGCCCGTACGAGATCGCCGTGGTCACCGAGGAGCCCGTCGGCGACCCGCTGCTCGCGGCGGCCCACCGGCACGCCCCACCCGGGGCGGTGGTCGTGGCGGGCCGTACCGACCAGCCGGGGGTGCCGCTGCTCGCGGACCGCCCGATGGTCGACGGGCGGCCCGCCGCGTACGTCTGCCGGGGTTTCGTCTGCGAACGGCCCGTCACCGACGTGGCTGACCTGGTCGGGCAGCTCGGCGGCCGGTAGCGGACCGTCCCGCGGGCCCCGATAGGCTGGCGCAGCTATGGATTCTCGGACGGGTCTGCCCGTTGTCGGCATGGTGGGCGGTGGCCAGCTGGCCCGGATGACCCACCAGGCCGCGATCGCCCTCGGTCAGTCGCTGCGCGTCCTCGCGCTCGCCCCGGACGACGGTGCCGCGCTGGTCGCCGCCGACGTCCAGTACGGCGACCACACCGACCTCTCCGCGTTGCGCACCTTCGCCAAGGGCTGTGACGTGGTCACCTTCGACCACGAGCACGTCCCCAACGAGCACATCCGCACGCTCGCGGCGGAGGGCGTGACGCTCTACCCGCCGGCCGACGCCCTGCGCTACGCCCAGGACAAGCGCGCGATGCGGGAGCGGCTCACCGAGCTGGGCGCCCCGGTGCCGGCCTGGCGACCGGTCGCGGGGCCCGACGACCTGATCACGTTCGGCACCGAGGTCGGCTGGCCGGTGGTGCTCAAGGCCGCCCGTGGCGGCTACGACGGGCGGGGCGTCTGGATGGTGACCGACGCCACCCACGCCGCCGAGTTGGCCGCCACGCTGCTGGCCGGGGGCACCGAGCTGATCGTCGAGGAGCGGGTGCCGCTGCGGCGGGAGCTGGCGGTGCAGGTGGCCCGCTCGCCGTTCGGTCAGGTCGCCGCCTACCCGGTCGTGGAGACCGTCCAGGTCGACGGCATCTGTGTCGAGGTGCTGGCCCCGGCACCGGACCTGCCCGAGGAGCTGGCGCTGGCCGCCCAGCAGCTCGCCATCGACCTGGCCACCTCGCTGGGCGTGGTGGGCCTGCTGGCCGTGGAGCTGTTCGAGGTCGCCGACGGTGACCGCAGCCGGGTCATCGTCAACGAGCTGGCCATGCGCCCGCACAACTCCGGGCACTGGACCATCGAGGGGGCCCGGACCTCACAGTTCGAGCAGCACCTGCGGGCCGTGCTCGACTACCCGATGGGCGACACCTCGCTCGCCGCGCCGGTGGTCGTGATGGCGAACGTGCTCGGTGGCGAGCCGGGTGGGATCACCATCGACGAGCGGCTGCACCACCTCTTCGCCGCGGAACCGGGCGCCAAGGTGCACCTCTACGGCAAGCAGGTCCGTCCGGGCCGCAAGATCGGGCACGTCACGGTGCTCGGCGACGACCTGGACGACGTACGGGCGCGGGCGGCGCGGGCCGCTCGCTGGCTTCGGGAGGGGCACGAGTGAGCGCGAGGAGTGAGCTTGCGAGCCCCGCAGTCGCGAACGAAGGGAAGCCACGAGTGACCACCGTCGGGCTCATCATGGGCAGCGACTCGGACTGGCCGACCATGAAGGCCGCCGCCGAGGTTCTCGACGAATTCGGGGTGGCCTACGAGGTGAGCGTCGTCTCCGCGCACCGCACCCCGGTCAAGATGATCGAGTACGGGCGCACCGCCGCCGACCGTGGCCTCCAGGTGATCATCGCCGGGGCGGGCGGCGCGGCGGCCCTGCCGGGCATGGTCGCCTCGGTCACCCCGCTGCCGGTGATCGGTGTCCCGGTGCCCCTCAAGCACCTGGACGGCATGGACTCGCTGCTCTCCATCGTGCAGATGCCCGCCGGCATCCCGGTCGCCACCGTGGCGATCGGCAACGCCCGCAACGCGGGCCTGCTCGCCGTACGCATCCTCGCCGCAGCCGACGCGGAGCTGCGCGCCCGCATGGTCGCCTACCAGGAGGACCTGGAGAAGCTGGTCGCCGAGAAGGAAGCCGCCCTACAAGCCTCCCTTGCCTGACCCCACCCCGCCGCCCCACGGGGAGCGCGGGCCCCCGCCCCGGCCTCCGGCCCTCGCCGCCTCGCGTGGAGTCCCCGGCGATCTTGCACTTTCGGCCCCGGTATGTGGCATTCATGCCATTTGTCCGGGCAGAAACTGCAAGATCGCCGAGGCTGGGCGGCCCACAGCGCGCGGAGATCGTGCGGGTGCGCGGAGCCGGCACGCTGGGCCCGCCCGCGGCGGCGCCCGCCGTGACCCTCCGGTCTCACCGCATGGCGCGCAGGGCGGTCTGCAGCCGCTCCTGGGCTCGGCGGCGGCGCTCGTTGCTCGCCCCGAGGACCAGCAGCAGGATGCCGACGGGGATGAGCGCGAGCCACGGTCCGAAGGCGAACAGCGCGTGGATCGCGGTGATCGCGGTGACCGTCGCACCCACGATCACCGGCGCCTGCTGCCGGCTCGACGAGCCGAAGACCAGCACGGCGACCGCGCCGAGCAGCAGCAGCACCTGCCGCAGCGTGGTGGACTCGGTCGCGATCACGATGGCCAGCGACGGCAGGAAGGCGGCGACCAGCGCCGGCCCGTACGCCACCCAGCTGCTCAGGTCCGGCCGCTGGCGCAGCTCCAGCATGCCCACCAGCAGGGCCAGGGCGGCGAACGGCAGCGTGTACGCCTCCGGCAGCGCCACGTCGGCGACCCGCATCAGGATCCACCAGGCGGTGATCTCGCAGATGACCACGGCCCAGAACAGGATGCGCCGCTCGACGGGGCGTCGGTTCGGGCGGGCCGCCGCCACGCCGAGCACCGCACCCCAGGCGGCCAGCAGGGCGGCGATGTGCCGCGGCGACTCGTACGCGAGCGCCAGCGCGATCAGGGCCGCCGCGTAGCCGCTCCACTCCACGGTGGCCGCCTCGCGTTGCGCCTCGGGTCGGCGCAGGCGGGGCAGGGTGGCGGCGAAGACCTGGAGCGCCGCGCCGACGGCGAGTACGCCGAACGCGGACCACACCGCGGCGAGGCCGGCGACCAGCCCGGCGGTGAGGACGAAGAGCTGCGCCATCAGCGAGGCGAACAGCCAGCCCAGGATGCGGGCCCGTTGGGTGGTGCCGAACAGCGCCGCCACCGCGCCGACGGCGACCGCGCCGCCCAGGGTGAACAGGGTGAGTTCCCGCGTGGCGAGGCTGCCGGCCAGCCCGGCGCCGCCGGCCGCGAGGCCGATCGCGAAGACCAGGACCCGGGCGAGCCGCAGCGAGCGGGCCGGCTCGACCAGCGGCGGCGGTGGGGTCAGCGCCAGACCCAGCATCGAGATCGTGAAGACCGAGAGCGCGGCGAGCGCGCTCGCCGGCCAGCCGTTGCCCAGCGCGATCGGGGTGATGAGCAGGGTGACGGCCGCGCCGGGCAGCACCACGGGCACCGCCCGGGCCCGCCGTCCGCCGCTGAAGCCGCTGGCGGCGAGGGCGGCGGTGACGGTCAGCAGCAGCGCGGTCAGTACGTGTGTGGGGTCCACCGCGCCGGGCGGCGGGGTGAGCAGCTCCGGGGGTGGCCCCTCCCAGATCCGGCTGAGCGTCCGGTGGGGCTCGACCAGGGCGACCTCGAGGGCACGCGCGATCGACGCGAGCGCGAGCGCGGTCGGCAGGACCGCGGCGGCCAGCGCCCCGGCGGCCGGGTTCACCCGCCAGCGTCGCCGGTTCGCGTTGTTTGCGGGACGGCCCAGGGCGCCGTTGCGCCGCACCGACCAGCGCCACACCGGCTGCGCCGACCCGGTGGGCGGGACGGTGGCCGCCCGGACCAGTTCGGCGAGCACGCCCAGCAGCGCCGCGGCGGCGGCGTACACGCCGACGGCGAGGCCGGTGGGGAAGGCGGCGAGGGCGCTGACCGTCGCGCCACCGGCGACGGCGACGCTCGCCCAGGGCAGGTACTGCGGGACCTGACGGCGTGCCGCGGCCACGGCCGCCAGCCCGAGGCTCGACGCGGCCAGCGCGGCGGTCAGCACCACCTGCGCCGAGTGGCCGAACTCGGCGGCCAACGCGGCGACCGCGCCGGGGAGGGCGAGCACGGCGGCGCAGGTCGCGGCGCCACCGATCTGGGCCAGGTGGGTCGGCATGCCCTCGGTCTCGACGTCCTCCACGATGGTCGTGGCGGCGTTGCGGGCCAGCGCGGCGACGGCCACGCCGATCAGCGCGATGCTGCCCAGGGCCAGCGCGGTCGTCCACGGGCGGACCAGGCCGGCGCCGGCGCCGTGCAGGGCCACCACCCCGGCGACGGTGGCCCGGGACAGCGCGGCGCGCGGGTCGAACGTGGCGGCCGCGGCCATCCCGTACACCGTGGCCACCATGGCGCCCACCAGCACCGGCGACCACCACGGCAGCGTGAACGCGGCCGGTGCGCCGATCGTGGCCAGCACCACCGCCGCGCCGGACACGTCGTACCGCCACGGCGGCGGCAGCAGGATCCCGGCCGCGAGGGCGAGCAGCAGCAGTGCGATCGGCGCCTGCCAGGTCGAGCCGCCGGTCGGCGCCGCCGGCCAGTCGGAGAGGTCACCGCCCCAGATCGGGCCCGGGGTGGCGAGCACGCCGACCCCGCCGCGCAGCGCGGTCCAGCCGGCCAGCAGGCCGATCAGCAGGCCGCCCACGGCGATGCCGAGGATCGGGCCGCGCCGCCACTCGTCGGGCATCGCCCGGGCGGCCACCGCGACCACGAGCACCAGCGCGGCGGCCACCGCGAGCTGCCCGCCGGGGGCGAGCACGGCCGCGACCCGGACCAGTGTGGCGATCAACGCCGCCGTCACCGCGGCGGCGGCGAGGTCGGAACCGTCCAAGGTGAGGTCGGAGCGCCGCCCGGCGTCGATCGACGGGGCCAGGAACAGGAGCACCGCAGCGACCAGCAGCAGGGCGCCCACCCAGGCGTCGGCCACGGTCGCGCCGGGGGCACCGAAGGCGGCGGCGGTCACCACGAGCGCGCCGAGCCCGGTGCCGACGGCGAGCGGCGCCGGGATGTGCCGTTGGGAGACCTGCACGATCGCGGCGTATCCGAGGGTCACGCAGACGGCGAGGAAGGCGGCGGCCAGGACGGGAACCGTCACCTCCCGCAGGCTCGCCGGGGTGGGCGTCGGGTCGACCGGCGTGGTGGCGGCCACGAAGGCGGCCACCGCGCCGGGCAGGGCGAACGCGGCTCCGCCGGCCGCCCAGGCGGAGACGATGTCGGCCGGGGCGGGCGCGATCCGGACCCGGGGCGCCACCGCGACCACCACACCCGCCGCGAAGAGCACCAGCAGGACCGCGGCGGTGAGCGCCGGCCGGGCCAGCCCGGCGCCCGCGCCGATCAGACCCACCCCGGCGGCGCCGGCCGCGTGCGCCAGCGCGGCCCGGGTGGTGCGGGCGGAGAGCCCGGCCACACCGATGCCGACGGCGGCCAGCACCATCGGCCACGGCGCCGCCGCCCAGCCGAGCCCGAACGACGCGGGTACGGCCAGCGCGGTCAACGCCGCGCCGGCCACCGCGAACTCGCGGCGGATGTCCGACGGCAGGGCCAGCACGGCGGCGACGGTCAGCAGGAAGGCGCTCGCGGCGAGCTGCCAGGCGGTCGGGCCGACCGCGGCGGACAGTTCGGCGGCGTACCGGTCGAGGTCGGCGGCCCAGGCGGGGAGCGCGGCGCGTACCGGGGCGACGCCGGCGCGCAGCGCGCCACCGGCCACCACGAGGCCACTCACCGTCAGCGCCACCGCCGAGGCCAGCTGCGGGCCGCGCCGGGCCGCCTCCGGGACGGCCCGGACGGCCAGGCCGGTGACCGCGATGACGGCGGCGATCAGCAGCAGCGCCCGCCCGGGCAGCGCGACCGAGGCGATCCGGCTCAGCGCGCCGATGACCGCGAGCGTGACGATGCCCGCGCCGACGTCGGCCAGCGGCGGCCGGCGCAGCGCGAGCGTGCCGGCCAGGGCGACGGCGGCCGCGAGCAGCAGCACCAGGCCGGCGCCGCCGGCCGCGGTCACGGTGGTCGCGCGGAGCAGGGCGGTGACCGCGTACGCGAGGGCGAGCGCGACCGCGATCCCGTGCAGCAGCCAGGTCAGCTCCCGCAGCCCGGGCACCGGCCGGGTCGGCGCCTCGGCCGGGGTGACGTCCGGCGCCACCACCTCGCCCTCCTCCTCGGGCGCGCCCTCGGGACGGCCCTCGGCGGTGCGCTGGCGGGGCGCGGGCGCCGGTGCGGCCGGTGTGACCGGTTCGGACGGCTCGACGGGCTGCGGCAGGTCCCGGCGCACCGGGCGCTCCACGGCCACCCCGGAGCGCACCAGCCAGAAATCGAGCAGGGCGACCACGGTCAGCGCCAGGGCCCAGGCACCCGGCCCGGTGAGCCGCTCGTACGCCAGCAGCGGCACGACCGGTTGGGCGGCGAGCACGGTGGCGAAGCGGGGCGCGCGCAGGCCGGTCCAGCGCGCGTACGCGAACGACACCCCGGCGGTCACCGCGAAGACGAAGCCGGCGAAGACGCCGCCCGAGGCGCCGCCGTTGCCGATCCGGTCGACCGCCCAGAGCGCGTACCCGGCGAGCGGCACCAGCAGCAGGCCGACCGCGGCGATCGTCTCCGCGGTCGAGGTGAGCCCGCGTTTGGCCAGCACCGGCGGGGCGAGCAGGAGCAGCACGGTCGCCAGGACGAGGATGCCGAGCCGGGCCACGGCGTCCATCGAGCTCGTCGCCACGGCGGCGAAGACCACCGCGGCGACGCCCAGCAGCAGCGCGCCCAGGCCCAGCGGGATGTTCTGCACCTCCCGCGACGACGCCTCCGGCGGGTGCTCGGGGTTGTCCGCGTCCAGCCAGGTGGCGGGCGGCGGGGGAGGCGGCTCGGCGGGGCCGGCCGGCGTGCCCTGCCGGGGCACCCGGGGTGGGGCGCCGGTGGTGGCGGTGGGTGGGCGGCGGCCCGGGCGGCGGCGCAGCACTCGGCGTGGCCGGGCGGCCTGCTTGAGCCGCTCCTCACCGGCGTGCGCGAGGATGTCCCGCTGGAAGAGCGCCGCCTGCATCTTCGCGGCGATCTGCTTCTGTTCGCGGGCGATGGCGGCGTCGCGCGCCTTCATCTCCGCGATGGACCGCTCGATGTCCGCCAGATGCTCGATCCACTGTGGCTGCTCGGCGCCGCAGTGCGGGCAGCGGACGGCCGGCTTGATGGTCCGGCCGCACGAGGAGCACTGAAAGGTCGCCACGACACCCCTCCACCCGCACTGTGGACTCCCACTGTCGCAGCATGCCCAAACCTGGCGCTTTTTTCGACAGTTGTCGGCGGGTCCAGGACAAACGAGGGCGCGTGGCAAAGGAAACGGCCGGCCGCGGGGTGCGCGGCCGGCCGTCGGGTTCGGCGGGGGTCAGGGGCGGCCGAGGCCCCGGTACTCCCAGCCGGCCTGCGTCCAGAGTGCGGGGTCGAGGCAGTTGCGCCCGTCGACCACCTTGCGACCGGCGGCGAGCTCGCCGAGGGCGACCGGGTCCGCGTTGCGGAAGTCGGCCCACTCGGTGAGCACGCAGACCAGGTCGGCTCCGGTGACCGCGTCGTTCATGCTGGCCTCGTAGGTCAGCTCGGGCACCGCGCGGCGGGCGTTCTCGGTGCCCTGCGGGTCGAAGACGTGCACGTCGGCGCCGGCCTTGTGCAGCAGCGCCGCCACGGCGAGCGCCGGGGCGTCGCGTACGTCGTCGGTGTTGGGCTTGAAGGTCGCGCCGAGCACGGCGACCCGGGTGCCGGACAGGTCCGGCCCGGCCGGGCCCGAGCGGCGGCCGAGCAGCTCGGCGGCGAGGTGCAGCACCCGCGCGCGACGGCGCTGGTTGATCAGGTCGACCTCGTGCAGGAAGCGCAGCGCCTCGCCGGCGCCCAGCTCCTGGGCCCGGGCCTGGAAGGCGCGGATGTCCTTGGGCAGGCAGGCGCCGCCGAAGCCGAGGCCGGCCTGGAGGAAGCGGTTGCCGATCCGCGGGTCGTAGCCGATCGCCCGGGCCAGCTGGGTGACGTCGCCGCCGGCGACCTCGCAGACCTCGGCCATCGCGTTGATGAAGGAGATCTTGGTGGCGAGGAAGGCGTTGGCGGCGACCTTGACCAGCTCGGCGGTGGCGAAGTCGGTGACCACCAGGGGCACCTCGCGGTCCTCCGTGGCGGCCAGATCGAAGACGCCCTTGTGCGCGGCGTAGAGCATGCCGTTGGCCCACTCGCTCTTGACGCCGACCACGATCCGGTTGGGTCGCAACACGTCGTCGACGGCGAAGCCCTCCTGGAGGAACTCGGGGCTCCACGCCACCTCGATGCCCAGGTCGACCGACGTGTGCTTGCCGACCAGCTGCTCCACCCACTCGGCGGTGCCGACCGGCACGGTCGACTTGCCGACGATCAGGGCCTTGCGGGTGAGGTGCTGGGCCAGGCCGGTCACCGCCGCCTCGACGTACGACAGGTCGGCGCCCATGCCGTCGGCCCGCTGCGGGGTGCCGACGCAGATGAAGTGCACATCACCGAACTCGGCGGTCTCGGCCATGTCGGTGCTGAACCGCAGCCGTCCGGCCGCGAGGTTGCGCTTGAGCAGCTCGTCCAGGCCGGGCTCGTGGATCGGCACCTGGCCCGCGTTGAGCATCGCGATCTTGTCAGCGTCGACGTCGAAGCCGAGCACCTCGTAGCCCAGTTCGGCGTAGCAGATGGCGTACGTCGCACCGAGGTACCCGGTGCCGAGGAAGGTCACCCGCGGCCGCGCGGCGCCCGAGGGAGGGGTCACCGCCGCGATGGCGGGCACCGGCTGGCTGTTGGGGTACGGGATCGTCACGCCTGTCTTCTCCGCTCGCACTGGGCGGCGCACCGTCGCGTCGCGTTCTGCTGGCGCCTGGCGGGGCACCGGAGGGGTGGCTCACTTTGCTGTCTTCCATCATCGCGCAGCGGCGTGGGTGCTCCGTCAAGCCTGTACCTACGCGCCGGTAACATAACTTGAACCCTGGTCGCCTATTCTTCAGTCTGCGCGGTCAGCGGCCAGGAGACCTACAGACTGCGCATGATAGCGGTGAAGGGGAGGGGCCGACATGGCCGCAGAGGAGTCGTTCGACGTCTATCGGCTGCCCGAGGAGCACGAGGCGATCCGCGAGGCGGTCCGGGAGGTCTGCGCGGCGAAGGTGGCACCGCACGCCGCCGAGGCGGACGAGACGGGCGAATTCCCCAAGGCGTCGTACGACGCCCTGCGCGCGGCGGACTTCCACGCACCGCACATCCCGGTCGAGTACGGCGGCGCGGGCGCGGACGCCCTGGCCACGGCCATCGTCATCGAGGAGGTGGCGCGGGCCTGCGCCTCGTCCTCCCTCATCCCGGCGGTCAACAAGCTCGGCACGATGCCGCTCCTGCTGGCCGGCTCCGAGGAGCTCAAGCGCCGCTACCTCACGCCCGTGGCGGCCGGCGACGCGATGTTCTCCTACTGCCTCTCCGAGCCGGAGGCCGGCAGCGACGCCGCGTCCATGACCACCCGCGCCGTACGTGACGGGGATCACTGGGTGCTCAACGGCGTGAAGCGGTGGATCACGAACGCCGGGGTGTCGGAGTTCTACACCGTCTTCGCCGTCACCGACCCGGCGGCCCGGTCCCGGGGGATCTCCGCGTTCGTGGTGGAGAAGTCCGACGTGGGTGTCAGCTTCGGCGCGCCGGAGAAGAAGCTCGGGATCAAGGGCTCGCCGACCCGCGAGGTCTACCTGGACGACGTACGGATCCCTGCGGAGCGCATGATCGGCGCCGAGGGCACCGGCTTCGCGACCGCGATGCGGACCCTGGACCACACCCGGGTGACCATCGCCGCCCAGGCGGTCGGCATCGCGCAGGGCGCGCTCGACTATGCCAAGCGGTACGTGAGCGAGCGCAAGCAGTTCGGCAAGGCCGTCGCCGAGTTCCAGGGCGTGCAGTTCATGCTCGCCGACATGGGCATGAAGCTGGAGGCGGCCCGGCAGCTCACCTACGCCGCGGCCGGCAAGTCGGAGCGCGGCGACGCCGACCTCACCTACTTCGGGGCGGCGGCGAAGTGCTTCGCGTCGGACGCGGCCATGGAGATCACCACCGACGCGGTGCAGATGCTCGGCGGCTACGGCTACACCCGGGACTACCCGGTCGAGCGCATGATGCGGGACGCCAAGATCACCCAGATCTACGAAGGTACGAACCAGGTCCAGCGAATCGTCATGGCGAGGCAACTCCTGAAGGGCTGATCGCGGCCTGTTTCCGCAGCTCGGAGCGGGTGTAGCTGAGCCGATCGCCGCGGCGTTGTGCGAGATTGATTGATTGGAGTCACCACCAGCGGCGATCAACTTCGCTGTTCCGTAGAAGTGGACGCCGGGACGGCTCTTAACCAACCCCGTCCCGGAGGAGTGGAAGTCATGATGCTGCGCAAGGCGTTCGGAGCGCTGCTGGCGGTATTGACCTTCGGCACGGTGCTGGTCGTCACGGCGGCCCCGTCGCAGGCGGCGGTGGCCTGCTCGGGCACGGTCACCTTCAGCTACGCGTTCCCGACGAGCAACCCTGTTGCCGAGTTGGTCATCTACTACAACAGCACCAACGGCGGCACGAACAGCGCCTGCATGTACCACCGCGGCGCGGCGTACGGCTCCTCGGCGCGGACCTCCGTGCAGGTCGCCCGGTGTGCGGAGACCTCCGGCACCGGCTATTGCACCGCCACCGCGATCTCCACCAAGGACAACGGCGACTACCTGTACTACGCCGGGCCGCGCGGAGTGACCGGCACGGCGAACAACTGCGTCGACGCGTACGGCGAGATCGACTGGGCCGGCAAGACCTACTACATCCACTCCGGTCGCCAGGGCTGTTGAGTTCGGTGACGCCTGACCGGTGGCCCGGTGGGATCCGTCCGACCGGGCCACCGGTGGTGGCCGTCCGCGCACGCCCCCATCAGGGGTAGAGGCAGGCGGTACGGCGGGCCGCGAGCCGCTGGTCGGCGGCGAGCGGCAGGGCCTCGGCGGTGCTGGAGCCGTCGGGGCGGGCCACCCGCAGGTCGAGTACGTCGGTCGGCGCGCCACCGCCGAGACAGGCGACCGCGGCCACCGGGATCTCGGCAGTGGGTCCGGGTTGCACGGACCGGCGGTCGCGCTTCCAGACGAGGTCGAACG
The DNA here is from genome assembly GCF_044466625.1 of Micromonospora sp. NPDC049366. Classification (NCBI taxonomy): domain Bacteria; kingdom Bacillati; phylum Actinomycetota; class Actinomycetes; order Micromonosporales; family Micromonosporaceae; genus Micromonospora; species Micromonospora sp. NPDC049366. The sequence continues at coordinate 225,828 of NZ_JBITMV010000012.1, forward strand.
GCGGGGCGGCCGTACCGGTCAGTCCGATCTGGTGCCAGCGGCGCTCCGCCGGCAGCGCGGGGTCGTCCGCGTAGTAGGCGGCAAAGCCGACGATCTCGACGTGCGTGCCGGTCGCGCTCAGCCGCCACCCACCCGGGCCGGTCACATCGGGGGCGATCGCGAGGGCGATCGCGGCCGGCCCGGGTCGGTCGCCCTGGCAGCGGGACGGTTCCAGGCCCGTGGGCGGGTTGCCGTGCACCACCCCGGAGGCGATCAGCCCACCGTCGGCGAGGGTGAACCAGCGGATGTCGGGGGTCTGGGAGGTGGAGTCGGTGATCCGCTCACCCAGGCAGTAGCCGGTGAGCCCGACCACGCAGCCGGGCGGAATGGTGTAGAGGATGCCCACGTCGCGGCGGGGCTCGCTCCGGACGTGCACGCCACCGCCGTACGTGACGGCGGTGAAGGCGGCGTCCGTGGTGGTCGCCGGGCAGGCTGTGGTGGTCGTGCCAGCGGACGACGTCGCCCCCTTGGCCGCCCACCTCGGCTGGGTCATCGGCACCACGGCGGCCGTACCGGCGAGACCGGCGACCGCCATCGCCGCCACCGCCAGTCGCCGTCGGAGTCTCCGCTGCCGCGGGGGGCTCGCGGGCCGGTCGTGGGTCGGTCCGGCGGCGCCGCTGGTGCCGGTTGGCTCACCTGTAGCTGGGCCGGGTGGATCCCCGGCAGTCACCGTGGATGGTGACTCTGCGAGGGGCGTGACGATCGGTTCGGCCGGCGTCGGGTCGAGTGTTTCTGCCCTCGCTGGGCCGACTGGCGCGCTGACCGAACCGGCGGGCCGCAGTTCCTCGTCCAGTTCGAGCCAACGCTGCCTCCACTGGGCCGTGTCCCCGCCGCAGGCCCCGACGTACGCGAGCAGCACGTCGAGGCTGGGTTGCCGGATTCCGCTGGCAGCGGCGGAGAGGGTCGAGGCGCTGTAGCCGGCGACCTCGGCCAATCGCCGGTAGGTGGGGTTGCCCGCTTCGACACGTAACTTCCGTAGCTCATAGGCGAAGGACGACAATGGTCCAGCCGTCGGATCTACGGGCCGCTCGTGCCGAGCCATGCCGCTCCCTTGTCTCGGTAGAGCCCTGGAGCGGGGGGTGCCGCAGCACAGGGCTCATGTTCCCTGGTAATTCCTCCAAAGTGGAGGAATTATAGTGAATGCCCCGACCGGCAGACGACGGCTACCAATGTGCGGGGGTGGCGTGGGACCGGCAGTGCGCGCTCGGCCGTTGAACGTCGCCGGGTGCGGCCCGACACGCAGGACCACCTGGGCGCCGGTGCGGCCGTGTGCCGCCGCGATCCCGGTCACCACCGGGCCGGTCAGCAGGCTGACGCTGTCGGGGGCGGGCCGGCGGACACCGGCCCGCCCGCGGTCTCAGCGGATGCCGGAGCTGTCCTCCGGCCGGTTCGCGGTGCGCGGCGGCGCCGACCACGGTGACTCGCCGCCGGTCCGCCGGGGCAGCGGCTCGGTCGGCGTCGACGCATCCGGGTAGCCCAGGGTGAGCGGCGCGGTGTCCCGATCCGGTGAGCCGGACGGCGGCCAGTCGGCGAGGCTGAACTCACGGGTGGGCGTCTCAGCCGCCTGGGTGGCCGGTGCCGCCTCGGTGGCCGGGCGCGGCCAGCGGCGCCACCGCTGCACGCTGAACGTCGCCATCAGCAGCAGCAGGCCGATCAGGAAGAGAGTGCCGTTCTCCACCGGCAGCTGGAGCGGCAGTGGATCACCGAACACCTTCCAGCCGTCGGGGATGCGGTCACGCACGGTGAACGGCGCGACGAACATCCCGATGTACGGGGTGACCAGCAGCAGCCCGGCCACCAGCGGCCCGACCGGTGAGATGCGCAGCGTGCCGAGCAGGCCCAGCAGGACACCGCCGACACCGAGGTAGACGGCCGGTTCGATCAGGTTGGCCGTGTTGAACGTGCCGAGGTCCACCCAACGGTCTACCGTCCGGCTCGACCCGTCCTGTCCGAGTGTGACCAGCACCCACGTGACGGGTACCACCACCAACCCGGCGAGGAAGCTCCAGAGATGACGCATTCGCGCACCGTACCGTTTCCGACATGACCGAGCACCCCTCCAGCGCGCCGGCCGGCAAGCCGACGTCGTACTCCCGCGTCACCCTGAGCCGGATCATGACGGCCGTGGATGTCAACCTGTACGGCACCGTCCACGGCGGCGTCCTGATGAAGTTCGTCGACGACGTGGCCGGCGCGTCCGCCGCCCGGCACAGCGGCGGCACCGCGGTGACCGCCGCGATCGACGAGATCGTCTTCTCCGAGGCGGTCCGGGTCGGTGACCTCGTGCACGCGCACGCCCAGGTCAACTGGACCGGCCAGACCTCGATGGAGGTCGGCGTACGCGTGGTCGCCGAGCGCTGGGACTCGGCCGAGGACGAGCCCGTCCGGGTGGCCACCGCGTACCTGGTCTTCGTCGGCGTCGACCTGGGCGGCGCGCCGCGTCCGGTCCGGCCGGTGCTGCCGGAGACCCCCGAGGACGAGCGCCGCTATCGGGAGGCCGAGATCCGCCGGGCACACCGGTTGGCCCGCCGCCGCGCGATCCAGGCCCACCGCGCGGGCTGAACCCCACACCGAGGGCCGGGCAGGCATGTGGCCCGGCCACGCCCCCTCGACGGCGGCGGGTGCGGAGAATGACGCTTCGAGGTAGGGCAAGATGGCGCCACGGCCCATCACACAGTGTCGTGTCCGGGCCAGGGGAGGGTGGAGCAGTGGGTGACGTGCTGTGGACGCCGCCGGCGGACGTACGCGAGCGGTCCCGGATCGGGAACTACCTGCGCTGGCTACGGGAGCAGCGTGGCCTCGACTTCGCCGACTACGACGCGCTGTGGCGCTGGTCGGTCACCGACCTGGACGCCTTCTGGCGCTCGATCTGGGATCACTTCGAGGTGGTGGCGCACACTCCGCCGACCGCCACGCTGGCCGACGCGGCGATGCCCGGGGCGCGCTGGTTCCCCGGCGCCACGCTCAACTACGCGGAGAACGTGCTGCGGATGCCCGGCCGGACCGACGACGACCCGGTGGTGATCGCGCACGGGCAGACCCGGCCGCCGGTCACGCTGACCGCCGCCGAGCTGCGCGAGCAGGTCCGCCGGGTGGCGGCCGGGCTGCGCCGGCTGGGCGTCACGGCCGGCGACCGGGTCGCGGCGTACGCGCCGAACATCCCCGAGACGTACGTGCTGCTGCTCGCCACGAGCAGCCTCGGCGCGATCTTCTCCTCCTGCGCGCCGGAGTTCGGCACCCGCAGCGTCACGGACCGGTGGCAGCAGATCGAGCCGACGGTGCTGGTCGCCGTCGACGGCTACCGCTACGGCGAGAAGGCCGTGGACCGGCGCGCCGAGGTCGCCGCCATCCGGGCCGCCCTGCCGTCGGTGCAGCACACCGTCGGCATCGCGTACCTCGACCCGGCCGGTGACCCGCCTGCCGGCGGGATCCCCTGGGCCGACCTGGCCGCGCCCACCGACGAGCCGCTGGCCTTCACCCCGGTCGCCTTCGACCACCCGCTCTACGTGCTCTACTCCTCGGGCACCACCGGCCTGCCCAAGCCGATCGTGCACGGCCACGGGGGCATCCTGCTCGAACACCTGAAGATGCTCGCCCTGCACCACGACCTGGGCCCGGCCGACCGGTTCTTCTGGTTCACCACCACCGGCTGGATGATGTGGAACTTCCTGGTCTCCGGGCCGGCGGTGGGTGCGGCGATCGTGCTCTTCGACGGAAACCCGGGCCACCCCGACCTGGGCGCCCTCTGGCGGCTCGCCGAGGAGACCGGCACGACCTACTTCGGCACGTCTGCACCGTTCCTGCTGGCCTGCCGCAAGGCCGGCCTGGTCCCGCGGGAGATCGCCGACCTGTCCGCGCTGCGCGGCCTCGGCTCCACCGGCGCACCGCTGCCGGCCGAGGGCTTCACCTGGGTGTACGAGGCCGTCGGCGATCGCCCCCAACTCCAGTCGCTCTCCGGCGGCACCGACGTGTGCACCGGTTTCGTGGGCGGCGTGCCGCTGCTGCCGGTCCACGCCGGTGAGATCGCCTGCCGGGCGCTCGGCGCCCGGGTCGAGGCCCGCTCCGCAGACGGCACCCCGGTCATCGGCCAGCTCGGCGAACTGGTGATCACCGCGCCGATGCCGAGCATGCCGGTGGGCTTCTGGAACGACGCCGACGGCAACCGCTACCGGGAGGCGTACTTCGACGTCTACCCCGGGGTCTGGCGGCACGGCGACTGGATCACGATCAACGAGCGCGGCGGCTGTGTGATCACCGGCCGGTCCGACGCGACGCTCAACCGCGGCGGCGTACGCCTCGGCACCGCCGAGTTCTACTCGGTGGTCGAAGGGCTGGACGAGGTCGTCGACTCGGTCGTGGTCCACCTGGAGGACGACGAGGGCGGCGCGGGCGAGCTGCTGCTCTTCGTGGTGCTCGCCGACGGCTTGGAGCTGGACGACGCGCTGCGGCGGAAGATCTCCCGGGAGCTGCGCACCGCCCTGTCACCGCGGCACATCCCCGACGAGATCCACCAGGTACGCGCGGTGCCCCGCACCCTGTCGGCGAAGAAGCTGGAGGTGCCGGTCAAGAAGATCCTCACCGGCACCCCGGTCGACCGGGCGGCCGCGACCGGCGCCCTGGCCAATCCGGAGTCCCTGACCGCATTCGCCGCCCTGGCCCAACGCCGAGCCCCCCACGACAACCCCACCCCCGCCTAACAGAGTCCGACCCCCACGCTGCCCTGGACCCCGCACCCCCTTCTCGACGATCATGCAGTTGTGGTGCCCGATCGGGGCCGGTTCGCCCCTTTCGTGAGGCACCACAACTGCATGATCGACCGGATCATGGGGTTGCCCTGTCCCGCGGGCGTACGGGCGTGGGGTCAGACATCCCAGGAGCTTGGATGTCAAGCAGCGACGGGTTGGGTTCGGTGTGACCAGGCGGTCGCCTGGTCGTAGACGGTGGTGGTCTTGAGGC